>DASSJT010000096.1:0-14820 GCA_035691065.1 Dermatophilaceae bacterium
CCTCGACGCTGAACTCCAGGCGGTACGGGACGTTCGGGGTGGTGCTCATGGGTTCTCCTCAGGAAGGGGGTGGGCGGCGACGAGGAGCCGGTGCGGGCGCCCGTCGTCGTGGTGGTAGCGAGCGGCCAGGTCGAGCACCGCCGCGGTCAGGTCATCCGCGAAGGCAGCCCGGTCGGCGGCCGACCGGAAGCCGATCTGCGTGTCGATGGTCAGGGTCGGCAGGCGCTTGCCGGACGCGCCGGCCCGGCGCGCCAGGGCGCCGACCTCGCGGACCAGCCGACCGGCCAGCGCGACGAGGTAGCTTGCCGACAAGTGGTCCGCGTTGGCGTCCGGGTTGGCCGCGGACGCGCTGAGGGCCGCCGGCGACACGACGTAGGACGCCGCCGATGCCTGCAGTACCCGCTCGATGATGCCCCCGTGCCGGCGTTCGCCGGACAGCTCCACCAGGCCGTGCGCCTCGAGCGCCTTGAGGTGGTAGTTGACCTTCTGGCGCGCGATGCCGACTCGGGCGGCGAGCCCGGCGGCGGAGGCCGGTCGGGCCAGCTCGCCGAGCAGTCGGGCCCGGACCGGATCCAGCGCGGCGGCGGCCGCCTCCGCGCTCTCGATGACTTCGACGTCCTGCACATCGCCACCATGCTCTTGACAACAATTCTTGTCAAGGGTGTGCCTCGGCATGGTGACGAGGAGGTGTAGGGGTGCGCACCTACGGCTCGGGGGCACGACTCACCCAGCGAGCATCAACGATCGTGACACTCGTCTCGACACCAGTGCTGTAGACGCGGCGGATTGACGCGCGGCGACAGTGCGCTGTGGACGCTGGCCATGGAACGGAGTTTGTCGGTAACCTCCTCTCGTCAGACGGAGAAGACACGCTCCGAACCGGGCCGAGCGGCTTCAGCCGCGCACCCATCGTGCCGGGCTGGATATGAGCCAGCTGAGCATGCGTCCTTAGGAACGGTCGCTGTGCTCGACTGCTCGAAGAAGTCCTATCCAAGCCAGTGGGCTGCGGAGCGCGCCCTACATGCGATTCAGGATTCCTGTCGGTCACATGGTCGGAAGTCTCCGACTGGGTCCTACTGGTGCAGCCCCTGCAAGGCCTGGCACCTGACCTCAAGATCGAAGAGTCGCACTCCGAGCTGGCTCAGGCAGCCCAGACCGCCTGGTCTCGTGGGATAGACAGTCGCAGCGGTGTGGCGCTTCGACGAGGTCACGGATCGACTGTCACGGCGTCGTTACTGGCGGCGGCCCGCCACTAGTCTCGCGGTGTGCCCGAGTTCAGCTGGCGACCGGCCAACGACGCGACGAGCGAGGACCTCGAGGCCGTGTTCGAGGCCGGCGGCGCCCGCAAGTGCCGCTGCCAGGCGCTCAAGGTCCCGGGCTGGATCTGGCGCGACACGACCCAGAAGCAGCGCGAGGCCGCGCTTCTGGAGCAAGCCGGCTGCGGCACGAGCGGCCCCACGTCCGGCCTCGTTGGGTACCTCGACGGCGAGCCGGCCGGCTGGGTCGCGGTCGAGCCGCGGGCGAACTACCCGAGGATCTGGGCCCGGCAGAAGTCGTGGATGCGGATGGACCCCGACCTCGAGGGCGTCTGGTCGGTCACCTGCTTCGTCGTGCGTAAGGGCTTCCGTCGACAGGGGCTGATGTACGAGCTCGCCGCCGCAACCGTCGAGTACGGCGGACAGGTCGGCGCTCGCCTCCTCGAGGGCTACCCCACCGAGCCACCGCCGGGGAAGTTGGTGATCTGGGACGAGGCGTCGGTCGGGCTGCTCCAGGTCTTCCTCGAGGCCGGCTACGAGGTCGAGGCGTCTCCGACCCTGCGCCGGAGGGTGGTGCGACACCGACTCGGCGCGTCGTCCTGACGGTCTTCCGTCCAAGTCCAAGGCGGGGTAGCCGTATCTGGGCCCGCTTTACGCGGCGAAAAGACTCACCTACGCGACCGCGCGGATCGCGGCAAATCCGCATGTTGGAGAACTGCCTAGGAGCCCTTCGGGTGTCGCTGCCACGGGGTGGGGTCGCCGGTCGGAATTGGGGGGTGATGGGGTGCTCTTGGGGTTGTTCATACGGCGGTGAGTCTGGTGGTGCCGGCCGTTCTGGTCAGTTGGCCGCGGCCCGGACCAGCGCACCGCCGGGGTTGACCGGGTCGTCATCTGCGCTCTACTCCCGTGCCGGCCGTACGTCAGGTAGGTCGCTGGGTTCGAGGTCGTCGACCGTTAGGGCGGACCGAGCCATCTCATCGAGGCCCTGTCCCTGTAGGCCTGGCCGCGCGTGACGGCATGTCCTGGCCGGGACGACCCGCCATTGCGTGTGGATGCCGTCGTTGGCGATCCGAGACTGCTTTGCGTATCTAGCGCTTGGAAGTTTCCTCCGCTGGTGAGCCGCGTCCGGAGTGGCGCCTCGGAGAACCGAAGGGCCGACGAGGAACAGAGAGTCTTCGCCGATGGCCTGTCCCCAGCGTCCCGGTGCCGGGGCCGGGGCGCCTGGGCGGGATGCAGCGAACCCCGCCGTGGTTGCGGCGGGGCTCGATACGACGGGGTGGATCAGTGGGCGAGCTCGACTGGCTTGGCAGAGCCGACGTCGATGGCTAGGTCGCCGACGTAGTTCTCGCGGAGCGAGAAACGGTCTCGACTGTTTGTCTTCACCCAGTCGGCGGCCTTGGCGGTGGCCGCGTTGGCCTGCTCGTGGGTTTCCCACGTGCTGAGCGAGGCGAAAGTCGCCTTGTCGATCTGGGCAACCCCGTAGGACACGAAGCCGTTGCTCTTCTGGAACAGCGGCACGATCCCGGCCTTGGCCTGGCTGACGACCTCGTCGAAGGAGCCGGACTTGATGTCGTAGAGCGCGATGCGTGTGCAGCGCATGATGTGCCTTCCTGGTGGTGAAGCGGCCTGCGTAGCCCGTAGGCCGGTTCCACTACTGACAGTACGTTGGATCTATGAAACTAGCAAATATTTTCCTTGATTCGAAGTTCCGGTATCGTCGTGGGTCATGCCTTGGGGTTTCCTGACCAACCACGCTCAGGCCTTGCTGTGCATCGCCCGCGACCCAGGCGTGCGCCTACGCGAGATCGCGGCCACCCTCGGCATCACCGAGCGCGCCGCATTCGGCATCGTCACTGATCTGGTGGAAGCAGGCTACGTGCTCAAGGACAAGGACGGCCGACGCAACCGTTACCGGATCCAAGGCGATCAGCCCCTGCCCGAGGCCCTGCTCCGGCAGCGAACGGTCGGCCAGCTGCTCAATCTGCTCGCCCAGACCGAAGCGGGCAGCCGCGATCACGCTTGAGGCGCCCTGGCGGGCTGCGACGGCAGCGCATTCCAGGAGCTGCCGACTCGGAAGCATCGCGGGTTAGATGCAGCTCGGGCGCGCGCCACACCCGCGATGCTCACCCGGACCGAATTCGCTTGGCAGCAGCGCAGTCGCGGCAATTGCGGACGCTTGCTGAGAGCGGCCAGCGTCACCCGCGGCTACTAGACGATTCACGCAGGACCGGTGTCCGGCCAGACTCGGTCCAAGTGATCGGCGGGCGGCTCTCCATGCGGCTGCCCACCAGCGTTGTCGGTGTGGCTCACTATCGGTCTGCGGTCCGTCGTTCACCGTGACGAGGCGTGGCTCAAGAAGGGACTGCCCTGCTCGTAGTAGCACTGCCCACCTCGCCGTCCATCGTCACGACCACAGGTGGGAGCAGGACATGGAGCACGTTGTCATCGGGGTCGATCCCCATAAGCTGTCGGCGACGATCGAGGTCGTCGACGACCACGAGAGAATGTCGGCTCGGGGCGGTTCACCACTGATCGGGCCGGGTTCTCCTAGATGCGGACCTACGCGAAGTCCTGGCCCACGCGAGGGTGGGCGGTCGAGGGTGCGAACGGTGTCGGTCGCCCGCTGGCGCAGCGGCTCCTGGAAGCCGGCGAGCAGGTGATCGATGACCCGGCCAAGCTGGCCGCCCGGGTCCGGCTGTTCGACACCGGGCACAACCGCAAGACCGACGCCCATGACGCCCACTCGATTGCGATGGTCGCGGTGCGCACCAAGGGCCTGCGGGTGCTGCAGGTCGACGGCGAGCTGGAGGCGCTGCGGCTGCTGGTCGAGCGGCGCGAGGCCCTGACCCGGCGCCGGGTCCAGACCGTGGACCGGCTGCAAGCCCTGCTCGCGGAGCTCCTTCCGGGACAGGCCAAGAAGGACCTCACCACCGGCCAGGCCAAGGCCATGCTTGCTTCGGTGCGCCCACGCGATGTCGCCGGCAAGACCCGCCGCCGGATCGCGGCCGAGGAGATTGCCGAGCTGGTCGCGGTCGAGGCGAAGATGAACAAGGCCACCGCCGAGCTCAAAGCGCTGGTCCTCGCCCGCGGCTCGCACCTAATGGACATCCCCGGGGTCGGGCCCGTCGTCGCATCCTGGGTCCTGGCCGACGTCGGAGACGTCGCCCGGTTCGCCGACCGGAACCGGTTCGCGTCCTGGACCGGGACCGCGCCCCTGGACGCCTCCTCCGGTGAGCAGAACCGGCACCGGCTCTCCCGGGCCGGGGACCGCCGGGTGAACCACATGATCCACATCGCCGCGATCAGCCAGATTCGCCTCGACACCGACGGCAGGGCCTACTACCGGCGCAAGCGAGCCGAGGGCAAGAAACCCCTCGAGGACATCCGGTGCCTCAAACGCAGGATCTCCGACGCCATCTTCCGACAGCTGGTCACCGACGCCCAACGGGAGACGAGCACGGGCCCGGGAGGGCACTGCGGGGCGCCTCTGACATCCAGCGCGGTCGACGTGCCCCCGCACATCGACACTTCGGATCAGCCACTTCCCGGACCCGCACCCACCACGCTACCGGCCGCCAGGGCTCACGCCCACCCCCGACCGGGCTCGGCTCCCCAGCCCACGCGCCGACGCGCCGGAGCCGCCAAGGTGGAGGGCCCCACCGGACGAACGACCTTGACGGCGACAAGCGCCGGCTCACACTCCAACGAGCCGAATCCGTCGTCTTGACAACAGAAGGGCGGCGGAATGACGTGGCTTCTGACCATGGCAGGCCCGCGCCGACGGCGGCATGAGCGGGACACAACCGCGTGCGATGCATTGGCTCGGGTCTCTGCGTCGACCCAAGACGCCGAAGGCGAAGAGATGGCTGAGCCTGGAATCGGACCGGGCAGCGCCACGACGCTCGGCCACGACGACAACCCAGCCGCGGCGCTGCCCCGCACCCGCCCGCCGGAGACTGCTTCGATACGCTGCGACCGCAGAGCACCGTCGACCTGAAGTGGGAGGACCGATGGCCAAGCCCCGCATCTTCTTGGGTTCGTCGGGCAAGCAGGCGAAGCTGCTCCAGGCGCTGACCCGCGGGCTCGAGGACGTCGCGGACGTCGAGCCGTGGACGGCGACTTTCAATCCCGGTACCACCACCCTCGGGCGCCTGGTCGAACTGACTCGCGAGGTCGACTTCGCCGCGTTCGTCTTCGCCCAGGACGACTGGACCAGCGCCGAGGCGGCCACCTCCGACGCCGATGCAGCAGCCGCCGGCCAGGCCTCCCCGCGTGACAACGTCGTCTTCGAGGCCGGGCTCTTCGGAGGCGTCCTCGGCATGGAGCGCACCTTCATCCTGCACGCTAACGGCGCGAAGCTGCCGACCGATCTACTTGGCCTGACCTGCGTCCGGTACGGCGACGCGACCAAGGCCGTCGAGGTCAAGGCCGTCAACCAGAAGTTGCGCAAGGCGATCGAGGACATCGGCGGTCTCTCCCGGATCGAGGGGCTGTGGTGGCAGTTCTCGCTGACCGAGCGGAGCACCCTGGAGCCTTCCGCGGTGAGTCTGCTGCGCATCTCACGCGATCGCGACCGCATGCTGGAGGTGAACGGTCGCGCCTGGCAGGAGGACGGCACCCTGTCCTCCCGCTACTGGAGCGAGGCGGCCAAGGAGATCAAGGGCCCCGCGGGCATCTACTACGCCTGGAAGGGCGAGCGTCCCCGCCACCCGAACGCACCGGCGATCTACGGCACCGGGGAGATCAGGCTTGAGACCGTGGACCGCGCCTCCGGTTACTGGACCACCCGGTCGGACGCCGATCCCACCCTCAACGCCCGGACATCAGGCGTCTACTTGCGCGCCGAGGCCGACGACCTCGCCGTCCTGGACGGACGCGACAACCATGCCCGAGCGGCTCTGATCGCCGAGCGGATCGAGGACTGGAAGTCGCTCGCGAACTCCTGAAGGGCTTCCAGACCGACCGCTGTGCCTAATGCGTCGGTCGCCACCAGTGGAGACGTAATCGTCCTCAACCCTATTCACGCAAAGGATGTCGACTCTGCTGGGCTACCAAGACGACGAAGTTGTGGACTGGGCGACGGCCACCCTCCATCTGCAACACCTTGACCGGCTCCAGCCGCCAAGTCAACAAGTCATCTCTGAAGGATTGCTCGACTGGCAATCCCCTGAAACCGTAGAGACCTGAATTTGTTGGGTCCCGCTCCCGGGTCCCTGCCGGGGTGCCGCCCGGAGCTGGGGTCAGGGCTGGCCAGAGGCCACCCGTAGGGCGTGGCCTTCACGCCAGCGAGGACGGCGCCATCATCGATGCGCGGGAGTTGAGCCGGGGTCATGCGGCCAGTCGGCGTGCTGGGAGGCGCGCTAGCCTTTCTATGGCAGGCCATCACGAAGCAGCGCGAGTGGAAGCATGAGCGCAGTGAGAAGGTTCGCGAGCGTAAGCTCGATGGCCTGGAGAAGCAGCGCGAGCGAAACCTCGCGCTCAGGGAGAGCGAGCGCGAGGGGAACCTGGCCCTCAGGGAGAAGGAGCGCGAGCAGCGTCGTGCAAACAATGACAAACTCCGCGATGAGCTGGCGTCCCTTGTGCTGCTGTACAACGACGTAAAGCCTGTCCGCCGCAACCTCCGCAGCCTTGGCCTTGACGTAAAGACGTATCCCGCGGCTCAGCGCGAAGACGTGAGGGGCACGCGAAGGCTCACGAAAGAACAGGCGTCGGGCTTCCATGAGCAGATGCTGATCCTCAGCGGCCTTCAGCTCAGTTTCGAGGCGAAGCTGAAACAGTTCGGCCAGACCAACCTTCTGGAGGGTGACAATCCCAAGGTTGTCACCCTCATCGGAGGGATTGAGAATCATCTCAACAACCTCCTAGACCTTTGGGAGCAGAGAGGGTGGGACGTCAGTGAAGGAACCACCCTTAGTGTCGTGTATGACGGCCTAGTTGGATTGTTTCGTGTGCCAGGATATTTCGGCCCTCATGTGTCCCAGAAAATGAGAGAGATCATGGAACTCATCAACAAGCATGTGTTCAATGAAGCTTCGACTGACACTCAGAACGCCCTCAAGACGGCCCTATCGAAGCACGCTGATGACGAGTCGGGCGATACGAAAGTAGCGTCATGATCCCAGAGAGGCCTTGCTCGCCGATCACCGTGGCCGGCATGTCCGGCGTCGCCGCCAGGAACTGCCGCACCAGCGGCTCCAACGGTATGAACGACGCCGGCTCCGCTGGCCGCTCGTACTTCGGAGGCCGGTCCGAGGCCAACGCCCGCTCGACCTAGCGCGAGTCGAGAAGGAGCTGAACACCGACCCCCGCATCACCCTCGACGACCGCGCACCCCACGAAGCGTTCACCCAGTTGCTAGCCTCCCTCACAACCCCCTCGTGGCGATGACCACTGGAAACCGAGCCGTCGCTATGGCTTCCTGTTCGAGCGTCGTCGACACGTGACGGCCAGCCAGTTGCTGCAGCGTGGCTTGAAGGAATCGAATCTTCGCCGTCAACAGGGAGGGCCGGGGTACGTGAGGCGTCATTTTGGGGCTATTCGCCGATAAGTGTGGGGTGAGCACGACGCGCCGGTAATTCGGCTGCTGTGGAGATCCGTCGAGTCCCACTGGCTCCTCGCGCCTCGCCGCCTCGGCCGCACCTGGCCTTGCCTGCCGGGGGTAACGGAACGGGACTGCGTGGCCAGGACGCAACCACCCCCTGCCGGGGTGGTCGGCGCGAGCCGCGCCGACGGCATACCTGTCGTTCACACCGGTCACAAGACCAGCCGCCGCGGCACTAACTCACGGAGGTTCTCGAAATCGCCCACCGCGCCGCCGCCCTCGGCGTAGACGTAGAACTCGGTGACCTTCGTCCCCGTGTTGGCGTTCGCGAACTCGACCGCCCCGGCCGGGGCCGTGGTGCGCGATACCTCACGCGCGGGGTCGGATGCGTCGACGGTGATGGCTCGCTCCGGAGAGCTCTAGGGGCCGGTGTCCGCGGCCCCTATGGCCCGCCGCAGGAAGCCGCGGCCCGCGCCACCGCCAGCGCGCCGTAGCGCGGGAGAACCCGCATCACTTGACGGTGAAGGCACCGCGGATGCCGTCGCCCTTCATGCCGGGCTTGCAGGCGGTCTGGTAGCTGCCCGCCTTCTCGGCGTCCACCGTGAGGGTTCGGGTGAGGCCGGCAGAGATGTTCTCCACCTCGCCCACGACCTTGTCGCCCTCGTAGAGGTAGAACTCGGTGGTCTTCGAGCCCTTGTTGGTGACGGTGAACGCGATGCTGCCGGTGGGCGCCTCGGTGGCCGACAGGGTGCAGGCGGTGTCAGTCGCCTCGACGGTGATGGCGGTCTTCGCGTTGGCAGCAGCGCCGGCGCCGTCCGAGACCTCGCCCTCTTCGCCGCATGCCGTGGCGACGAGCAGGATCGGCAGCACGAGGGCAGCACGAATCGCATTGGTGCGCAATGGTTCTCCTAGTGTTTCGTGCACCGGACGTCCCGGTGCTCACGGTCGCCGCCCTCCCTTGGCGGCGAGGACTGACCGCTCAGGCGGCCGAGCTCGAGGCCTTCGTGTCGTCCGCGGCGGCTTTGGCCTCTGACCGGGCCGTAGCCGCCGGCGCCTTGCGGGACTGCGGGCGCAGGAAGAGGGTCAGCACGACGCCCGTGTAGAGGACCCAGGCGATGGCCTGGAGCACCGTTGTTGCCGGGGTGAAGTTCACCGTGCCGCGAAGGAGGGTGCCGTACCAAGAGTCGGGCGGAATAGCGCCGCTGACATCGAAGGCGAGGGTGTTCAGGCCGGGGAGCACACCGGCCTCCTGCAGGTCATGGATCCCGTAGGCGAGGATCCCGGCGGCCACGACGACCAGCAGCACGCCGGTGTAGCGGAAGAACTTCGACAGGTTGATCCGGATCGCACCCTTGTACATCGCCACGCCCATGGCGACAGCGGCGGTGATGCCGATGACGAAACCGATCAGCGGCTGCGTCGTGCCCGCTCCGGCCGTCTGGACGCTCGCGTAGAAGAACAGGGCCGTCTCCAGGCCCTCCCTGCCGACGCCGAGGAAGCCGACGAGGGCCACGGCCCAGGCCCCCACGTCGAGGGCCCGGTCGAGCCGGCCCTTGAGCTCACCGGAGATCGAGCGGGCAGCGGTGCGCATCCAGAACACCATGCCGGTGACGAAGGCCACTGCGACGATGCTGGCGCTGCCGCCGATCAGCTCCTGCGACTCGAACGTCAGCTGGCTCGTGCCATAGGTCAGGACGGCGCCCAGGGCGACTGACAGGGCCACTGCCGTGGCCACACCGGCCCAGACGTACTTGAGCGCCCACCGACGCTCGGTCTTGACGAGGAAGGCCACGAGGATCACGACGACGAGGGCCGCTTCGAGGCCCTCGCGCAGTCCGATGAGCGCGTTGCTGAACAGCATGGGTACCTAATTTCGACACGGAGGTGTTTCGTAATCGCGTCAAAGGTAAGGCTTGCCTAAGCAGGCTCGCAAGTCCCCGTGCGCCTGTGCGGAACCCTTGTGGCCGAGGCCACACCCGCACGAACCGGGCGTGCCGGGTCCTGGGCGGCTGGCGTCCGCCCAGGACCCGGTTCCCTCCCGTCGGGTCGAATCCTCTTCCGCACGCTGCCTTCCGGACACTGCCTTCGGGCCGGCGCCTTCCGGCCGGCACCTTCCAGACTGCGCCTCACGGCCGGCGCCTTTCGGCCAGCGACTCTCGGCCTAGGGCAGCGTGACCTTCCACGCTGACCGGCCGTGCGTCGCGGCATACAGCACCCGGTCCTTGCCCGCGATCGTGAGCCCGGCGACTTCGACGTTGGGCAGCCCGGTCGCCGCCGGGATCCACGACGAGGTGTTGAGCGGAAGCCGCAGGACGCCGAAGTCGGTTGCGGCGTACAGGTCCTTCTTGACGCTGTCCTGCACCAGGTCGTTGACCGGCAGGTCGCCGAAGTCGTAGGAGAGGTTCGACCACGTCGAGGTCGTGCCATCTGGTGACAGCTTGACCTGGAAGACGTGTCCCGGTGTGGACGGCGTCGCGGAGTCGAAGCCGCTGTAGGAGATGTAGGCCTGCGAGCCGTTCGGCACCCAGATGCTGGTGACGAACCGGTTGGGCGAGGCCGACGAGTCGTCGTCGACGCGGGTCCACGTCACCGCGCTGGGCGGGTCGGCGTCCACGTTGTGGGTGACGAAGACCCGGCCGGTGCTCGTGGCCGCCCAGGCGGTGTGGGTGTCACCGGCGAACCGCTCCACAGCGACGACGGCGCCGCCCGCCCGGCTGCCCCAGTCGCCCGACGTCAGCCGGGTCGACCCGAGCTCGGCCCAGTCACCACACGGGTCGGAATAGGAACCGGTCCACTCGTTGCAGATGGCACTCGCCTCGGCCACGGAGCGGTCGCCCAGCCCGAAGGTCTTGGTGCGGTGCACCGTGTAGCCGGTTCCAGCGAACATCGTTCCACTCACCACGGGGTCGCTGATGACGGGTGCGTAGAACTGGTTGCCGGGGATGCCGTAGAGCGGGTCCGCGGTCCAGATCCAGTCGGCCATGTTTCCACTGTTGAAGTTGACGTCGGTGGAGACGTCGTAGAAGTTGTGGAAGCGGAACTCCGGACGGGCGACGTCCCAGCCCGAGGCGCCGCCGTCACCGATCATGGTGTTGACCCACGGGTCGATCTTGCCCTTGTTCTCCCAGGTGCCGTTGTCCTGTGTACCGCCCTGCAGCAGGGTGCTGTCGGCCGGGCTGACGCTCAGGCTGGTGAACTGCAGGGTCGACAGGCCCTTGTTGATCCCGGTGAGCCTGCCCGGGATGGAGGAGAGCAGCTGCTGGCAGCGGGCCAGCCGGGTAGGCGAGAGACCCCGGCTGGCGCAGTCGGTACTGCGGTCGACGAAGCTGC
This sequence comes from Dermatophilaceae bacterium, assembly GCA_035691065.1. Lineage (GTDB taxonomy): Bacteria > Actinomycetota > Actinomycetes > Actinomycetales > Dermatophilaceae > DASSJT01. The sequence goes on from DASSJT010000096.1 coordinate 11,128, forward strand.
CGTCCGAGCGCATGATGCCGCCGTCGTTGGTCTCGAAGAACTGGCCCGCGTCGCTGGGGTTGACGACGAGGGAGTGCTGGTCGGGGTGCAGGCCGTTCGGGTGCACCGGGTCCGTGGCGTCCATCGTCATGTCCGTGGCGGAGACGCCGGCGTCGCGGGACATCACGACCCCTCGCTTGTTCGAGAACCGCTCGCCGTAGGCGTAGGAGCCGCCGACGTAGACCATGTCCGGGTTGGAGTCAGGAGACGTCACGAACAGGTCGTACCAACACTGGCCACCACAGATGTTGTACGTCGCGTAGCCCGGGCTCGAGACGCTCGAGTTGCTCAGCGTGGTGAACGCGGGCGTGCCCGTGGCGACGTCGTCACTGCGGGAGAACTGGGCAGCGGGGTTGCCGGTGTTGCCCTCCACGACGTACATCCGGCTCCGGCCGTCCGCGAGCTTGACCACGTCGAACGCGGGCCTGGTCTGGATCACGCTGGCGTTCAGGGACGGCTTGATCTGGGTCCAGGTCGCACCAGCGTCCGGCGACCGCCAGATCCCACGGGCGTACGAGCCGGCATACAGGATCTGGTGGTTGGACGGGTCGATCTCGAAGGCACGCACCCCGCGCGGCGAGCATGTGGACGTGTTGGCGAACTCGGCGGCATCGCCGTGGCAGTCGGCCTTGTTGGCGCTTCCGTTGTGGATGAAGCTCCACGTGGTGCCGCCGTCGGTCGACTTGTACAGGCCCCACTGGGCCGCGCCCGGCACCGGTCGGGTCACGCCGCTGCAGCACACCGACGACATGCCGCGCAGCGCGGTGGTCGTGGCCGCGTAGACAACGTTCGGGGTGGACGGGTCGACCGCGATCTCGGCGATGCCCTTGCCGCCCAGCTGGTCCTTCCCCAGCGGCCCGGACCAGTGCGCGCCCGCGTCCGTGGACTTGTAGAGGCCCACGCCGGCGACGCAGCCAGAGCCACAGGTGTTCGCCTCACCGGTGCCGACCCACACGGTGTCGGCGTCGGTCGGGTCGATGGTCACGCTTCCGGCCGCGTTGATGCCCAGCGGCCCACCCAGATACACCCAAGTCGGCGTTGCCGCGAGGGCGTCGTCGGTGCGCCACACGCCACCGCCAGCGGGAGTCACATACAGGCGACAGTTCCCGGGCTCGCAGGTCTTGGCGATCGCGGCGTCCGTGGTGCGGCCGCTGGCGACGTACGCGTTCGGGACGTAGCTGGAGCTGTCCCGCAGCGGTGACGCGGGGTAGAGCGCCTCACTGGGGCCCACCAGCTGCCACGAGCCCGTCGGCTTGATCTTGCGCTGGGACGCGCGGGCCCACGAGGTGCGGGCGGCGTCCATCTGGCCGACCGAGATCGTCGTGCCCGGGTACGCGCGCTCGTTGAATGCCGCGTCGGCGCTGGACCCCGGGCCCTCCTCGGACTCGCCGCCCTTGCCGGGGATGGACTCCTTCAGCTTCTCGAGGTGCTTCCCGAGGCTGCTGGGGAACTCCGGCTCGCCGAGCTCACGCGCGTCGCGCTGGTGTTCCAGGTAGACGAGCGTGCCGGTCACGCCGGTGACTGACAGGGCCGCGACGGCGATGGCCGCCAGCCAGATCCTTGGTTTGCGAGGCATGGGTGTGCTTCCCGTCCTTTGCTGCCAAGGCTGGAGACGTCACCCCAGTTGTGGTGAGGCGCCGTCGACCAACCACGAACAGACGGGAGGATTCCACCGGCCGCACCTGCCAGCAACCGGAAGCAGCCAGACGGAGGAAGCCCAGACGGACAAATCGGGTCATATCCGGACCATTGCCCACGTTGACAGCCTTCTCCAGGGTCAGTCGCGATGGTTCCGAAGTGTTCGCAGCCACGAACGGGCGTCCACGAACGCCACGTCGGAGGTCCATGCCGGCACTGCCGCCTCGGCGCCGTCGGCCCGCGGGTAGGAACCGAGGAACCGGACCTCCTGGCAGACCCGCCGCAACCCCATGAGCGACTCGCCCACCCGCTCCTCGAGGACGTGCCCCTCGACGTCGATCGAGAAGCAGTAGCTGCCCATCGCCTCCTTGGTCGGCCGCGACTCCAGCCGGGTCATGTTGACGCCGCGAACGGCGAACTGCTCCAGCAGCTCCAGGAGGCCACCGGGGTGGTCGTCCTTCTGGTAGAGGACCACCGTGGTCTTGTCGGCGCCGGTCGGCTCCGGGAGCCGGCCGGGCCGCGCGACCAGCACGAACCGCGTGACGGCTGCGCTGTTGTCGCCGATGTCGGTTGCCAGGACGTGCAGGCGATGGTTCTCCGCCGCAACCGGAGCGCAGACCGCGGCGTCGTATGCCGGGTGCTCGCCGCCCGCGAGCCCCGCGGCTGCCGCCGCGGTCGAGAGAGTCGGGACGTAGACCGCCTCGGGAAGGTGGTGCCCCATCCAGCCGCGGACCTGGGCCCAGGCGTGCGAGTGGGTGCCGACGGTGCGAACCGAGCCCAACGGCATACCCGGTCGTGCTGCCAGGACGAAGGTGATCGGGACCAGCACCTCGCCCACCAGCACCAACGGCTCGCCGGAGGCGAGCGCGTCGAGGGTGGCGCTGACGCCGCCTTCGACCGAGTTCTCGATGGGGACCATCGCCTGGCCGACCTCGCCGGCGCGGACCGCTTCGAGGGCGGCATCCACCGAGGCATAGGGAACCCATTCGTGGCCTGCGGCTGGGGCCCAGGTCTGCAGGGCCATCTCGGTGAACGTGCCCGAAGGTCCGAAGAAGCCGAACCGGTCCAAGGCGGAGGGGTTGAGGGGCGCGCCAGGCATGGGCGTCATGCGGTCATCCTCTCTCTCGCGCGACCGGTCGTGAGCACCGGTGCAGCGTATTGGGTGCCGTGGATAGAGTCGACGCGTTATGACCTTCAGCATCGTCACCGCGGCCATCGTCTTCGGGCTGATCTTCGTGGTGGAGCTGCCCGACAAGACGTTCATCGCGACGCTCGTGCTGGCGACCCGGTTCCCGCACCTGCTCGTGTGGGCCGGTGTGTGCGCGGCCTTCTTCGTGCAGACCCTGGTGGCGGTGACGCTGGGCGGCCTGCTGGCGCAGCTGCCGAAGCGGCCCGTGGAGGCCTTCGCGACGCTGATGTTCCTGGTGGGCGGGTTCCTGCTGCTCCGGGGTGCGTCCCACGCCGACGAGGAGGAGGCCGAGACCGAGGCGGAGTTCTCCCACAAGGCAGTGGCGGTGGCACGGGGATGGAAGGTCGTCGCGGTGTCGTTCTCGGTGCTCTTCCTCGCCGAGTGGGGTGACCTCTCCCAGATCCTGACCGCGTCGCTGGTGCTCAAGTACGACGACTGGCTGTCGGTCTTCGTGGGGGCGTTCGCCGCGCTGGCGACGGTCTCGGCGCTGGGCGCGCTCCTGGGTCGTGCGCTGCTGACTCGGATCCGGCTCTCGACGATCCGTCGCGTCGGCGGGGGCGTGTGCCTGCTCCTCGCACTGCTGAGCGCGCTCCAGATGGCGGGGGTCATCTCGGCCTGACCCTCGTCCCCGGCCGCCCACCTTTATCGGGCGACCCGAGAAACGTCCGCCTCCCCCGACTTCGCACCTCGTGTCATGTGCCAGGACATCGCTGACATGTGTGTCAGGACATGGTTGACGGTATCTGGTTCTTGGGTGGGCGTCCTCGTTTGAGGCCGCTGGGTTGTCCCTGGCGAGTGGGGTCGATCCGGAGGCGGCGGATGATGGT
>DASSJT010000097.1:0-2653 GCA_035691065.1 Dermatophilaceae bacterium
TCCGAAGCTGCTCGGCCGCACGAGCCCGGGGCTGGGCGCCAGCCGGGGACCCCAGGGCTGCCGCGTCGGAACCACCAGCTGAGGGGACCTCGTCGCGCAGGGCGCGCACGCCGGCATACCCACTGGCCCTGCGCAGCTCGAGGTACTGCTCGACCCCGCCCGGCAGGTCGCGAACCTTGCCGTCGCCGAGGAGTGCGACCTCGCGGTCGGTGACCCGCTCGAGGAGGTAGCGGTCGTGCGAGACGACGAGCAGGGTGCCGGCCCATCCGTCGAGCACGTCCTCGAGGGAGGTGAGCGTCTCGATGTCGAGGTCATTGGTGGGCTCGTCGAGGAGCAGCACGTTGGGCTCGTCCATGAGCAGGCGCAGCAGCTGCAGTCGGCGGCGTTCGCCACCGGAGAGGTCACTCACCCGGGTCTGCTGCCGACCTCCTGGGAATCCCAGCCGCTTGGCCAGCTGCGAGGCGCTGACCTCTTTGCCGCCGAGGGTCGTGTACTTCCGCACGTCCTCGACCGCTTCGATCACCCGCCACTCTGCGAAGCGGTCAAGTTCGCGAACTTCCTGTGACAGATAGGCGATTCGCACCGTGACGCCCACCTTGCGCTTGCCCGAGGACAGGGGGACCTCCCCGGCGATGGCCCGCAGTAGCGTGGACTTTCCTGAGCCGTTGACGCCGACGATGCCCACCCGCTCTCCAGGTGCCAGGTGCCAGGTGACACGGTCGAGCAGGGTGCGGCCTCCGAGCTCCACGCTCGCGTCGAGCAGGTCTACCACGTCCTTGCCGAGGCGGGTGGTCGCGAAGCGGACCAGCTCGACGTCATTGCGAGGGGGCGGTTGGTCGGCGATGAGCTCGTTGGCGGCCTCGATGCGGAACTTCGGCTTGGAGGTGCGAGCCGGTGCGCCGCGCTGCAGCCAGGCCAGCTCCTTGCGCAGCAGGTTGTCGCGCCGTTCGGCGGTCACCCGGGCGAGGCGCTCCCGCTCGGCCTTGGCCAGGACGTACGCGGCATACCCGCCCTCGAAGGCGTTGACCGACCCGTCGACCACTTCCCAGGTGAGGCTGGAGATGGCATCCAGGAACCAGCGGTCATGCGTGATCGCCACGACCGCGTTGTCCGGGGTGGAGCGGTGCTCGACGATGTGCTCGGCCAGCCAGGCGACACCCTCGACGTCGAGGTGGTTGGTGGGCTCATCGAGCAGCAGCACGTCCGGGTTGGCCACGAGGAGCTTGGCGAGGGCGAGGCGCCTGCGCTCCCCGCCGGAGAGCGGGCCGACAAGGCTGTCGAGGCCACCCACGGCTGGGGCGCTGACGCCGCCGAGCAGGCCAGCGAGGACGTCCCGGACACGGGCGTCGCCGGCCCAGACGTGCTCGGGCAGGTCTCCCACCACGGCTTCCCGCACCGTGTGCTCCGGAGCGAGCACGTCGTCCTGCGCGAGAAGGCCCACCGTGGCAGAGGACGTGCGAGCGACCCGCCCCGAGTCGACGGCCTGCTGCCCCGCCAGGACGCGCAACAGCGTGCTCTTGCCCCCGCCGTTGCGCCCCACGACGCCGATGCGGTCTCCACCAGCGACGCCGAGGGAGACCTCGTCGAGCACGTGGGCCGTTCCGAGCGCCAGGGAAGCGCGCTCGACGGAGATGAGGTTGGCCATCAGTCGGCGTGAGGCGCCGCAATCACCGTGGCGCCATGGACGGGGCCGGTGGCACGGCGTACTTCCGGAGCGGTCCCCGAGGCAGTAAGCGACACGGCCAGGTCGATCGCCCCCTCAGCACTGTCGACCAGGAACGCGACGGTGGGCCCCGAGCCCGAGACGATGCCCGCGAGCGCCCCGAACCCGATGCCCGCCTCGAGGATGCCCTGGAGCTCCGGCCGGATCGTGGTCGCCGCCAGCTGGAGGTCGTTGCCCAGCGAGGAGGCGAGGGCGTGGGCGTCACCGGAGCGCAGCGCGGCCATGAGCCGGTTGCTGGTCCTCGGCTCAGGGACGTCCTCGGTGGCCCGCAGCCGGTCACAGGCCGCGTATATCTCCGCCGTGCTCAGGCCGTTCGGGCTCAGCGCGAAGACCCAGTGGAACGTGCCCCGCGCCAGCACAGGGGCCAGCATCTCGCCGCGACCCGAGCCCATGGCCGTGCCGCCGCTGATGAGGAACGGCACATCGCTGCCCAGCTCGCCGGCCGTCTCCTCCAGCTCCTCCCTCGTCAGCCCCAGACCCCAGAGGCTGTCGCAGGCCACGAGCGCCGCGGCGGCGTCGGCCGAGCCCCCGGCCATGCCCCCCGCCACCGGGATCTCCTTGCGGATCGTGAGGTGCACCGGCTCGTCGATGCCCCCCTCGCGGGCCAGCAGCATGGCAGCCCGGGCGGCCAGGTTGGTGCCGTCGGCCGGAACCCCCACAGCCGTGGGTCCGATGACGCGGATCCCCCACTCCTCGGCGTACTCGACCGTCACCTCGTCATAGAGGCTCACCGCCTGGTAGACCGTGGCCAGGCTGTGGTAACCGTCCGGACGCGGGCGCCCCACGCGAAGCTCGAGGTTCACCTTGGCAGGGACGCGCACCGTCACCGATGCGGGGTCCAGCTCTGCCGAGGTCATGGCGCTCACCCTAGCCCGGGTGCCCCGCCTGCCGGCGCCGACAAGGTATGCCGTTGGCCCCCCGATCCGTCGG
>DASSJT010000098.1:0-8227 GCA_035691065.1 Dermatophilaceae bacterium
ACCTTCGCGCTCTGCGCCGCCCACCGTGCTCGGGTCGAGGAGATCTACTCGACACCGAGCTGATCGCCGGTGCATGGCGCCTCACGAAGCCGCGGTCAGCGGCTCGGGCAGAGCCGTCACTCCGGCGGGCGTGGCGACGAACGTGCCAAGCAGGCGGATGCCGTGCTGCTCGCACTGGTCGATGGCCAGCTGATGCAGCGCGCGGTCGTCGTCGGTGGGCACGCTCGGCCCGGGCCGGCCGCGGGCGACGAGCACCGAGCCGGTCTCGCCGGTCACCACGTGGGAGACCAGGCCGATCAGCCGGGTCAGGCAGTCGCCTGCCTCGGCCTCGGGCACCCCGCACACCACGATGGGCTGGAACGGACGGCACTCGCTGTCGCACAGCATCATCGCCATGGAGCCGCCGCGTCGGTCGGACTCGCCCAGGATCAGGTCGACGACGTCGGCCTGGACAGTGGGCTCGACCAGCGGAACGGCGCGGACATTGCCTGGAAGGTCTTGGAAGGTCATGGGGTCATCGTGGCGAGGTTCGCCGAATCGGCCGTCGAGTTGTCCCCAGCCCGACAGCCTGCCCATCCGGCAGCCCGAGCAGCCCGCACACAGCCGGCCGGCCCACACGTCAGAGCCGCACCGCCGCTACGGCCCCGCTGCTACGACCCGCTTCTATGACCCGCTTCTATGACCCGGTGCTACAGCCTCCGCTGCTACAGCGACGAGATGAGCGCCTTCGACTCCTGCAGGCGCCGCAGCTCCCGCTCCAGAAGGGCGCGCCGGTCCCCTCCGCCGTCGGACTGCTCTGCGAGCCTCCGCGCAGCGAGCACGTCCAGCTCCAGGGTGATCCAGTCGACGCATGAGTCGACCACCGGGCCGCCCTCGTGCCGCCACGCCGCTGCCTGGGTCTCCAGGCCGGCCAGTCGCGCGCGGACGGCCGCCAGCTCGGTGCGGTACTCCTCCGCCAGGATCGAGTGTGCCCGGTCGCCGACCTCGCCCGAGCCGTGCGCACCATCGAGCCGGGCCAGGAAACCTTCGAGGTCAGACGCGCGCCGCCGTGCCGCGGCGAGGTCGTCGGCAAGCTGAGGAAGGAGCACTGAAGCCGCCACCCGAAGCCCGACGATGCGGGACTCTGCCGACGGGATGTCCCCCAGCCACGCCCGGATCTCAGCCACCTCCAGGTCGAGCAGCACTTCGACCAGCCCGACCTCGCGCGAGATCTCGTCGACCTGTGCGGGCAGCTGCCGGACCCGGTCCCGGATCTCGACGAACGGGTGCAGCACCCACTCCCTGAGGTCGCCGGTCTTGTCCAGTGCGCGAGTCGGGACCTCCCTGATCCGCCTGCCCAGCGCGCTGGTGAAGCCGAGCGGAGACTCCGGAGCCGCAGCCTCCTCCGCGCCGGGCTCGCCCACGACCTCCACCTTGAGGATCGCGTCGACCACCTGCCCCAGCTGGGCGACCCGGCTCAGCACCTGCTTCCACGCCCGGGTCTGCCACTGTGCGGCCACGAGGGCCTCGAGGTCCTCGCGCGCCTGACGCTGGGCTCCCTCGCCACCGGCGGAGGACTGCTGCCGGCGCGAGACCTCCACCACCGCGTCCAGCTGCCCGACGTACGCGGTGAACTGCGCGGACGACGTGGCGACGAAGTCCGCCCAGGTGTTCAGAGGTATGCCGGTCTGCTGCTTGACGTACTGGCTCGCGCCCGCCTTCACCGCCCGGATGGCGCCCAGGATCGGCAGACCGATGAGTCCGAACCCGCCCCACTCCTGGCTCATGCCCGAGCCTCTGGTGATCACGCCGAGCGCCGAGCTCAGCGCCTCGAGCGTCTCCGACACGTCGCGGACGTCGTCGCTGACCGTGGCGACGGCCTGCTCGAGCGCCCCGAAGGCCGCGCGCACCACCCCCGCCGACGGGGTCGTCAGCACGTCCAGCGCAGCGCCCTGAGGGCGCTCCTGAGCTCCCGCTTCGTGAACCGCGAGCTCACTCCCCAGCTCGGTGTCGCTCATCGTCGCTCCCCCCTCACCAGCGAAGCAGACCCTTGAACAGAGTAGCGACGGGCGACGCTGCCGAACAGCCAGAACAGCCAGAACAGCCCAGGGGTATGCCGGGTGACCACCACCCGGCATACCCCTGTTTGGTGGTCGCCCGCGTTCGGCGCTCAGCCGCCCTGCGCCTCCTTGAGGACCGAGTCCAGTGCGTCGACAAGGAACTCGATGTCCTCGCGACTCGCGACCAGCGGGGGCGCCAGTCGGATCGTCGAGCCATGCGTGTCCTTGGCGAGCACACCCTTGTGCATCAGCCGCTCGCACAGCTCGCGCCCGGTCATCAGCGTCGGCTCGACGTCGACCCCTGCCCAGAGGCCGCGCGAGCGCACCGCGGTCACGCCCCGGCCGACGAGGGCGTCAAGCCCAGCGCGCAGGACGTCGCCCAGCTCGCGGGCCCGCTGCTGGTACTCGCCCGTCCTGAGCATGGCGACGACCTCCCGCCCGAGTGCCGCGGCGAGGGGGTTGCCGCCGAACGTCGAGCCGTGGGAGCCGGGGGTGATCACGTCGAGGACGGCGTGGTCGGCCGCGATGGCCGACACCGGGTAGATGCCGCCGCCGAGGGCCTTGCCGAGGATGTAGATGTCGGGCACGACTCCCTCGTGGTCGCAGGCGAACGTCTCACCCGTCCGCCCCAGGCCGGACTGGATCTCGTCAGCCACCATGAGCACTCCCCGCCGGCTGCACAGCTCCCGGAGGTCGGCGAGGTAGCCGTCCGGTGGAAGCACGACGCCTCCCTCGCCCTGGATCGGCTCGAAGAGCACGGCGACCGTGTCGTCGTCGATGGCGGCCTCCACGGCGGCGATGTCGCCGTAGCGGACGAGGCGGAACCCTGGGGTGAACGGCCCGTAGTCGTCGTGGGCGGTCTTGTCGGTCGAGAAGCCGACGATCGTGGTGGTGCGGCCGTGGAAGTTGCCCTCCATGACCACGATCGACGCGGCATCCGGTCGGACACCCTTCACCCGGTAGCCCCAGCGGCGGCTGACCTTGACCGCGGTCTCCACAGCCTCCGCGCCGCTGTTCATCGGCAGGACGAGGTCCTTGCCGGTCAGGTGGGCCAGGTCCTGTGCGAACGGCCCGAGCTGGTCGTTGTAGAAGGCGCGGCTGGTGAGGGTGAGCCGCTCCAGCTGCTCGCGGGCCACGGCGACCAGCCCCGGGTGGGCGTGGCCGAAGTTGAGTGCCGAGTAGCCGGCCAGGGCGTCGAGGTAGCGGCGGCCCTCCACGTCGGTGACCCAGGCGCCCTCACCGCTGCTCAGGACAACTGGCAGGGGATGGTAGTTGTGCGCCGCATAGGCCTCGGTGAGCTCGATGTGCTGCGCAGAGCTCATGTCGTGTGCTGCCCCGGACGCCGCCGTTCGTGTGGCTGCTGTGGCACCCATGGAACCGGCCCGGTCACCTGTCGTCGTCATGGTTCCGAGAGTAGTTGCCGGGGAGCCCAGCAGAGCAGGTAGGGGGCAAGGCCCAGGTCGGTGCCCAGGTCAGTGCCCAAGTCAGTGCCCAGGTCAATGCTCAGATCAATGGTCAGGTCAATGCGTTGGTAGAGGCCCGGTCATCGCGTCCGTGAGCTCTCGGGCACCGTTCCCCTCACGGCCCAGGCACGGGCGGTCAGCCGGATCGCGCCGCCGTTCGGAGCCAGCGTGTCCCGCAGCCGCTCGCGGAGCCGGGTCAGCGCGGCCTCGTCCAGCGAGGCACAGTAGCCCGGCGCCGGTCCCTGACCGCTCAGGAACGGAGTCCAGAAGTCGTCGAAGTCGATGAAGTCGGTCGGGACGATGATGTCCGTCACCGCGACCTCTACCAGGCCGGCTCCCGAGAGCACGTCGAGCAGGGCGCCGGGCTCGCACAAGGGGAATCGCACGGCCTCGTCCAGCGCCCCAGCAGCCGGGTCGAGCGCCACTGCGGCGTCCCAGAACGCTCGGATCATCTGCATGCCCTGGGCGTAGTCCCAGACATAGGCCGCGATCACGGCACCCGGCCGCGCGACGCGGCGCATCTCCTGCAAGGCGGCGTCAGGGCCGGGGATGAAGTTGAGCACCAGCCCGGAGACGACGTAGTCCGCCGAGCCGTCCTCGGCGGGCAGCGCCAAGCCGTCACCCACCCTCGGGTCGACGCGTCGGTCAGCCACCGTGCCGGAAAGGTGGGCGATGAAGTCGGGCGAGCGATCCGTCGCGACGATCCGCTCGGGCTCGGCTGTGGCAAGGACTGCCCGGGTCAGCGCCCCCGTCCCACTGCCCACCTCCACCCAGTCGGCCCCGGGGCGCGGCGCGAGCCAGTGCAGGAAGCGCTCGGCAACCGGCCGGCTCCAGCGGCCCACATATCCGTCGTACGCCTTGCCGCTCGCCCAGACGTCATTCGCCATGGGCAGATGGTGGCGCATGAGGGGCTTCGAGTCACCCGGTGCGGCGGCACGGCAGGAGCGCGGGGGGCCGCGGACGAGGTGATGGGGCAGATCGACGAGGCCCTGCGGCTGCACCTCGCGCTCTGATCCGAGGCCGACAGCCGCTGGCTCAGGACAAAGGCGAGGGGGTATGCCGGGTGGGCACCCGGCATACCCCTCGCCCGTTTCCGCTGGGTCGCTCTCCGTCAGGGAATCATCCAGGAGAGGACCGCCGTGGTCTGGAGATAGACCAGCACGCACATGAACACCAGGAAGACGAGGCTCCAGCCGATGACCTTGCGGAAGATGTCGCCCTCGCGGCCGGACAGGCCCACCGCGGCAGCGGCGATGGCGAGGTTCTGCGGCGAGACCATCTTGCCCAGGACCCCGCCGGAGGAGTTGGCCGCAGCCATCAGGGCCGGGTGCAGCCCCACGTCCTTGGCGGTCGCGACCTGCAGGGCGCCGAACAGCGAGTTCGACGAGGTGTCCGAACCCGTCACCGCCACGCCGAGCCAGCCAAGGATCGGCGAGAGGATGGCGAAGACCCCGCCGGCTCCGGCCATCCACTTGCCGAGGGTGGCGGTCTGCCCGGAGGAGTTCATCACGTAGGCGAGGCCCAGGACGGCCATGACGGTCACGATCGCGGGGGCGAGCTGCCGATATGTCCGGCCATAGGCGCGGACCGCCTTGCCCAGGGAGATGCCGATCACCGGGATGGACACGATGCCGGAGATGAGCATCAGGGTGCCAGCCGCCGAGAGCCAGTTGAACTTGAACGTCGGCAGCGTCGACGCCTTGCCGGAGGCCGTCTGGAGGTCCAGCCCCGGCCAGTGGAACGACTTGGTCGGCGCGTCCAGCAGGTCCTTGATCACCGGGATCTGGCTGAGGCTGAAGATCACGATGATGACCAGGTACGGCGCGTAGGCCTTGAAGACCTCGGCCGGGGTGTCGTGGCGGCCCGCATCCCGGGCGGCCAGCTCCTCGGCGGTTCCGCCACCCTCGCTGATCGGGTGGTCGTAACCGCCGAAGGTCGCCGAGGGAACGCCCTCGACGACGTGCGACTCGTGGCGGCGGCGGCGTGCCGGCTCCACCGGCTGACCCGCCTGGCCCGGCTGACCCGCACCGGCGCCCGCAGCGGCGTACTCCTCCTCCGGCGCCTCCACGTAGGGCTCGGCCGGGTGCCAGACCCGCACCAGGAGCACGACGGCCAGTGCGCTGACGAGGGAGGCGACGATGTCGGTCAGCTGCGTCGACAGGTAGTTGGAGGTGGCGAACTGCGCCAGGGCGAACGCCAGACCACAGACGAGCGTGGCCGGCAGGGTCGCGCGGACCCCGCGGCCCCGGTCGATGATGTAGACGAGCGCCATGGGGACGAACACGCCGAGGAGCGGCGTCTGGCGACCGACGATCGCTCCCAGGTCGTGCTCGGGCAGGCCCGTCACCGCGGCCAGGGTCGTGATCGGCACAGCCAGGGCCCCGAAGGCCACCGGAGCGGTGTTCGCGACGAGGGCGACGGTGGCTGCCTTGATCGGCCGGAAGCCCAGCGCGATCAGCATGACGCTGGTGATCGCCACCGGCGTGCCGAAGCCGGCCAGGGCCTCGAGCAGCGCGCCGAAGCAGAAGGCAATGATGACAGCCTGGATGCGCTGGTCGTCACTCACCCGGGCGAAGGAGCGCCGCAGCACGTCGAAGTGCCCGGTGACCACCGTCATGTTGTAGAGCCAGATGGCGTTGAGGACGATCCACAAGATGGGGAAGAAGCCGAACACGGCACCCTCGGCACCGGCACTGAGCGCCTGGCCCGTCGGCATCGAGTAGGCGAAGATCGCCACCCCGAGCGAGACCACGAGGGATGCCAGCGCCGCCTTCCAGGCGCTGATCCTCAGGACTCCCAAGAGTACGAACAGCGTCAGCAGCGGCAGCATGGCCACCAGTGCTGTGAGGAAGAGTGACCCGGCTACCGAGTCGAGTATTGGGCGATACATACGTCACCTCGTCGTGACCGCAGGGATGGAGTGCATTCAGGGTGAGGCAAGGGTGTCACTGGTGGTGCGGTTGGTGGTGCTGGCGCGGCCGGTGACGCCCAGGTCACCTGGGGTGCGGCCGCGGATCGAGGCGTCGAGCACCTCGACGGTGTGGGCGAGGCCAAGGCGGCGGCCCTGGCGCTCGAGGGAGGAGGCGACCTGCATGTAGCAGCCCGGGTTGGCCGTCACGAGCAGGTCGGCGCCCGTCTTCAGGACGTTGGCGGCCTTGCGGTCGCCGAGCTCCCGCGCCGCCTCCGGGTTGAGGATGTTGTAGATGCCGGCCGAGCCGCAGCACAGCTCCCCCTCTGGGACCTCGCGCAGCTCCAGGCCGGGTATCGCGCGCAGCAGCTCGCGCGGCTGCGCCCGGATCCCCTGGGCGTGGGAGAGGTGACAGGCGTCGTGGTAGGCGATGGTCATCGGCAGGGGGTGCCGGTCGGCCACCGTGCCCACCTCGGCGAGGATCTCCGAGACGTCGCGGACCTTGGTAACAAAGTCCCTCGCCCGCTCGGCGTAGGCAGGGTCGTCGGCCAGCAGCTCGGCATACTCCTTCATCGACGAGCCGCAGCCGGCGGCGTTGACCACGACGTGGTCCACCCCGGCCTGGGCGAAGGTGTCGATGAGGGCGCGCGCGAACTCCTGGGCCTCGGCCTCCCGCCCGTTGTGGTGGGACAGCGCGCCACAGCAGCCCTGCGAGGCCGGCGCCACCACGTCGAAGCCCTCCGCGGCCAGCACCCGCGCAGTGGCGGCGTTGATGGCAGGGAAGAACTCCCGCTGCACGCACCCGAGCAGCATGCCGACGGTGCCGCGCTTCGGGCCCCGCGCCGGGGTGCGCTCGGGCACCCAGTCGGCCGGCCCGAGCGGCGGCGCGAGCGCCTCCATCGAGGCCAGCATCGGCGAGATCCGGTCGAGGACCCGCGTGCGCCGCAGCCAACGCGACAGCCCGCTCTTCTGGTGCAGGCGAAGCGGCCCGCGCATCGCGTGCAGGCGCTTCGGGTAGGGGAAGAGCGCGAAGATCGCGGCGCGCAGCGCCCGGTCGCGGCGCGGGCGGTCGAACCGGCGCTCCACCTGGGCGCGGGTGGCCTCGATGAGCTTGTCGTACTGGACTCCCGACGGGCAGGCCGTCACGCAGGCCATGCAGCCCAGGCAACGGTCGTAGTGCTGGACCATCGACGGGGTCATGGGCTCGCCCTGGAGACCCTCGTTCATCAGGTAGATCCGCCCGCGCGGGGAGTCCATCTCCTCGCCCCACAGCGCGTACGTCGGGCAGGTCGGCAGGCAGAACCCGCAGTGCACGCAGTCGGCGACCAGCTCGGCCGACGGCGGGTGGTGGTCGTCGAAGGCGGGCTCCCCGCCCTGGATCGACGTGAGCGACAGGCGGCGGTCGGAGCCGAGGGTGCCCGTCGGGCTGGACACCTGGCCGCGGTCGCGGTCCTTGCCGGCTCGGTTCTGGACAGTCATCTAGATCCCTCCGACGAAGCGGCCCGGCGCGAGGCGCCGCTTTGGGTCGAACTGCTGCTTGACCGAGCGCATCAGGCTCAGCGCGGTCACCGGGCCCCACGGGTCGACGCCGTCCCGCAGGCCCTCCGGAGCCTCGAGCAGGACGACCGAGCCGCCGAACGCGGGCGAGGACCGGCGGAGCTCGTCCACGAACTGCGCCAGCGCCTCCGGAGTGGCTTCGCCGTCGAGCCCGACCAGCGCGGTGCCGACGCCTGGGCTGCCCCGGAAACGGGGGGTGACTCCCGCGGCCACCGCGACCGACGCCAGCGCCGCCAGCAGCCTCGACAGCCCGGCGATCT
>DASSJT010000099.1:0-10526 GCA_035691065.1 Dermatophilaceae bacterium
GTGGCGGGGAGGTGGCTTCGGTGGTCGGTGATGGTCATCAGGGCTCCTCGGTGCCGGGCAGTAGAGCCATTTTTACAAATAGTTCATATCAAAGGAAGGTCGGGCAAAGCAGATCTGCTCGACTCCTTCGGGATGTCGCTCCGGGCGCCCGGAGGGTTCGGTAACGAGATGATAAATAGTGAATAAGCACTATTGGTTATAACGGCCCTCGCTGCTGCACTTGACGGCAGCGGGCCAGGCAGCGGCGCTCGTGTTCCCCTCAGAAAGGTCACCCTTCACCAATGTCGTCTCCCCTCACCACCGACCAGCTCAGCGCCCTCGTCGCCTCGCTCGACCTCTCGACCAAGGTCCGGCTCCTCACCGGCAAGACCGCCTTCACCCTCTGGGGCGAGGAGTCGATCGGCCTGGCACCGATGGCCTTCTCCGACGGACCGACCGGAGTACGCGGGCTGAAGTTCACCGGGGGCGACCACGTGGCGCTCTTCCCCAACGCCACCCTGCTGGCGAGCGCCTGGAGCGAGGAGACCGCCCACGAGGTCGGCGAGCTGCTCGCGGAGGAGGCCGAGCGCCAGCACATCCACGTCGTCCTCGGCCCGACGATCAACCTGCACCGGTCGCCTCTCGGCGGACGGCTCTTCGAGGCCTACTCCGAGGACCCACTGCTCACCGGGAAGCTCGCGGCGGCATACGTCAAAGGCTTGCAGGGCAAGGGAATTGGCGCGTGCCTCAAGCACCTCGTCGCCAACGAGTCCGAGACCCTGCGCAACTTCATGAACTCCGTCGTCTGCGAGGAGGCGTTGCGCGAGGTCTACCTGCTGCCGTTCGAGATCGCCGTCGAGGAGTCGAACCCGTGGTCGATCATGGCCGCCTACAACGACGTCAACGGTGTCGCGGCCACCGAGCAGTCCCACGTCAACAACGAGGTGGTCAGGGGCGAGTGGGGTTGGGACGGCCTGATCATGTCGGACTGGTTCGCCACCAAGACCTCCGCTCCCGCTGCGCTCGGCGGCCTCGACCTCGTTATGCCGGGGCCTGACGGGCCGTGGGGTGAGGCGCTGGTGCGCGACGTCGAGTCGGGTGCCGTGCCCGAGTCCGTGGTCGACGAGCACGTATGCCGGCTGCTTCGGCTCGCGGACCGGGTCGGCGCCCTGGGCGAGCACCGACCCTGGCCCGTGGCGACCCCTGCGCCCGACTCTCCAGAGCGCCGCGAGCAGCTGCGGCGGCTCGCGACCGACGGCATGGTCGTGCTCAAGAACGAGGGCGTCCTGCCCCTGACCTCAGACGTGACTCGCCCGGGTTCCGTCGCACTCATCGGCAGGCACGCGGTGCAGACGGTGTGCATGGGCGGGGGCTCCGCCCAGGTCAACCCGCCCTACCAGGTCTCGGTCGCCGAAGGACTGACCAGCGCCCTCGGCGGGGCCGTCACCGTGGTCGACGGGGTGGAGGTGCGGGAGCGCCCCACGGCGGCCGACCCCGAGGGGGTGCTCGATCCAGCGTCGGGAGCCCCCGGCCTGCGCGTCTGCCTCCTCGACGCCGAGGGCACCGTCATGGAGGACCGGCACAGCTCGGTCGCCCTCGTCTCCGTGGGGTGGGACGACGACCTGCCCCGCCCGGTCGAGACGGTCCGTCTCGCCGCGCGAATCACGCCGTCCGGCCCGACCCAGGTCGGTGTCGTCGGCACGGGATCGTGGCGGGTCACCCTCGATGGCGCTCAGCTGGGATCGGTGGTCCTCGGCCACGAAGGCTACGACCCAGGCGAGGCGATGCTGCGGCCACCGTCATGGACGATCGAGGTCGACTCCGTGCCGGGTGCGCTGCTCGAGGCCGAGGTGACGATCCTGCGGAGCGAGCCACAGCCCGGGCCGGACGGAAGCATGAGCACGCTCTCGCACGTCCTGGCCTCTGGGATGGGCGTCAAAGGCCTGGTCGCAGGACCGGCGCCGGTCGAGACTGCGGCCGCCATCGGGGCAGCGGTGGCGGCGGCGCGGGCCGCCGACGTGGCCGTGGTCGTCGTCGGCAACACCGACGAGCGCGAGACCGAGGGCGCTGACAAGACCACGCTGGTGCTCCCAGGCGACCAGGACGAGCTGGTGCGTGCGGTCGCTGCTGCCGCACCGCGCACCGTGGTCGTGGTCAACTCCGCGACCCCCGTACTCATGCCGTGGAGCGAGCAGGTCGACGCCGTGCTGGTGGTCGGCATCCCGGGGCAGGAGGGCGGCAACGCCGTCGCCAACGCACTGCTCGGGGTCCGGGAGCCCGCCGGCCGGCTCGTCACGTCGTGGCCCGCTGCCGACGGCGCGGCCCCAGCCTGGGGCCTCGAGCCCACCGACCTGCGCCTCGACTACTCCGACGGCACGTTCGTCGGCTACCGGGGCTTCCACGCCGGCCACGCGAAGGCTCCCGCCCACTGGCTCGGCGGGGGCACCGGCTACGGCAGCTTCGAGTACCGTGCCGTGGCACTCGCGCCGGACGCCGACCCCGCAGCGCCTGCCCCGGCAGTGCGGGTCACGGTGCGCAACACCGCGTCCCGGGAGTCCCGCGAGGTCGTGCAGGTCTACTACCGTCCGGCGGACGTCAGCCAGCCGGTGCGGCTCGTCGGCTGGTCGGCGGTGCAGGTCCCCGGCGGCGGCGAGGCCGACGTCACCGTGCCTTCCGATGCCAGGCTCTGGCGTCGTTGGGATTCCGAGAAGGGTGGGTGGACGACCCTGGCCGGGGGAGAGCTGCTCATCGCCCGCGGACTGGGCGACGTGCGCGCCCGGCTGCCGCTCGGCTGAGGCACTGACAGGCTCGGGTGGCGTTGGTGGAACGTAACCTGCCCGTCGTGCCAACCTCGCCGACCCCGACCCCGACCCGGACACCGAGGCCGACACCGACACCGAGGCCGACGCCGACGCCGACGCCGACACCGGCGCAGCAGCGCCCCAGGCGCGGCCGCGGGCGGCCACGGGGCGGTGACTCGGCCCAGACCCGCGAGCAGATCCTCACGGCCGCAGCCGAGCTCTTCGCCGAGGGTGGCTACCGGGCGACGTCCATGGTGGCCGTGGCCGAGGCGGCCGGGCTCTCGCAGACCGGGCTGCTGCACCACTTCCCGTCCAAGGAAGCGCTTCTCGCGGGGGTCCTCGAGCGTCGAGACGAGCAGGACCTGGTCGCGGTCGGCCATCCCTCCTCGGTGCGGGGGTGGGAGGCCCTCGAGCGCCTCGTGCGCCTCGTCGAGCACAACATGCGGCGGGAGCCCTTCGTGCGGCTCTTCACGACGATGGCCGGCGAGGCGGTCGAGCCCGGCCATCCGGGCCACGCGTGGCTCATGGCGCACCACCGCGCGGCCCGATCCCTCGTGACCACGGCCCTCGAGCAGGCGAAGGCAGACGGCAGCTGCGATCCCGACGCTCCGGTCGCACGGATCGCGGACACGCTGGTCGCGCTCATGGATGGACTGCAGGTCCAGTGGCTGATGGACCCCCAGGGAGTCGACATGGCGGCGGACGTGGCTGGGCACGTTGCCGACCTCCGTCGTCTCTGGGGACGGAGCGGCTAACCCGATCCGGCGCCGGCACGTGT
Source organism: Dermatophilaceae bacterium (assembly GCA_035691065.1). Lineage (GTDB taxonomy): Bacteria > Actinomycetota > Actinomycetes > Actinomycetales > Dermatophilaceae > DASSJT01. The sequence goes on from DASSJT010000099.1 coordinate 3,559, forward strand.
GACCGCGCTGAGCGGGCAGGCAGCCCACCGGCATACCCTTGCACGGGCTCAGCCGCTAGGTTCACGTGGGCGGTCCAGCGCAGAAGGAGGGGCAGACGGTTGGGAAGCGTGAGGCATCGGGTGGTGGTGGGGATCCTGATCCGCCCTGGGCAGGTGCTGATGTGCCATCGGCGCGCCGACCGCGACTGGTATCCGGACGTCTGGGACTTCCCGGGTGGCCATCTCGAGCCGGGCGAGACGGCCGAGGAGGCGCTGGTGCGCGAGGCCCGGGAAGAGCTGGGAGTGCACCTCGTCGGGCCACTGACCGAGCAGGCGGCGTGGAGGAGCGATGACGGCGAGGAGGACATCACGTTCCTGCTGGTCGAGCGGTGGCACGGCCAGCCGGCCAACCTGGCGCCGGAGGAGCACGACGCGATCCGGTGGGTGACGGTGGAGGAGGCGCTGGCGCTCCGGCTGCCGGACCCGGCCTACCCGCACCTGCTGCGATCCCTGCCGGTCGGGACTTACCCAGCTCCCGGCTGACGTCACCCGGGCGGGCTGGCGAGGCCTGCCGGCGGTCCGGCCGGCGGTCCGGCCGGCGAAACGGCCGGCAGGGGGGCGAGAGCTGAGCCTGCGATCTTGGCTGCCGCAGTCTCCACGGCTCGCTGCACGGCGGCTTCCGGGGTACAGCGGTCCAGCAGGGCGGCGAGGAAGCCGGCTGTCGCGGCGTCCCCGGCTCCCGTGGTTGTCACGGGGCTCGCTACGGCGACCGGTGACACCCGCAGCGCGCGTGAGTGCCAGTCCGCTCCCAGACTCGCGACCACCTCGCCGGCTAGGGCGAACCGGTCAGCGTCCGCGGTGGCGAGGGCCACGCCGCGCGGCCCAGCCGTGACCAGCGCAATGGCGGCCCCACCACGTACCAGCCGACCGGCGGCTGCGAGCGGGTCACCTGCCTCGCCGCTAAGGCCGGTCATCGAGTCGAGGTCGTCGATGCTCGGTGTGAGCACGTCCATGAACGGCACGCAGGTCGCGAGAATCGCGCTCCATCGGGTCCGGCTCGCGGGTGTCGGCGCGTCCACCACCGCGAAGTCGACCGAGGTTGCGAGGCCGTCGGCGCGGGCCCGAGCCAGGAGGTCCCGGAAGGGGGCACCGTCGCGGGCCACCAGGGCCGGAAGCAGGCTCGGGTACCCGACGTGGAGCACCCGCTCGCTGCCGAAGCGCAGGTCCTGCCCGTCGAAGTCGCAGTTGGCGCCCACGTGGTGCCAGAAGATGCGGTCGACGCCAGGGGCCTGCACGACGACGGAGTACGACGTCGTGCTGGGCCGGCGGCTCAGCCCCGCCGCATCCAGTCCCCGCTCCCGCAGAAGGTCCGCGAGGATGCGTCCGAGGATGTCCTCGCCCACGTCCGCGGCGACCGAGACCGGGACTCCGAGGGCGACCAGGTCGCCTCCGGTGTTCGCGACGCAGCCCCCGGGCGCCAGCTCGAGTGGGCCCACTTCGACAAGGTGTCCCGGGTCCAGGACCGGCAGCTCCGCAAGCGTCGGGTGCAGGTCCAGGCAGATGTGTCCGGCCACCAGCACGACGGGCGACTTCTGAAGAGAGGCAGGCGCACTCACACCTTCACACCCCCGGCTCCGCCTAGACATCGTTGTCACAGCGACCGTACGGTAACCGGATTCGGCTGGACAATCGCCCGGCGACGCCGGCTGGACGCGCCATGGAGGTCGCCGTGATGCCCTACCGCCTGAACCGCCTGTTCGACCCCGTCTCGGGGCGTGCGCTCGACGTGGCCATCGACCACGGCTTCTTCGGCGAGCCGAGCTTCCTGACCGGCATCGAGGACATGGAAGCCGCGATCCGGACGATCGTGGCGGCGCGGCCGGACGCCGTGCAGCTCAGCCCGGGCCTGGCGCCGGTCCTCCAGCGCATCCATGACCGCGCCAAGCCTGCGCTCGTGCTGCGAGCCGACGTCGCCAATGTCTACGGCAGCCCGCTCGACGACCACCTGTTCAGCCTGGCCGTTCCCGATGCCATCGAGCAGGCGGTCCGTCTCGACGCCGTGGCCGTCTGCGTCAACCTCCTGCAGCTGCCCGGCCGCCCCGACGTGCGCCGTGCCTGCATCGAGAACATCCTGGCGCTGCGCACGGAGGCGACTCGCTACGGCATACCGCTCATGATCGAGCCGCTTGTCATGCGTGGTGGGGACGAAGGCGGATACCTCGTCGACGGGGACACGGCCAAGATCGTCAGCCTCGTGAGGCAGGCGCGGGAGCTGGGGGCGGACCTCATCAAGGCGGACCCCACTGACGATGCGGGCGACTACCACCAGGTCGTGGAGGTGGCAGGCGACATTCCCGTGCTGGTCAGAGGCGGCGGCCGCGCGCCGGACGAGGAGCTCCTGCTCCGCACGCAGACCGTCCTCGAGCAGGGAGCGCGCGGAATCGTCTACGGGCGCAACATCATTCAGCATCCGGACCCGAAGGGCATCACCGCGGCCCTGATGTCAGTGCTGCACGCGGGTGTCAGCGCGGCGGAGGCCTACGACCGGCTGCGGGCCCGCGAGGCGGCCGGCGCCACCGAGGGACGGGCTTCGCAGTGACGAGCGCCGCCCCGCCCCGGACGGTCGGGATCGGGATCGTGGGCGGTGGCCTGATGGGCCGCGAGATCGCCGCCGCGATCCAACGCTGGCCTGCGCTGGTCGACCACCCGGCCAGGCCTCATCTTGTCGGCGTCGCCGACATCAACCCGGCTGCGCTCGGCTGGTTCGACCAGATCGAGACGGTGCGGGCCACGACGACCGACTACCGAGACCTGCTGGCTGAGCCCGACGTCGACGTCGTCTACATCGCCGTCCGCCACGACCTGCACGAGCAGCTCTACGTGGACACGGTCAGGGCGGGCAAGGACCTGCTCGCCGAGAAGCCGTTCGGGATCGACGGGCGTGCGGCCGATGCCATCCTGGCGGCCGTCGAGACCTCCGCTTGCTTCGTCCGCGTCTCCAGCGAGATGCCGTTCTTCCCCGGCGCCCAGCACGTGGTCTCCCTCGCCCGCTCAGGCAGCCTCGGCAAGGTCATCGAGGTCGAGTCCGGCTTCCTGCACTCCAGCGACTACGACCCGGACAAGCCGATCAACTGGAAGCGCCAGGTGCGGTTCTGCGGCAGGGCGGGCGTCATGAACGACCTCGGGCTCCACGCGTGGCACGTGCCCCTTCGGCTGGGCTTCAGCCCGTCGTCGGTGTATGCCGTGCTTCAGGACATCGTGCGCACACGCCCCGGGCCCGGCGGCGACGCAGTGGAGTGCGACACCATCGACAACGCGATCCTCACGGCGCTGGTCGGGGCCGGCGACGACGCCTTTCCGCTGCGCGTGGAAACCAAGCGGATCGCGCCCGGTGAGAGCAACACCTGGCGGATTCGCATCGTCGGGCTTGACGGTGCCGCGGAGTACTCCACGGCCGAGCCGAAGACGGTGCGGCTCCTCGACCGGCGCGTCCAGCCCAACGCCTGGCAGAGCCTCCAGACGGGGAGCCAGTCGGTGTGGCCGACCGTGACCGGCGGCATCTTCGAGTTCGGGTTCTCCGACGCGATCCTGCAGATGCTGGCGACGTTCCTGGCTGAGCGGGAGGGCGCCCTCGAAGGTCGCTTCGGCTGCGCGACCCCGCAGGAGGCCTGGCTCACGCACCGGATCTTCGAGGCGGCGTGGGACTCTCAGGTACAGCAGCGCGCCGTGGCTCCGCGACTCGGCCGGTGACGGGGACCGGAGGCCCGCAGGCCAGCCCTGTCAGCGGGCAGGAGGGGTGTCGCGCAGCTGGCAGACCAGGGTGGAGGAGCAGATCCGCCGCCCCGCCTCATCGGTGATCGCGATGTCCATGCTGGCGGTCGTGCGCCCGGCCTGCAGGACCGTCGCCGTGGCGGTCACCACGCCATCGGTCTTGGGCCGGTGGTGGATCGCATTGATCGTGATGCCCACGGCGGCTCGGCCCCGGCCGGCGTGAAGGACCGCCATCATCGAGCCGACCGTCTCGGCGAGGACCACCGAGGCGCCGCCGTGCAGGAGGCCGTAGGGCTGGGTGTTGCCCTCGACCGGCATGGTGGCGGTGACGCGCTCGAGCGAGACCTCGGTGAACCGGATGCCCATCGTCTCGGCCAGGGCGCCGAGGTTGCCGTTGAGGTCGTCCGCGGTCATCCAGGCAGCCGGAGCCGTCGCCTTCGTCTCAGTCATGCGCCCAAGCCTGCCATCCGCCCGCACGGGTCACGCCGGGGGACAGGTCACGCGGGCGACGGGGTCATGCGAGGACGGGGTCATGCCGGCGAGGGGCCACACGGGGACGTGGTCATGAAGGCGACGGGTGAGCTCTCGGACGCCCAGGCCACCAGAAGTCGGAAGCCTGCTCGTCGGCGGTCAGGGCGACCGGCGTCGCCGACCGGCAGCGCTCCGAAGGCCTCCGAGATGGGCACCAGGCGAAGGCGGCCGCGGCCTGCCTGAGCCAGCTCCCTCGAGCGCCGGTCAGAACAGCGCCTGCACGGTGACGACGATGCCGGAGACCAGCGCGAAACCGAGCACCACGTAACGCATCAGGGCACCGTCGAGCCGGTGGTGGACCAGACGGCTGAGCAGCGCTCCCACGCCCACGGCCGGCAGGAGCAGGAGCGCAGACTCGACCTGGTCGGCGCCGACCTTTCCGCTCTCGGCCAGCACCGCCAGCGAGATGAGCTCGCCGACCAGGAAGCAGGAGGCCACCGTCGACCGGAGGACGGCGGCCGGGCGGTGCTGGTAGACCAGGGCCAGCGGGGGACCGCCCACGCCGGTCGCCGTCTCCGTGATGCCCGTGACCAGACCCACGGTGACCAGGGCACGACGACCGGGGTCGAACGCAGGCATCACCAGCGTTGCGAGCGACGCGAGCACCGTGGAGACCCCGACGAGCAGGCTGAGCTGGCCCGTCGTCACCACGAGCAGGATCCCGAGGCCACCGAACGTGCCCACCAGACGGCCCCCGCTGATCCAGGTCGCGCCGACGCGGTCCAGGGCGTGGCGTTCCCGCCACGCCACGTAGGCATTCAGCGGAACCATCTGGACGAGCAGGAACACCGGCAGCAGCAGCGGCCGGAGGAGCCCGATGACCGGGGCCGCGATGAGCGCGAAGCCCATGCCCGTTGACCCCTGGACGAACGAGGCCACGAGGACGGTGACTCCCATCAGGGCCACCGTCCAGGTGCTCATCGCAGGTTCGTCCTCGGGCCGGGAGTCGAGCGGATAGTCGAACAGGGACTCGAGCGAGTATTTGCGGGGGAGACATGCATGGCTCGAACGAGCAGTCTATTTCCCGGCCATGGCGACCCGCGCCCCAGCGCTCGCCTGGAGGTGTCCCATGGCGGTCGTCCCAGCGCGCCGTCCATGCAAGTCTGGCTCCATGGACTCGATGCCGCAGCCGCTGGAGAACGAGTTCGGCACCTTGGCCCGCTGGACGCACGAGGCGGTCCGCGAGCTGGGGCGGCGGTATGCCGTTCCGGCCGCGTGCCGGGGCAGCGGCACTCCGTCGGCACTCGACTGGCTGCTCGCGCGGCTGGCTCCTGCGCCGGGAGACCGGATGCTCGACGTGGGTGCCGGGCTCGGCGGTCCCGCGGCGTACGCGCGGGATCGGCGCGGCTTACGCCCCGTGTGCGTCGACCCCATGCGCGCGGCGTGCGACGCGACAGCGGCCCTCTTCGGCCTCCCGGCCATGGTGGGCGACGCCGCGCGGCTGCCTTTCGCCGACACCTCCTTCAGCGCGGCCTGGTCGCTCGGGACCCTCTGCACGACGAGCAGCAAGGGGGAGTGGCTCGCAGAGATGTCGCGTGTGCTCTCCGTCGGCGCCCCTCTCGGCCTCCTGGTGGTGGTGAGCACATCCGCCACGTTCCGGACATCTTGGGGGAACGAGTTCCCCTCCGAGGCGGAGCTCGCTGGCCTGGTCTCAGCCGCCGGGTTCGAGGTGACCGACCAGGCATGGTCCGACGACTGCCCTGATGCGGATCAGTCGTGGCGGGAGGCGGAGCAGGCCGTCGAAGCCGCCATCCGGCGGCGGCACGAACGCGACCCACGCTTCGCCGGGGTGCGGCAGCAGGATGCCCGCATGACCGAGCTCCTGGACTCCGGGCGAGTGCGCGGTCGGCTGCTCGTCGCGCGAGCCCGGTGAACCGCCGTCGTGCCCTCCGGAGCTCGTGGGTGAACGTCTGATGCGTCACGTTCTCCGCGGCGCCCGCACCGGCTCGCTCGACGGTGGAACGATGGTCGGCAGCTGAGGGAGGGAGAGGGCATGGACCTGAACGAACTGCTGGGCCACAGCCGGACCGACGTCCTGGACGAGGCGTACGTCTCGCTCCAGCGTTCGCACGGCACCCACTACGAGCGGGAGGGGGAGAGCTTCACCCGGGAGCGCCTCGAGGAGCTGTTCACCCTGGTCACGGCAGCGATCAGGACGCGCGACCTCGCGCCGCTCAGCGCCCACGCCGAGCACGTCGCGACCGACCGGTTCAACCACGGCTTCACCATCTCGGAGGTGCAGACCGCCTTCAACGCCCTCGAGGAGGCGATGTGGCGCCGGGTGGTCGCAAAGACCCCGCCACAGGAGCTGGCCGAGTCGATCGGCCTGCTCAGCACGGTCTTCGGCTTCGCCAAGGACGTCATGGCCCGCACCTTTGTTTCCTTGGCCTCCCGGCGGCACGTGCCCTCACTCGACCTCTCGGCGATGTTCGCCGGCACCGAGTAGCCAAGGCGACGTGCAGGTATGCCGGGAGCTGTTGCTGAACGAGAACCCGGTGCTGAAGGGGCGCACGGTGGGGGTGGGTTACCTGGACCTGACCGGGTGTATGGCGTTGGGGATCACCGGGCCGGTGCTGCGCTCGGCGGGGTTCCCGCTGGACCTGCGCCGGCTGGCCCCGTACTGCGGGTATGAGACGTATGACTTCGAGGTGGTGACCCGGGAGTCCGCGGATGCGTATGGGCGGCTG
>DASSJT010000100.1:0-20869 GCA_035691065.1 Dermatophilaceae bacterium
TCAGGTGCGCGCCGGGGCCACTGATCCGGGCGTCCGCTGTTCTGGGCGTCCGCTGTGGGGAGGGTTGCGTTCGCGGTCGTGACGACGTCGCCCAAGACGTGAGGACCTCCGGCCCTGAGCCGTCGCCACCCTAACCCCGATGATCGTCGGGAAGTCTGTTCGCTCCCTGAGTGCAGCCGGAGCGAAGTGATCACGCTGACTGTCCCGCTGGAGGGTTCATGAGAAAAGGGGTCGCCGGTCCTGTCCTGGAGACGAACGAGTCTGAGGCGGCTCACGAGCGCCGGAGAGTGTGACCGTGCCCGCGCGACCCAGCACCTCTCCAGTGCGAGACCCCAACGCTGCAGCCGTGCCGGTCGTTGCCCGCATGTCGGCGGTGGACCGGTTGCTGCCGCTCTGGATCGGTGTGGCGATGGGGCTCGGGCTGGTCTTGGGACGCTTCGTGCCCGGGATCAGCTCGGCTTTGGACGCCGTGAAGATCGGCCAGACCTCACTGCCGATAGCACTTGGGCTGCTGTTGATGATGTATCCGGTCCTGGCCAAGGTCCGCTACCGCGAGGTGGGGCTCATCACTGCGGATCGCCGGATGATGACTGCGTCGCTCGTCCTGAACTGGGTGGTCGGCCCCCTGGTGATGTTCGCGCTCGCGTGGCTCCTCTTGGCGGACCAGCCGGCATACCGAACCGGCGTCATCCTCGTCGGATTGGCGCGGTGCATCGCCATGGTGCTGCTGTGGAACGACCTCGCCGGTGGGGACCGCGAGATGGCAGCGGTCCTGGTCGCGCTGAATGCGATCTTCCAGGTGCTCGCGTATGCAGCGCTCGGATACTTCTATCTTCAGGTCCTGCCCGGCTGGCTGGGATTGCAGCAGGCGACGCTTCACGTCTCCGTGCTGGGCATCGCAGAGATCGTCGCGATCTTCCTGGGCATCCCCCTGGTTGCTGGATACCTCACCCGCACGCTGGGCGAGAGGGCCAGAGGGCAGCGCTGGTATGAGTCCGAGTTCCTGCCTCGGATCGGCCCCATCGCCCTGTGGGGCTTGTTGTTCACCGTGGTCGTCCTCTTCGCGCTGCAGGGCAACACGATCACGTCCGAACCGCTGGCCGTGGCTCGGATCGCTCTGCCACTGCTCGGCTACTTCTTCATCATGTGGCTCCTTGGCCTCGGCCTCGGACGGGCACTGTCCCTGACCTACCCGAGGTCGACGACTCTGGCGTTCACCGCCGCCAGCAACGACTTCGAGCTCGCCATAGCCGTGGCGATCGGGGTCTTCGGGGTCACTTCCGGACAGGCGCTGGCGGGCGTGGTCGGTCCTCTGATCGAAGTACCCGTGCTCCTGGCCCTGGTCTATGTAGCGCTGTGGCTACGGCGCCGACTCTCGTGGCCCGAGGACGCTGCTCGCACCGCGGATCGACGAGCGTGACTCCCTCTCGGTGGGCGCTACCGACGGGAACCCGCTGGTCCGGGCGATCAAAGGCGTGGCCGACCTGAGCTCATGACATATGCCGGCCAGCGGCTGGCCGGTCCGCTCGCCGATTCGCTCGCCGACCCGCTCGCCGATGCGTGATGGCTCGCGAGTGCCCGGGAGCGTCAGGGCCCTTGGCCTCTGTCTGCGCTGGCACCAGTGTGGCGACCATGGCGGCGAGTGGAGGTCGAAGCGTCGTGGTGACGTCTGAGGGTTCGGTTTCGCCAGCGCCCGGGGGTCGCGTTGCGGCTGAGTCGCTGGCCCCGGAAGAGGCCAGCTTCGCGGGGTCGCCCGGCTGGAGAGACGCCAGCCGGTTGCTGCGTGGTCCGCTGCGGATCCTGGTGGGCGGGCAAGCACTGGGACAGGCCGCGGACGGGCTGGCGCAGATCGCCTTCGCGCAGCTGGTGGTCTTCGAGATCGGCCGAGGCGCGACACCGGCGCGGGTGGCCGGTGTGCTGGCGGCGACGCTGCTGCCGTTCAGCGTGGTCGGCCCGTTTGCCGGCGTGCTGATAGACCGGTGGGACCGGCGCCGCTTGCTGATCGTCGTCTCGGCTTTCAGGGCAGGGCTCGCAACGGCGGCTGTGGGCATAGCGGTGGCGCGGTCGCTTCCGTGGGCTTACGCCGGGGTGCTGCTGTTGCTGTCCTCCTCGCGGTTCGTGCTGGCGGCAAAGGGGGCCGTGCTGCCGCGCACGGTCGCAGCTGCGGACCTCGTGACTGCCAACGCCGTCTCGGGGGTGGCGGGGATGATGTCCTCGTTCCTGGGTGCGGTCGTGGGTTCACTGTTCGTCAGCTGGTCGGTACCAGTGGTATTTGCTGCGGCGGCTGCCGGCTACGGGGCTGCTGGTCTGATGTTCCGAAGGCTGCCAGGCATGGGCGGCCATGCCGTCACGGCCGGCCTGGCCTCTCGGGTGCGCCAAGTCGCGGCCGAGCTGACCGAGGGTGCGCTGGTCATCGGCCGGGAACCGGAGGTCCGCTGGCCGCTGCTGGCTGTGTGGGCACACCGGCTGTTCCTCGGTGGCGGGTTCATCCTCCTGGTGCTGGTCGCGGACAGCCGTTACCACCTGCAGGCGCCCGGGTACGGGCTGGCTCTGGCGGTGACCGGGGTCGCGGCGCTCGCGGGCACGCTGGTGGCACCCTGGCTGGCTCGCCGGTGGCAGGCGCAGGCCTTGTTGCCGGTCGCGTTCCTGCCGCCCGCGGCTGCCGCGCTGTTGACCGGCTACCTCCCCACGCTTCCCGGGCTGCTGGTTGCGCTCGCGGTGACAGCAGTGTCCTTCCAGTGCCTGAAGGTGCTCACCGACGCGCTGGTTGGCCGGGCCACAGACGACGTGGTGCGCGGCCGGGTGTTCGCTGCCTACGACGTGCTCTACAACGTCGCCTTCGTGCTGGCCGGGCTGGCCATGGTGCCGCTGTGGCGGACCGGGCGGGAGCGTCCGTTGCTGTGGGGGCTAGCGACGGCCTTCACGGTCGGTTGGCTGGCGCTGGCCCGCGGGGTGAGCAGCTGGCCGCTCGGGACGTCGCAGGTGGCGCCGCGCCGTCTGGAGCGGAGCTGGCGGTGGAGGGCGGCGACCGCCCTCGCCGGGGCCCTACCGGTGCTGGCCTTCCCCGCGCCCGGGTGGTGGTTCCTGGCGTGGGTGGGCCTGGTGCCGTGGTTGCTGCTGGTGCGACGCGCCCCGTCGGTGCGGGAGGCCGCGGTCCGCGGCTGGTGCGGCGGGTGTGGCTTCCTGTTCGCCATGCACCACTGGCTGCTCCCAAGCGTCACTGTCTTCCTCCCGCTGGTCGTCGTCGTGCTCGCGGTGCTGTGGCTGCCGTGGGGTGCTGCCGTGTGGTGGCTCCTGTCCGGCCGCCCAACCCGTATGCGTGCAGCGACGGCGCTGGTGGTCGTGCCGGGGGCGTGGGTCGCTGTCGAGGCGGTGCGCTCGTGGTCGTCCCTCGGTGGGCCGTGGGGGCTGCTCGGGGCCAGCCAGTGGCGGGTGCCCGCGCTGCTGGCTACGGCGTCTCTGGGCGGGGTGTGGCTCGTCAGCTACCTGGTCGTGGCCGCGAACGTCGCCGCGGTTCTGGCGATCCATGCCCGGCGTGCGCGGCCGCGGCTTGCGGCTGTTGCGAGCGTGGTGGCCCTCGTCGGCGTCGGCCCGCTGTGGTACGCGATCGAGCAGCCGTCCTCCGGTGACCGGCAACTGCGCATTGCGGTGGTGCAGCCCGGCGTGGTTCCCGGACCGGAGCAGCGCTTCGAGCGGGAGGAGGCGATGACTGGCGCGCTGGCCCCGGCCACCTACGACCTGGTCGTCTGGGGCGAGAGCAGCGTTGGCTTCGACCTCGACACCCGGTCCGACCTGCGGGCCCGGCTGCAGCACCTGGCGCGGCGGCTCGGCAGCGACCTGTTGGTCAACGTCGATGCGCGAGACGCCTCCGGCGCGATCCACAAGTCCGCGGTGCTGATCGGCCCTTACGGTGTGCTCGGCCGGTACGAGAAGATGCGCCTGGTGCCGTTCGGCGAGTACATCCCGTTCCGCCGGGTGCTCGGCTGGCTGACCGAGTTCACCCGTGCCGCCCCGCAGAACCGGGCCCGCGGCACCCACCTGGTCGTACTGCGCATCGACGGGTTGGCGTTCTCCCCGCTGATCTGCTTCGAGTCGGCGTTCCCGGACATGAGCCGCGTCGCGGCGCTGGACGGGGCCGACCTCGTGATCGTGCAGTCGGCCACCTCGACGTTCCAGGACAGCGTGGCTCCGGCCCACCACGCCAGCCTCGCGGCGGTGCGTGCGGCCGAAACCGGCCGGCCGGTGGTGCACGCCACGCTCACCGGCAACTCCGCGGCCTTCGACGCTTGGGGGCGGCGGCTGGCCTGGTTCGACACTCGTCACCGCGGGGTGGTGACCGTCTCCGTGCCGCTGGCCTCTCGCCGTACTCCCTTCGTGCGCTACGGGGACTGGGTGCTGGCCTGGTCGTTCACCGTGCTGGCCGCCGCGGCTGCCTTCGCGTCGCTGAGCCATGCGCGCGTAGTGGTTGCGCCGGCCCCACCCCTGTCATCAGGTGGGTAAGGCCAGCGCGAGTGAGGACGGCGAAAGGGCCGGGATCGCCCTGATCCCGACCCTTTTCGCGTGGTGTCCGAGGGGGGACTTGAACCCCCACCCCCTATACGGGGACTAGCACCTCAAGCTAGCGCGTCTGCCTATTCCGCCACCCGGACGTGTCCGCTGACCAGCATGTCATGTGGACAAGGGCGAGCCGCAATCACTGTGGGAAGTGGTTGCCGCGACCCGGAACGATAGCACGCGCAGGGGCCGATCTCCGAAACGGGACCGCGGCCTAGGGTGGCCCCATGACAGCCTCCAACGAGTCCGCTGTGGCGCCTGAGGACGAGGTCGTCCGCATCTGCCAGGAGCTCATCCGGATCGACACGAGCAACTATGGCGACGGCTCAGGTCCGGGGGAAGCTGCGGCCGCGGACTACGTCGTCGGCCTCCTGCGCGAGGTGGGCCTGGAGCCGACGGTCGTCGACAGCGCGCCGGGCCGCCGGAGTGTGGTGGTGCGCGTCGCCGGGACCGATCCGGGCCGCCCCGCGCTGTGCGTCCACGGCCATCTCGACGTGGTCCCGGCTCACGCCGGCGACTGGCAGGTGCCGCCCTTCTCCGGAGAGGAGCGCGACGGGTGCGTGTGGGGCCGGGGAGCCGTGGACATGAAGGACATGGTGGCGATGATCGTGGTCTGCGCGCGCGACCTGGCTCGTCGTGGGGAACGACCGCCTCGCGACATCGTGTTCGCGTTCTTCGCCGACGAGGAGGCTGGGGGAGTGCTCGGTTCCCACTATCTCGTCGACAACCATCCGGGGCTCTTCGAGGACGTCAGCGAGGCCGTCAGCGAGGTGGGGGGCTACAGCGTGACGGTCCCGGGCTCAGACGGAAGAGACCGGCGGGCCTACCTGGTCCAGACCGCCGAGAAGGGCATCCTCTGGCTGCGGCTTCATGCCCGCGGACGCGCCGGCCACGGATCGGTGCCCAACCCCGCGAACTCGATCACCCTCCTCTCCGAGGCCCTGGTCCGAATCTGCGCCCACGCATGGCCCCGCGAGTACGTGGGGGCAGTGCGGGGCCTCCTCGACGGGCTCAGCACGCTGACCGGTACGCCATACGCGGACCACGACGTCGACAGCCTCCTGGCGCACCTGGGCGGGGCTCAAGGCTTCGTGCGCGGCACCCTCCAGGACACCGCGAACCCGACGATGCTCGACGCTGGGTACAAACACAACGTCATCCCCCAGTCGGCGACGGCAGCACTCGACTGCCGGTTCCTCCCGGGACACGAGGCGGACCTGCTCGAAACCATCCGGACGCTCGCCGGACCCGACGTCGACGTGGAGGTCGTGCACCGCGACATCGCGCTCGACGCGCCCTTCGAGGGACCCCTGGTGGAGGCCATGAAGGCGGCTCTCCTCGAAGAGGACCCGGCGGCGCAGGTGCTTCCCTACTGCCTGTCCGGGGGTACCGACAACAAGGCCCTGAGCAAGCTGGGGATCACCGGGTACGGCTTCGCGCCCCTCCAGCTCCCGGCCGACATCGACTTCGCGCCCATGTTCCACGGAGTGGACGAGCGCGTCCCGGTGGAGGCGCTGCGGTTCGGGACCCGGGTCCTGGGGCGGTTCCTCGCAACCTGCTGAGGCGCGACCCACCGCGGCGCACCGCGGCGCACGGCCACGCACCGCGGCGCTCGCCTGGTCGAGTCCGCGGGTCAGGCCCGGCGCGGAACCCGGATGATCTTGCGTCGCAGCCACGTTCGTCGCATGCCGCCCATGTAGATGCGCGTGCGCTGCAGCTCCCAGTGGCCGTACTCGGCGTGGTCGACCAACGCCTGACGCACTTCGGCGCGGGACACCTCCCGGCCGAAGCTCAAAATTCGATACTCGTACTCCACCATCAGCACCATTTTTACCCTGTAACGGATACGGTCGAGGCATGAGCGCTGACCCGCGTGCCGCACTCTCCGCTCTCGTCGCCGCCTTCGAGAGACACCTCGAGGCATCCGCGTCGCGCCGTGGAGAGGAAGATCCCACCGTCATCGCCGCGTACGAAGACCTCGCGGACGCGTTCGAGAACTACGACGACGCCTTGCTCGAGGCTTACGGCGAGATGACGCCGCTCGAGGTCTACAGCGGTGCCGACGTCGACGAGGAGACCGACATCGAGTTCGAGGATCTCGACGAGCTCGACGACCACGGCGACGAGGACGGCGATGACGCCGGTGTCTACTCCGGCTTCGACGACGGCGACTACGAAGAGGACGAAGAGGCCGACGACGAGGCAGCGACCAGCCGCGCGACCCGCAGTTAGCACGCAGTTAGCCCGGAGGGTTCGTCCGCGAAGCGGCGCTAGGCCGAGACTTCCTCGAGAGCGGCCACGATCTCGCCCGGCAGCACAACGTCCTCGCTCGACAGCAGGGTTCGCAGCTGGGCCGTCGTTCGTGCACCGATGACCGGGCTCGTCACGCCGGGCCGGTCGCGCACCCACGCGAGGGCCACCTCGGCCGGAGAGACATCCAGGCCGCGAGCCGCCGTGACCAGGCCCTCCACGATGGCGGCACTGCGGTCGTCGAGGAACCGGCCCGTGAAGCCGGGGAACTCCCGCGACGCTGCGCGGGAGTCGGGAGGTATGCCGTGGCGATACTTCCCGGTGAGAACGCCCCGACCCAGTGGCGACCATGGCATCATGCCGAACCCCAAAGCCGTTGCGGCGCCAGCCAGCTCGTCCTCGGGACCGCGGTTGACGAGCGAGTACTCCACCTGGTTGGCCACCAGCGGGACGCGGACCTGCTGCAGGAGCGTTGCCGCCCTGGCGACCTGCCAGCCCGAGTAGTTGGACACCCCGACGTAGCGGGCTCGTCCCGTTGAGATCGCCCACTCGAGGGCCGAGAGGGTCTCCTCGAGCGGTGCTTCTTCGCTCCAGGTGTGCACGAGCCACAGGTCCACGTGGTCGGTGCGCAGCCGCGCGAGCGACTCCTCCAGCGAGCGCATCAGCGCCCCGCGTGAGGTGTCGACGACACGCTGCTCGTCCCGCCGTTCGATGCCCGCCTTCGTGCACAGGACGACGTCATCGCGTCCGAGCCCGGCCACCAGCTCGCCGATGATCTCCTCGCTGAGCCCACCGGCATACCCATGGGCCGTGTCGACCAGCGTGCCACCGGCGCCGAGGAAGAGGTTCAGGTGCTCTCTGGCCGTGTCGAGGTCGACGGTCCGCCCCCAGGTCATCGTGCCGAGCGCGAGTCGCGACACCGTGAGGCCGGAGGTGCCCATGCGACGGCTCTGCATGGACCGGAGGCTATCCGACCGCGGTGGTCAGCCCGGACGAAAAGCCGGATAGCCTCTGCCGCATGGATCTCGGCCTCAGCCTTGGCTATCTCGGCCAGGGGATGGACGCCGGCCTGGTCGCGTCGGCGCAGGAGGCGGACCGGCTGGGGTATGCCGTGGTGTGGGTCGCGGAGGCGTACGGCTCCGACGCGCCCACCCTGCTGTCGTGGATCGGGGCGCAGACCGAGCGCATCGACCTCGGCACCGCGGTCATGCAGATCCCCGCGCGCACCCCCGCCATGACCGCCATGACGGCAGCCACCCTCGACCTGCTCTCGGGCGGGCGGTTCCGCCTCGGGCTCGGCGTGTCCGGCCCGCAGGTCAGCGAGGGCTGGCACGGTGTGCGCTTCGATGCCCCGCTGGGTCGCACCCGCGAGTACGTCGACATCGTGCGGAGCGCGCTGCGGCGCGACACGGTGCGGTACCAGGGAAGGCACTACACGCTGCCGCTGCCCGAAGGCCCCGGGAAGGCGCTCAAGCTGACCGTGCACCCGCTCCGCGAGCGGATCCCGATCTACCTCGCGGCGGTGGGGCCCAAGAACCTCGAGCTGGCCGGTGAGATCGCCGACGGGTGGCTCGCGATCTTCTTCAGCCCAGAGCACTCCGCCGAGCTGCTCGGCTCGGTGGCGACCGGCGCGCGAAGGGCCGGAAAGGGCGCCGACGGCTCCGACCCGCTGGCCGGGTTCGACGTCGCGGCCGGGGTGCCGGTGTGCATCACCGCCGACCTCGAGAGTGCTCGGGCGGCGGTAGCCGGCTACACCGCGCTCTACGTGGGTGGCATGGGGTCGCGCGAGCAGAACTTCTACAACCGGCTGGCCTGCCGTCTCGGCTTCGAGAGGGAGGCGCGGGAGATCCAGGACCTCTACCTGGCCGGGCGTCACCGGGACGCTGCCGCCGCCGTACCGCTTGAGCTGATCGACGCCACGTCCCTGATCGGTCCGCGGGACCGGATCCGCGACCGACTCGGGCGGTATGCCGACGCGGGCGTGACCACCCTTAGCATCTCCCCGTTCGCCTCCTCCAGCGAGGAGCGAATCTCCGTTGTCCGCACCATGGCCGAACTCTTCGAGGAAGCAGGTCTTTCGTGACCCTCACGTATTTCGACTCCATCGTCCTGGGGATCGTGGAGGGTCTCACGGAGTTCCTGCCCGTCTCGTCGACGGGGCACCTGACCGTCGCCGAGAAGCTCCTCGGCCTCAAGGTCGACGACAAGGCCGTGACCGCTTACACGGCGATCATCCAGCTCGGCGCCATCGCGGCCACCCTGATCTTCTTCGCCCGCAAGATCGTGCGGCTGGCGCGCGCCTGGGTCGCCGGCCTGCGCAGGCACGACGAGCGGGAGGGCGACTACCTCCTGGCCTGGGCGGTCATTGTCGGGTCGATCCCTGTGGGACTCGTGGGTTTCGCCCTCAAGGACGTCATCGAGGGACCACTGCGCAGCCTCTGGGTCGTGGCCGCGGCCCTCGTGCTCTGGAGCGGGGTGATCGTCTGGGCCGAGCGGCGCCACGACGTCCTCGCCCGACGGGGGCGCCAGCGCAGCGACGAGGAGGTCACGATCGGCGATGCGATCGTGATCGGCCTCGTGCAGTGCTTCTCACTGATCCCCGGGGTGTCACGCTCGGGTGCCACGATCTCTGCGGGGTTGGCACGCGGCATAGACCGGGTCAGCGCCACCGAGCTCTCCTTCTTCATGGCGATCCCGGCGCTGACCGCTGCCGGGGCGTTCGAGGCCGCCAAGACCGACCTCTCCGGACTGGGCACCGGCCAGCTCGCAACGGGCATCGTGATCGCGTTCGTGGTCGCCTACGCCTCGATCGCGTGGCTGCTGCGGTTCGTCGCGAACAACTCGCTGCGGTCCTTCGTGTGGTACCGCGTCGCCGCTGGCCTGCTCCTGGCCGTGGCGCTCGCGACCGGCCTGATCAGCGCCACCTGACGCCGCGCACGGACCGCGCCGCGCGCACCGCTGAACCGGTCAGGGCAGGTGCAGGGGTCGCGGTGGTGGCTCAGCCCCCACTCGGCGTGCTCATGGTGCTGGCGGCGCCCGGCCCGGTGATGGCGGGACCCGAGTCCCTCTCCTTGTGGCATCGCGCGCAGCGCACAAACCGCTGCCCATCGGGTGTGTGCGCCAGCTCCCAGGTGTGGTGGAGGTTGGTGCGGCAGAGGAAGGGCTTGCCTGATCGCGGCATGGTGGTTGCCTCCATAGTTGTGGGCGTACGCGGGCTCGCGAGGGCCTGGCGCAGCGCAAGGGAATGGGTGAGGATACTGATGGCGTGACGGGTTTGTTGCCGCCCCGGAAGGCCGTAGAGCTCGGCAATGAACTCCTGCCGGTATCGGTCTCGGATGGCGCTCCTTGGCAGGGCGAGGGAAGCGAGTCTCACGATCCTGCTGGGCCAGGCACGCGCGGGCTCGGCAGGTTTGGAGATCTCAGGGCGCGCAATGGTGGGCATGTCACGCCTCCCCCCGGATCGGGCGGGTGACAAACCTGCGGCTCGCCGCGTGGGCCCGGGCAAGCGCTCTCCGGGTGGCCTCAACGCCCGTGGCCGTCAGCCGATAGTACCGGCGGGCCGGCCTGCCCTCGCTGCGCGGATCGATGTCCTCCCAATGGGACTCCAGCCAGCCTATGCCTTCAAGGCGAGCCAAAATGGGGTGGACTGTCCCGCTTGGCAGCCCGGCTGCACCGCTGATCTCCAGCCCATACAGCTCTTGGTCAGGGTTCTCGATCAGAGTGCCAAGGACGATCTGGGTGGCGATCGTCATCTTGGGCTCTCGGGCAGGCACGCTCGTATTCTACTTAGCCCTACGTAGAATACAAGCATGGCGATGAATCCGTCAGAGCAGCCAGGCAGTGAGCGTATCTGCGTGGCACAACCGGGGCTGCGGCATCCGGTCTAGCGGTCGCCTGGACCGACTACAGCCAGCCCGAGCGGCGGAACGCGCGGTACAGGGACAGGCAGGCGAGCACCATGAGCCCCAGCACGGCCGGGTAGCCCCAGTTCCACCGCAGCTCCGGCATGTGGTCGAAGTTCATGCCCTCGATGCCCGCCACCATGGTCGGGACGGCGGCGATCGCGACCCAGGCTGAGATCTTGCGCATGTCGTTGTTCTGCTGGACGGCCACCTGGGCCAGGTGGGCGCTGAGGACGTCCGCCAGGAGCCGGTCGTACGTCTCGACGTGGTCGATGACGGTCTGCAGGTGGTCGGCGACGTCTCGGAACAACAGGCGCAGCTCCGTGCTCGCCACCGGGCTGCGCGGCGAGCCGTGCAGGAGAACCAGGGGCCCGGCGAGGGGCAGCGCGGCACGCTTGAACTCCAGAACCTCGCGCTTCAGCCGGTAGATCGCCCCCGAGTCGACGTGCCGCGTGCCCGCGAAGACGGCCTCCTCGATCTCGTCCAGGTCGGTGGCCACCTCGGAGTCGATCCGCACGTAGTTGTCGACGATGCTGTCCATCACGGCGTGCAGGACGGCCTCGGGGCCTTCCGCGAGCAGCTCGGGCGACGCCTCGAGGTTGTGGCGCACGCCGGCCAGGGGGTTGGCCTCCCCCCGCCGCACGGTGACGACGAACCGGTCGCCGACGAAGACCATGACCTCACCGGTCTCCACGTCGGAGGTCTCCTCGAGGTACCGCAGTGTCTTCAGGACCACGAACATCGTGTTGTCGTAGAGCTCGATCTTGGCCCGCTGGTTGCCCTTGACGGCGTCCTCCACCGCGAGCGGGTGCAGCTTCAGCTCGTCGTTGACGAGGTCGAACTCGTCGTCGGTCGGGTCCTTCAGCCCGATCCAAAGGAAGCCGTTGCCGGACCGGTCGTCGCGCAGCCGGTCGAGCTCGTCGCTGAGATCGCCACACGGCAGCCGACGACCGTCGCGGTAGAGCGCCTGGTCCACGATCACGGGGCTACTCCACCATGTCCACGGGCCGGTCGGCGAGCGTTCCGCCCGTAGAGTTCCTCCATGCCCCTGTGCCTGCTGGTGCGACACGGACACTCCACGGCCAACGAGTCCGGCACCCTGGCCGGCTGGACCGAGGGTGTCGGCCTGAGCGAGCGCGGCCGCGACCAGGCCAAGGCCCTCGGAGCGATGCTCGCCGACCTCCCGGTGGTGCGTTTGGCGACCAGCCCGCTGCTGCGCTGCTGGCAGACCGCCGAGGCGATCGCCGCCGCCCAGGAGAACGACCCCGGCATCGTGGTCGACGAGGGGCTCGGGGAGGCCCGTTACGGGGCCTGGACCGGTCGCCCACTGGCCGGGCTCGCCGACGAGCCCCTGTGGCGGACGGTGCAGGACGTGCCCAGCCAGGCGCGTTTCCCCGACTCCGAGGGGTATGCCGGCGAGTCACTTTCCGAGGTGGCTCACCGCGTCGTGGCCGCGGTCCGCCGCATCGACGCCGAGGTCGCGGCCGATCATGGTCCCGGGTCGGTCTGGGTCGTGGTCTCCCATGGTGACCCGATCAAGGCGGTGATGGCCGACGCCGCGGGGGCCCACCTCGACAGCTTCCAGCGGTTGGCCGTCGACCCGGGCTCGGTGTCAGCCGTCCTCTACTCCACACGACGACCATTGGTCCTGGCGCTCAACCTGGTGGGTGGCGACCTGCGCCGGTTCATGCCCCCGCCCGCGGAGACAGACTCCGCCGATCCGGCGTCGGACCGGCCAGCACCCGCCAACCCGGGCGGCCCGCTACCGGGTGACGGAGTGGTCGGCGGAGGCAGCGGAGGCCCTCCCGCGGTGGCTTAGGCTGGGATCCATGTCCGTCCGCGAGTTCGACCCGCCGGAGCGGTTCGTGGCCGGCACCGTCGGCCCACCCGGCCACCGCACATTCTTCCTCCAGGCCAGCGACGGACGCCGCCTGACCACGGTGTCGCTGGAGAAGGTGCAGGTCAGCGTCCTGGGCGACCGCATCAACGACCTGCTGGACTCACTTGCGGGCGGCGCGGCGAGCGAAGCCGCAGCGGCGGCCGCCGCTGACAACGCCCCGCTCGACACGCCGATCGAGGACGAGTTCCGGGTCAACACGCTGAGTCTCGGGTGGGATCCCCAGCGCCACGTGCTGGTCATCGAGTGCCACGACCGCGATCCTGACGAGACCGTGACGCCCGAGGACCTCGAGGAGGCCGGCCTGCCGCCCGAGACGCGCACCGTCCGGGTGGTGCTGCGCCCTGACCGCGCCCGGGCTTTTGCCCGCCGGTGCTCCGCGCTCGTGGCCGCCGGGCGCCCTCCCTGCCCCTTCTGCGGCGGACCTCTCGACCCCGAGGGGCACATCTGCCCCCGGTCGAACGGCTACCGCCGCTAGCCATGTGCGGCTGACCATGACCGCGGCCGACACCTCCAGCCTGCTGCTGGAGGGAGCCATCGAACCTCTCGGCCGGCTCTCCGACGCCTCGAACGACGCCCTGCTCGTCCGGGTCGGTGGCGAGGCGGCCGGCGCCGTTGCGGTCTACAAGCCGGTCGCCGGTGAGCGCCCTCTGTGGGACTTCCCGGACGGCACGCTCGCCGAGCGCGAGGTCGCCGCCTACGCCATCTCACAGGCCGGTGGGTGGGGGGCGGTGCCCACGACCGTGCTCCGCGAGGGGCCCCTGGGAGTCGGGTCGGTGCAGGAGTGGGTCGGTTCCCTCGACGAGCCGCCCGGGCGAGTCGTGGAGGTCTTCCCGCCCAACGCGGTCCCCGCCGGGTGGCACCGCGTACTGGAAGGGCAAGGACGCCGCGGCGAGCCCCTGGTTGTCGCCCATGCCGACACCCCCGAGATGCGCGCCATGGCCGTGTTCGACGTCGTGCTCAACAACTCCGACCGCAAAGGCTCCCACCTGCTGGTCGCCGAGGGCCGGCTCTTCGGCATCGACCACGGCGTCAGCCTGCACACCGAGCCGAAGCTGCGCACCATCCTCTGGGGCTGGGCGGGAGAGCCGATCCCGCCGGCCGAACAGGAGCGCGTGGCGGCCGTGGCCACCGCCCTCGCCGAGCCAGACTCCCCGCTGCGGTCGCAGCTCGAGCGCCTGCTCACGCCGGCCGAGGTCGCAGCCCTGAAAGCCCGCTGTCACGCGCTGTTGGAGCACCCGGCATACCCCGTGCCGTCCGGGAGGTGGCCGGCCATCCCCTGGCCGCCGCTCTGAGACCCCGGCCGTAGGCTTCCCCCGTGATCTCGTGGCCCCCTCCGTCCATCCCCGCGGTCCCCGGAAGCGGGCTGCCCATGCGCCTGACTGACAGCGCCACCCACCAGCGGCGCCCGCTCGCGGCCGGGCGGACGGTCCGCATCTACGTGTGCGGCATCACGCCGTACGACGCGACGCATCTGGGGCACGCGGCCACGTATGTCACGTTCGACGTGCTCATCCGGGCGCTGCGCGACGCTGGTCATGACGTCGACTACGTGCAGAACGTCACTGACATCGACGACCCGCTCCTGGACCGAGCCGCTCGCGACGGGCTCGACTGGACGCACCTCGCCGCCGAGCAGGTCGCCCTGTTCCGCGAGGACATGACCGATCTCGCCGTGATCCCGCCCGACCACTACGTCGGCGTGGTCGAGAGCATGGCCTTGATCGGGCGGGCGGTGCGTGCGCTGCTCGACCGCGGCCTGGCCTACACCCTGCCCGCGGATGACGCGCCCGGTGAGGACGTCTACCTCGACCTCGCCCAGGAGCCGTCCTTCGGCGCCGTGTCGTCCTGGAGCCGGGAGCAGATGCTGGAGGGCTATGCCGAGCGGGGTGGCGACCCCGACCGGGCCGGTAAGCGCGACCCGCTCGACCCGCTGCTCTGGCGCGCGCAGCGCGACGGCGAGCCGGGCTGGGACGTCGAGGGCCTCCCGACCGGGCGCCCCGGCTGGCACATCGAGTGCACCGCGATCGCCCTCGACCTGCTCGGCAACAGCTTCGACGTCCAGGGCGGAGGCATGGACCTGCTCTTTCCCCACCACGAGATGAGCGCGGTGCAGGCGGTGGGCCTCACCGGCGAGCAGCCCTTCGCTCGCTTCTTCCTCCACCAGGCGATGGTGGGTTTCCAGGGCGAGAAGATGTCCAAATCGCGCGGCAACCTGGTGCTGGTGTCGCAGCTGCGACGCGACGGCATCGACCCGATGGCGATCCGGCTGGCCCTGCTGGCACACCACTACTCCACCGACTGGGAATGGACCGACGCCGTCCTGAAGGAGGCGCAGGACCGGCTGGCGCTGTGGCGCGAGGCGCTGTCGGTGAACAGCGGGCCCTCGTCGGCGCCGGTGGTCCAGGCGATCAGGGAGGCGGTCGCCGACGACCTCGACACGCCGCGGGCGATCCGGGCGGTGGACCGCTGGGCGACGGACTGCCTGCGCCTCGGTGGCCCCGACGCCTCGGCACCGGGGATCCTGGCTCGCGTCCTCGATGCCATCCTGGGCGTGCGCGTCTGACGTGTACCGCCGTTCGGGCGCCAGGCCCCTGGACGCCAAGCCCTTCGGGCGCCAGGTGGCCTCGGCGCCTTCGCCCCTCCTACTGCTGCTCGTCCGTGCCGCGCCGGCGCAGGTACCGCTCGAACTCCCGCGCGATGGCGTCGCCGCTGGCCTCCGGCAGCTCCGCGGTGTCCTGCGCCTCCTCGAGCGACTCGACGTACTCGGCCACCTCCTCGTCGGACTGCGCGAGCTCGTTGACGCCGCGCTCCCAGGCCCGGGCGTGCTCCGGGAGCTCGCCGTGGTCGATCGGCCCGTCGAGCAGCTCCTCCAGGCGGGAGAGCAGGGCCAGGGTCGCCTTCGGGGAAGGTGAGTGGCCGGCGTAGTGGGGAATGGCGGACCAGCAGGAGATCGACTGCAGACCGGCCTGCACCGCGGCGTCGGCGAGCACGCCGACGATGCCGGTGGGCCCTTCGTACTTGCTGGGCTCGAGGTCGAACCGGTGGAGGACGTCCGGGTCGTCGGAGGTGGCCGTCACCGGGATGGGGCGGGTGTGGGCGACATCGGCCATCAGCGCGCCGAGGGTGATGACGGTGGACACCCCTGCCTGGCGGGCGAACTCCAGCAGCTCGATCGTGAAGGCCCGCCAGCGGAACGACGGCTCGATGCCCTGGACGAGCACGACGTCACGGCCGAGGGATGTGCCCGTTGCCACGAGAATGCGGGTGGTGCGCCAGCTGATCCGCCGGCGGCCGCCATCCAGCATCACCCGCGGGCGGTTGACCTGGAAGTCGTAGTAGTCCTCAGGGTCGAGTGCGGCGATCGGCTCGGCGTCCCAGATCTCCACGAGGTGGTCGACCACGGCCGTTGCGGCCTCGCCGGCGTCGTTCCAGCCCTCGAAGGCCGCGATCATGATCGGGTCGTCAAGCTCTGGCAGGTCTTCGAGCTCGATCATGGGGACCTCCTCGGGGGTGGGCGTGGCGTGCCACTGGGACCAGCCTACGGAATGCCCATGAGGGCCGCCGGGGCGCCTGCGTAGACTCGCCCAAGCCCCCTTTTACCGCCGCGAAGGTCAGGATCCCCCATGAGCAGCCGCTCCGATGCGTTCCGTGCCGAGCTGGGCCAACGTGTCCTGGTCGCCGACGGTGCCATGGGGACCATGCTCCAGGCAGCCGACCCGACGCTCGAGGACTTCGAGGGCTACGAGGGGTGCAACGAGATCCTCAACGTGACCCGCCCGGACATCGTCCGCTCGGTCCACGATGCCTACCTGGCGGTCGGGGTCGATGCGATCGAGACCAACACGTTCGGCGCCAACCACGCCAACCTCGGCGAGTACGACATCCCCGACCGCATCTTCGAGCTCGCCGAGGCGGGTGCCCGCATTGCGGCAGAGGCGGCCGCCGCAGCGTCGAAGGACGGGCGGCAGCGGTTCGTGCTGGGTTCCATGGGGCCCGGGACCAAGCTGCCGTCGCTGGGGCATGCGCCGTATGCCGTCCTGCGCGACGCCTACGCCGAGCAGGCTCGCGGGCTGGTCGCTGGCGGGGTCGACGCCTTCCTGATCGAGACCTCCCAGGACCTGCTCCAGGCGAAGGCGGCGGTAGTCGGGTGCCACCGAGCCCTGGCCGATGCCGGTGAAGACCTGCCGATCCTCGTGCAGGTCACGGTGGAGACCACGGGCACCATGCTCCTCGGATCCGAGATCGGCGCCGCCCTGGCGGCACTTGAGCCCCTGCGGATCGACGCCATCGGGCTCAACTGCGCCACCGGGCCGGCCGAGATGAGTGAGCACCTGCGGGTGCTGTCGCGACAGTCGCGGGTCCCCGTCTCGTGCATGCCCAATGCCGGTCTTCCCATGCTGACCAAGGACGGCGCGCGCTACCCGCTGACGCCGGAGGAGCTGGCGCGGGCGCACACGCAGTTCGCCGACGAGTTCGGGCTGGCCCTCGTGGGTGGGTGCTGCGGGACCACGCCGGAGCACCTGCGCCTGGTCGTGGAGGCCGTCGGGGGCCACCCGGTGCCGCCCCGTCGGCCGCGCCCAGAGCCGGCGGTGGCCTCGCTCTACCAGGCCGTGCCCTTCCGCCAGGATGCCTCGTTCCTCTCGATCGGGGAGCGCACCAACGCCAACGGCTCCAAGGCGTTCCGGGAGGCCATGCTCGACGAGCGCTGGGACGCCTGCGTGGAGATCGCGCGCGAGCAGACCCGCGACGGTGCTCACCTGCTCGACGTCTGCGTCGACTATGTCGGCCGCGACGGGGTCGCCGACATGGCGCAGGTCGTCAGCCGGCTCGCCACCTCGAGCACGCTGCCGCTGGTGCTCGACTCCACCGAGCCGGCGGTGATCGAGGCCGGTCTGGAGCGGCTGGGCGGCCGGGCTGTGGTCAACTCGGTCAACTTCGAGGACGGCGACGGGCCGGGCAGCCGCTACCAGCGCATGATGACCCTGGTCCGCGAGCACGGTGCTGCGGTGGTTGCCCTGACCATCGACGAGGAGGGCCAGGCCCGCACCGCCGACAAGAAGGTCGCCATCGCCAGTCGGCTGGTCGACCGCCTGACCAGCGAGTGGGGCATGCGGGTCGAGGACATCGTGGTCGACTGCCTCACCTTCCCCATCGCCACGGGGCAGGAGGAGACCCGCCGCGACGCGATCGAGACCATCGAGGCGATCCGGGAGCTCAAACGGCGCTACCCCGCGGTGCAGACCACCTTGGGCGTGTCCAACGTGTCGTTCGGACTCTCGCCGGCCGCTCGGATCGTGCTCAACTCGGTCTTCCTCCACGAGTGCGTCAAGGCCGGGCTCGACTCGGCGATCGTCCACGCCGCCAAGATCGTGCCGATGAACCGGATCCCCGACGAGCAGCGCGACACGGCTCTCGACCTCGTCTACGACCGCCGGCGCGACGACTACGACCCGCTGGAGCGGTTCCTCGAGATCTTCTCGGGTGTCGACACAGCCTCGATGCGGGCCTCGCGTGCCGACGAGCTCGCCGCCCTCCCGCTCGAGGAGCGGCTGGCGCGCCGCATCGTCGACGGTGAGCGAAAGGGTCTCGAGGCCGATCTGCAGGCGGCTCTCGACACCGGCCGCGGGCCCCTCGACATCATCAACGACAACCTGCTGGAGGGCATGAAGACCGTCGGCGAGCTGTTCGGCCGGGGCGAGATGCAGCTGCCCTTCGTGCTCCAGTCCGCCGAGACCATGAAGGCCGCCGTCGCCTTCCTGGAGCCCCACATCGAAGAGCAGCTCGGCGGCGGCACCCGGCGGTCCAAGGCGCGGATCGTGCTCGCGACGGTCAAGGGCGACGTGCACGACATCGGCAAGAACCTCGTCGACATCATCCTGTCCAACAACGGCTACGAGGTTGTCAACATCGGCATCAAGCAGCCGATCTCGGAGATCATCCGGGCTGCGGACGAGAACGACGCCGACGCCATCGGGATGTCCGGGCTGCTCGTGAAGTCGACCGTGATCATGAAGGAGAACCTCGAGGAGCTCAACTCCCGAGGCCTCGCAGCCCGGTGGCCGGTACTGCTCGGCGGGGCGGCGCTCACCCGGGCGTATGTGGAGCACGACCTCGCAGAGATCTACCAGGGCGAGGTCCGCTATGCCCGCGACGCCTTCGATGGACTGCGCCTGATGGACGCCGTGGCCCTCGCCAAGACCGATCCCGAGGTGTCCCTGTCCGACGCGCTCCCCGAGCTGCGCCAGCGCCGCGTTCGCCAGGTTCCCCAGCCCGACGACGGCGGCGCCACCCGCGACACCACACGCTCCGACGTGGCGACCGACAACCCGATCCCCAGGCCGCCGTTCTGGGGCACCCGTGTGGTCAAGGGGATCGCCCTGGCCGACTACACGGCATACCTCGACGAGCGGGCCACCTTCCTGGGTCAGTGGGGGCTCAAACCCAGCCGAGGCTCCCAGGGCCCCTCTTACGAGGAGCTGGTCGAGACCGAGGGGCGTCCGCGCCTACGCATGTGGCTCGACCGGATCAAGACCGAGGACCTGCTGGAGGCCGCCATCGTCTACGGATACTTCCCGTGCTACAGCGAGGGCAACGACGTCGTCGTGCTGGCGCACCGGGAGGGCGAACGTGGCCAGTCCTCGGTCGGTGAGGAGGTATGCCGGTTCACCTTCCCCCGGCAGCGGCGCGACCGGCGGCTGTGCCTGGCTGACTTCTTCAAGAGCCGCGAGCGCTTCGAGTCCGACGGCGTGCCCGACGTGCTGCCCCTCCAGCTGGTGACGATGGGCTCCAAGGTCGCCCAGGCGACCGGCCAGATGTTCGCCGACAACGCCTACCGCGACTACCTCGAGCTGCACGGCCTGTCAGTGCAGCTCACCGAGGCGCTTGCCGAGATGTGGCATGCGCGGGTGCGCGACGAGCTGGGGTTCGGTGCCGAGGACTCGCCGCAGCTGGACGAGATCCTGCGCCAGCGGCACCGCGGGTCGCGGTACTCCTTCGGCTACCCCGCCTGTCCTGACCTTGAGGACCGCGTCAAGCTGGTGGGGCTGCTCCACCCCGAACGCATCGGTGTCTCGCTCTCGGAGGAGCTCCAGCTGCACCCCGAGCAGTCGACCGACGCCCTGGTGGTGCACCACCCCGAGGCGAAGTACTTCAACGCAGGCTGACCCTTCCCATGACGACCCACCACGCTGCTGCTGACCCCACGGTCTCTGACGAGATCACTGCTGGCGAGACCACCGCTGACCCGTCCGTCACTGACGAGATCACGGCCCATGCGGCCACCGCTGACGGTGCGGTCGCCGGCCGCCGGACAGCCGGCAGTGCGCCGTCGCCCTCGAGTCACGGTCGCGGCCGGTCGCTGCCGGCTGCCGTGTTCTGGGACATGGACGGCACCCTGGTCGACACCGAGCCGTACTGGATCAGCGCCGAGCATGGCCTCGTCGAGGAGTTCGGTGGCACCTGGAGCGAGGAGTACGCCCACCAGCTGGTCGGCAACGACCTGATGGTCTCGGCCACCTTCATCCGGGACCACGCGCCGGTCGACCTTGAGCCGGTGCAGATTGTCGAGGCCCTCCTGCTGCGGGTGGTCGAGCAGGTCCGGGAGCACGTGCCATGGCGGCCCGGCGCCCGCGAGCTGCTCGAGGACCTCAAGCAGTGGGGCGTGCCCAGTGCCCTGGTCACGATGTCGTGGCGGTCGCTCGCGGACGCCGTCGTGGCAGCGCTGCCCGCCGGGACGTTCGCCGCGGTGATCACGGGCGACGAGGTGGATCACGGCAAGCCCCATCCCGAGCCCTATCTCGCGGCCGCTCGCGCCCTCGGTGTCGGTGTGGGCGACTGCGTTGCCCTCGAGGACTCGCCCACGGGAGTGCGTTCGGCGGCCGAGGCGGGGGTGCCCACCATTGCCGTGCCCCACGTGGTCGCCGTGCCACTCATCCGCGGCTCGGTCCAAGTGCCCAGCCTGAGCGGGCTCAAGGCGCATGACCTGCTGGACGTCGTCGCCTCCCGGCTGAGGTAGTCGCCGCCGACCTTCCGGGCCGACGAGTCGTCCCGGGCTGACGACTTGTTCCGAGTTGACGAGTCCTCCCTGCTGCCTAGGGCCTGTTACGAAAGTGACTGGTGTGATATCGGCGTGTCATCGGGCATGAGGTGAGGCCTCCGCAGTAACGCAGTTGGTGTCGAATCACCCACGCCACTGCTGGAGGCCTCGTGTCCACGATATCCGCGATGTCCCGCCACGACCTGAGCGAGGCCCAGTGGGCCGTGT
>DASSJT010000101.1:0-17166 GCA_035691065.1 Dermatophilaceae bacterium
CGCGGTCAGTACGAGCGGGCCCTCGAGCTCGTGCGTTCGGGTCGCTTCGACCTCGACCCGCTGGTGACGCACCGGTTCTCGCTCGACGACGTCGCCGAGGCCTTCGACGTGGCCTCGTCGAAGGCGGGCGGGGCGATCAAGGTGATCGTCAGCCCGTAGGTCGCACAGCCCGGCTCAGCCGGCCGCGCGCTTGTAGGGGTCCGGCGGGAACCAGCCGTGCTCCACGACCTGCTGGGCCCAGGTGTCCAGACGCCCGACGACGTGGTCGAGGTCATCACCCAGGGCCTCGACCACTGCGAGTGACGCCCGGTCGGTCGCCTCCTCCAGCTCCTCGCGCACGCGACGGCCGGCGTCGGTCAACCCGCCGTCGACCACCCATCCGCGCTGCTCGAGCGAGCCGGTCCCGGCGCTCATCGCCTCCGGGCTCCAGGCACGCGAACCGGTGTAGCTCAGCGGGTCCCAACCGATCCACAGCTCGGTCAGCTGGTTGGCCTGTACGCCGTCCAGACCTGCCGCGACCAGGGCCGCCAGGTGTCCGTCGCCGCGGTGCTCGCGCAGGATGGAGCAGGCGTGCCACAGCTGACCCAGGAGGTCCTCGGGCCACGGCAGCCCGGTCAACCCGGCGTGCAGCGCCCGGCCCGTCGGGTCGGCCGCGTCGGTCGCGCGTCGCAGCACCGCCACGACGTCGGCGAGGTCGTCGGGATCACCGAGGCACTCCCGGAGAGCAGTGACGGCGCCGCGCTCCTTGGCGCCGCGAACCTCCGCGACACCGCAGGTCTGGCGGCCCGACCGGAACAGGTCCGCGACCAGCCCGGGCTCGAATACGCCGAAGGCCGCCGCGGCGACCGACGGCTCGACGTCACCGAGCACGCACCCGCGGCCGTAGACGTAGCCCTGCAGGAAGTCCAGCCCGAGGGCGGCGTACTCGTCGTACACCGGCTCGCTCCAGAAGCAGATCGTCGCCAGTGGCTCGATCGCGTCGCGCAGCCTCCTGCCGGGGCTGCTCCAGTCGAGCGTGCGAACCTCACCCTCGCGGTCGCCGAAGAAGGCGGCCCGTGCCTCTGCGTAGTCCATGAGCGGGATCGTGCACCCCTGCGGTGTGCCGCACCAGAGGCGCGAGCAGGGTCTGCAGCGAGCGGACAACACCGTGCACGTGCCGGATATCGAGGGCTCCGAGTGGTCGTGGAGGCTGCTGCCACCCGCTCGAGGAGACTTCGCCTGATGGACCCGTTGGCCGCGCCGATCGTCGACGTCGTGGAGGTGGGCCCGCGTGACGGGCTGCAGAACGAGTCGCGGACTCTGGCCGTGGACGCCCGCATCGAGCTGATCCACCGGCTGGTCGCGGCCGGCGTACGACGGCTGGAGGCGGTCAGCTTCGTCCGGCCCGACCGGGTGCCGCAGATGGCCGGTGCCGAGGAGGTCCTTGCCGGTCTGCCAGTGCGGGACGACGTCGAGCTGATCGGGCTGGTCCTGAACCGCCGCGGCGCTGAGCGCGCCGCCGAGACCAGCTGCGACGAGCTCAACATGGTGGTGCCCGTGACCGACGACTTCAGCACGCGCAATCAGGGCGCCACCGTCGAGCGGCTGCTCGACGAGGCGGCCGGTGCCGTGCGGGTCGCCCGGGAGGCCGGCAAGCAGGTGTCGGTGACCCTCGCGGTCGCGTTCGGGTGCCCGTTCGAGGGAGTGGTGGAGGTGGCGCAGGTGGCGTCGGTGGTGGACCGGGTGGCCGACCTCGGGATCGACGAGCTGGCCTTCGCTGACACCGTCGGCGTGGGGGTGCCGACCCAGGTAGAGGCGCTGGCCGCGATCGTCCGCCACGACGAGCGGGTGCCGCGGCTGCGGTTCCACTTCCACAACACCCGCAACACCGGGTACGCGAACGCGTGGGCCGCGTCCCGCCTCGACCTCTCGTCGTACGCCGGAAGGGTGTCTGTCGACGCGTCGGTCGGCGGTTTCGGCGGGTGCCCGTTCGCGCCCGCGGCGACCGGCAACATCGCGACCGAGGACCTGCTGCACCTGCTGCGGCGTACGGGCGCGGAGGTGGTGGGTGCCGACGCCGACGACCTGACAGGACTCACCGGCACCGCGTCGTGGCTGGCCGAGCAGCTGGACAGCCCGGTGCCGGCTCTGCTCGGTCGAGCGGGCGACTTCCCGGCGGTGGCGTCGTGAGCCTCGATCCCGCGCAGCCGCTGGCTGGGATGCGCGTCGTCGAGCTGGGCAACTACATCGCGGCGCCGACGGCGGGTCGGCTCCTCGCTGACTTCGGGGCCGAGGTGATCAAGGTGGAGCGCCCTGGCACCGGCGACGAGCTGCGCACCTGGCGGCTGTACGGCGGCGACACCTCGCTGCTGTACCGCACCATCAACCGCAACAAGCGATCCGTCGAGCTCGACCTGCGCAGCGAGGAAGGGCGCGACGCGGTCCTCGACCTGCTGAGCCGGTCCGACGCGCTCATCGAGAACTTCCGGCCGGGCACGCTCGACGGCTGGGGACTCGGAACCGACGTGCTCGCCGGCGCCAACCCCGACCTGGTCGTGGCCCGGGTCTCCGCCTTCGGGCAGACCGGGCCGATGGCCGGGCGACCCGGGTTCGCCGCCGTCGCGGAGGCCTTCGGAGGGATGCGCGACCTGGTCGGCGACCCCGACCGACCGCCAGCGCGCGTCGGGGTCTCGATCGGCGACTCCATTGCCGGGCTGTACGCCGCGTTCGGGGTGGTGATGTCTCTCCTGGACCGCGAGCGCCGACGTGCGACTGGCGTACCCGCCGTCTCCCCTGCCCAGCGGCACGTCGACGTCGCGCTGCACGAGGCGGTCTTCTCGATGATGGAGTCGCTGGTCCCCGACTACTCCGCGTTCGAGGTCCTGCGCCGGCGTACGGGTGGCCGGATGGAGGGCATCGCGCCGTCCAACGCCTACGAGTGCCGCGACGGGCGGTCGGTGGTCGTCGCCGGCAACGGCGACTCCATCTTCGGGCGGCTGATGCGCACCATCGGCCGCGAGGACCTCGCGGAGGACCCGGAGCTGTCCGGCAACGCCGGCCGCTGGGCGCGGCGCGACGAGCTCGACGAGGCGATCGCGGCGTGGACGCGCGACCACGACCGCGACGACGTGCTGCGCGTGCTCGACGCGGCGGCGGTCCCGGCCGGGCCGATCTACCGGGCCGAAGACATCCTCCGTGACGAGCAGTACCGCAGTCGCGGGATGCTGCAGGAGCTGCCGGTCTCCATCGACGGCGTACGGCGGTCGGTCGCCTTCCCCGGTGTGGTGCCCGTGCTCGGCAACACCTCGCTCCCGGTGCGGCACCCCGGCCCGGACCTGGGTTCCGACACCCGGTGGCTCTTCGAGGAGGTCCTCGGCCGAGCTGCCTCCGAGGACGACCACGACGACGAGCAGGAGGACACGGCATGAGCGACGTGGGGCAGGACGCCGAGAACCGCGCGGCGACGGTGCCCGACCTGGAGCTGCTGCGCGAGGTCTCGCGACGGGTGCTGTGGCTCTCCGCCGCGATCGTCGACGCCGCCAACCGCGGCCGCCCCGGTGACGGCACCAAGGTCGGTGGCCACCAGGCGTCGTCGGCCTCGATGGTCGACGTCATGTTGGAACGGTGATGTCGCTCGCGCCGGTTCTTGCCTAGTGTGACGATCGACACAGGTGGCCGTGGGAGGATCGCGAGCATGCACCAGGAGTTCCTGGCAGGCGACGCCGTCATGGCGACGCGCAGCCTGGAGGAGGCCCGGGATGCCGTCACCCGGGTGTACCTCCCGCACGAGCTGGTCGGCTCGCAGGACGCCATGGACATGCGGCTCAACGCGACCAGCGACCGCTACCTGACGCTCGGCTACCTCACCTACCAGGCCGAGACCGAGCTCCGGATGCCGGCGGCCGAGCAGTGGTACCACATCAACCTGCAGCTGACCGGTGCCACGTGGGCCTCGCGGAGCGACGGGGGCCGGGAGCACACCCCGGCCCAGCGACGAGGCCTGATCCTCAACCCGGAGCAGGCGAACACCGTGCGCTGGTCACCCGACGCCGAGCAGCTCATCCTCAAGGTCTCGCGCAGCAGCCTGGAGTCGCACCTCTCCGACCTGATCGGCCGTCCGGTCACCGAGATCGTCGACTTCGACTTCGGTCTCGACCTCTCGACCACGTCCGGCCAGGCACTTCTGCGCTCGGTGGAGTTCCTCGCCACCGAGCTCGAGCGCCCCGGCGGGGTGCGTGACATGCCACTGGCCAGGTCGCAGCTCGAGGCCTACGTCCTGACCAACCTGCTGCACGCAGGCCGCCACCAGTACTCCGACGCACTCGCCGGCGGTGAGGACAAAGCGCGGCTCGGCCGCCTGGCCTCGGTCGTGCGCTACATCGAGGAGAACGCCGACGCCGAGCTGACCCCCGAGCTCCTGGCCCGCGTCAGCTGCGTCAGCGTCCGCACCCTGCACGCCGCCTTCCAGGAGCAGCTCGGAGAGTCACCCATGGCCTACGTACGACGGGTGCGGCTGAGCAAGGTGCGCGCCGATCTGCTGCGCGCGGACCCGCACCGCACCCGCGTCACTGACGTGGCGATGCGCTGGGGTTTCTTCCACCAGTCACGCTTCGCCCAGCAGTACCGCGAGCAGTTCCACGAGCTGCCCAGCGTCACCCTCCAGGCCGGTCGCGCGGAGCTATGAGCCCGTACGCGGCTGCAGCCAGCGGACGTGGCCGAGCAGGCAGCGGATAGTGCCCGGTGCCGAGCGCTCGTAGCGTCGGCAGGACAGCTGGCCCGACGACCGAGGAGCCCACGTGTCCCTGACCGCACCCGTGACCACCGAGCTCGAGACCTTCGGGCTGTTCATCGACGGCCAGCAGGTCGACGCTCTGTCCGGCAAGACCTTCGAGTCCCAGAACCCCTACGCGGGCGAGCCGTGGGCGGTCATCGCGGACGGCGGACCGGAAGACATCAACCGCGCCGTGGCCTCCAGCAGAGCGGCCTTCGACGAGACCTGGCGGCCGATGTCAGGCTTCCAGCGCGCGGCGATCCTGCGCGACGTGGCGCAGGCCATCACCGCGAACGCCGAGCGCCTGGCCCTGCTCGAGGTCCGAGACTCCGGGAAGCTGATGCGCGAGATGCGCGGCCAGCTCCAAGGACTGGGCACCTGGTACTCCTACTTCTCCGGCCTGGCCGACAAGCTGGAGGGCCGAACGGTCCCGGCGCTGGCTCCCACGACGTACTTCGGCTACACCCTCCGCGAGCCCGTCGGAGTGGTTGGTGCGATCACCCCGTGGAACAGCCCGCTGCTCCTGCTGACCTTCAAGCTCGCACCGCTGCTGGCCGCCGGGTGCACCTGCGTGGTCAAGCCGTCCGAGCACTCGCCGGCCGCGACCGTCGCGTTCGCCGAGGTGCTTCACGAGGCCGGACTCCCCGCCGGCGTGCTCAACGTCGTGACCGGGTGGGACCGCTCCACCGGCGAGGCCCTGGCGTCGCACAAGGGCGTCGACAAGATCGCCTTCACCGGCAGCACCGCGACCGGCGCGAAGGTGGCGCAGGCCGCCGTCGCGAACATCAACCGCGTCACGCTCGAACTCGGTGGCAAGTCGCCGCAGGTCGTCTTCGCCGATGCCGACCTCGACGCCGCCGCGAACGGCCTGGTCGCCGGTGTCTTCGCCGCGACCGGCCAGACCTGCATGGCCGGATCCCGCCTGATCGTCCACGAGGACGTGCGCGACGTGCTCGTGGCCAAGGTGGTCGCCCGGGCCGAGCAGATCAAGCAGGGCGACCCCACCGAGGCGGAGACCGAGATGGGACCGGTCGCCAACCGCCCGCAGTACGAGAAGGTGCTCGGCTACCTGCAGGGCGCCCGCGACGAGGGCTGGACGATCGCGACTGGCGGCGAGCCCAACGAGGACCTGGGCGGTCTGTTCGTACGCCCCACCGTCGTCCTGGCGGAGCCCGACGCCACGATCGCGCGCGAGGAGGTGTTCGGGCCGGTACTGACGGCGTACACCTTCCGTGACGAGGAGGAGGCCGTCCGTCTGGCCAACGACACGCCGTACGGCCTGGCCGGCGCCGTGTGGACCAAGGACGTGCACCGCGCACACCGGATGGCTGCGGCCATCCACGCGGGGACCGTGTGGATCAACGCCTACCGCGTCGTGGCCCCGAACATGCCGTTCGGCGGTTTCGGGCTCTCCGGCATCGGGCGCGAGAACGGATCCTCCGCTGTGGATGAGTACCTGGAGAACAAGTCTGTGTTTGTGGAGCTCACCGGAGGCACCCGGGACCCCTTCAAACTTGGCTGACTGCTCCCGAACACGTTCGACGTCCGCCGACGGAAACGAACGACGGACCATTCTCGGACCAGGACGATCGGGGACACCAGGGACCTGGTGCGCGAGCAGGGGCGCCGGTGGTCACTGCTGGCTCCAGGAACCGAGAGCGTTCAGCCGGGCCTGGTACTCCTCCATGTCGATCTCGCCGCGTGCCATTCGCTCGGCCAGAATCTGCTCTGCCCCCGCCGTGACCGTGTGCGTCGGACCGGCCGAGGGCTCAAGGGGTGATCGTGAAGGTGCCTGGGAGGAGCGGGAAATCCACAGCACCGTGATCCCCACCGCAACTGCGATCAGCACGCCAAGTCCCAGCATGCCGAAGAACATCGCAAGCCCCCAGCCGTCGTCCATGTGTCCGCCGTCCCAGTTCCCCATCACACTCACCTCTCAGCACTCCGATAAGTCACGCCCGGCTCATCTCTTGTCTTCCTCGAGCATGCCTCGTGATACCCCCATGGGGTACTGAAGAAGGACCCTTGTAGGTGGACCCAAATGCCCTACCTGTGCGGGGGATGGATCATGGAGGCTCGCCGAGGACCCACGACGTCGACCACAACCACGGACCTGGCCAGCGCGGTCGCAGCTCTGATCGGCACGGCACGAGCAGCAGGTCACGGGGATTTGATCCCTTGCACCGCATACCCCCGGGGGGTATAGTGAGGTGCATGAACAGTCATGTCGAGCACGCGTGGGAGCAGTTGAGCTCCGTCGTGAAGGATCCGGTCTGCGGCATGGACGTGGAGCCGGCCACGAGCGAGCACCGCTTGGAGCACGACGGGCAGACGTACTACTTCTGCTCCGGGCACTGCCGGGCGCGTTTCGAGGCCAGCCCCGGGACCTATCTGAGCCCCCGCGCTGACGCGACATCCGACCAGCATCACCACCAGGCCGACGCCGAGGGTGACCAGTGCGATGGCTCGGGGGTGAGGACACTCGGCGAGGTAACCGAGTGGACGTGTCCCATGCATCCAGAGATCCGGCGTCCGGGGCCGGGCTCGTGCCCCATTTGTGGGATGGCCCTCGAGCCGGTCACGGTGACGGCGGACACCGGTCCGAGTCCCGAGCTGGCGGACATGACTCGAAGGTTCTGGGTGGGGGTGGCGCTCTCCGTCCCGGTCCTCATCCTGGGCATGGGTGGAGACCTGTTCTCGGCGATCCACGATCTGATCCCCCCGAGGACATCCGCGTGGATCCAGCTGGCCCTGGCGACACCGGTGGTGCTCTGGGCCGGCCGGCCGTTCTTCGAACGCGGCTGGATCTCGGTGCGGACCATGAGGCTGAACATGTTCACCCTCATTGCCATGGGGACTGGCGTCGCCTGGCTCTTCAGCGTGGTCGCCACCGTAGCCCCGGGCATCTTCCCCGATGCCTTCCGCATGGACGGCGCCGTCGACGTCTACTTCGAGGCCGCCTCTGTCATCACCACGCTGGTCCTCCTGGGGCAGGTGCTGGAGCTGCGAGCCCGCGAGCAGACCTCCGGCGCCATCAAGGCCCTGCTCAACCTGACCCCCGACACTGCGCGTCGGATCAACCCGGACGGCACCGAGCAGGAGGTGGCCCTGGAGCAGGTGCAGGTCGGTGACCGGCTCCGCGTGCGCCCGGGCGAGAAGGTCCCGGTCGACGGCCTCGTCGAGGAGGGCCGCTCCTCGGTCGACGAGGCCCTGGTGACCGGTGAGTCGATGCCCGTGACCAAGAACCCCGACGACAACGTCATCGGCGGCACCATCAACCAGACCGGTGCACTGATCTTGCGGGCCGAGAGGGTCGGTCGCGACACGATGCTGGCCCGGATCGTCCAGATGGTTGCCGAGGCCCAACGTTCCAGGGCACCCATCCAGCGGGTGGCGGACCGGGTGGCCGCCTGGTTCGTTCCTACGGTCATTGCGATCGCCGTCGCTGCGTTCATCATCTGGGCCACCATCGGGCCCGAACCCCGCCTCGCCCACGCGCTGATCGTGGCCGTCTCCGTCCTGATCATCGCCTGCCCCTGTGCGCTCGGCCTGGCCACGCCCATGTCGATCATGGTCGGCGTGGGGCGCGGGGCTGGCCTCGGTGTGCTCATCAAGAACGCCGAGGCGCTCGAGGTAATGGAGAAGGTCAACACCCTGGTCGTCGACAAGACCGGGACCCTCACCGAGGGGAAGCCGTCGGTCACCCAGGTCGTCCCCGCCGCTGGGCTCGACGAGGAGGCCCTCCTTCGACTTGCGGCCGGCGTCGAGCGCGCATCCGAGCACCCGATCGGGGTGGCAGTGGTCGACGCCGCGGAGGCCGCCGGCCTGAGAATCCCGGATGTCACCGACTTCGACTCCCCGACCGGCAAAGGCGTCATGGGGACGGTGGAGACCCGACGAGTCCTGCTCGGCAGCGCCAGCTTCCTGTCCGGCCGAGGAGTCGATCCCGGTCCGCTCGCGGTCGAGGCAGACCGTATCCGTGCCGACGGGGCCACCGTGGTCTTCGTCGGCGTCGGCGAGCAGGTCGCCGGGCTCATCGCCATCGCGGACCCCGTCAAGCAGTCCACTCCCGAGGCCCTCCGGGCGCTCCACGCCGAAGGGATCGAGGTGGTCATGCTCACCGGTGACAACCGAGTCACGGCCGAAGCCGTGGCCCGACGCCTCGGTATCGAACGCGTCGAGGCCGAGGTCCTCCCCGACGACAAGAGCAACGTCGTCAAGCGGTTCCGCGAGGAGGGCCGGGTCGTTGGGTTCGCCGGTGACGGCGTCAACGACGCTCCCGCGCTGGCTGCGGCCGATGTCGGCCTCGCGATGGGCACCGGCACCGACGTGGCCATCGAGAGCGCGGGCGTCACTCTTCTCAAGGGTGACCTGACCGGGATCCTCCGGGCCCGGCGACTGTCTCAGGCCACCATGTCCAACATCCGGCAGAACCTCGTGTTCGCATTCGTCTACAACGCCGCCGGAATCCCCATCGCGGCCGGCGTCCTGTACCCGGCTTTCGGATGGCTGCTGTCCCCGATGATTGCCGCCGCGGCGATGGCGCTGTCCTCCGTCAGCGTCATCGGCAACGCCCTCCGGCTGCGTACCCGGGACCTCGGGTGATCCGAGTACATGGAGAACCAATGCTGAGTCTCACGTGTCATAGCTGTGACGAGGTCATGGAAGCCGAGACAGAGGAAGAACTCACAGATCTCCTTGTTGCGCACGCACAGTCGCACGGCCACACACCCAAGCGCGAGCACGTCCTGATGCGAATCAGACACCACAATCGGCAGCCATGAGAGGTCTCGATCCCCGACTACGGAGGCGCCGTGTCCGATTGGTCTGGGCGGTGCCACGTACATTGCTCTCCGTCTATCGCTGCTGAGCGGTCGCCCGCCCCCTTGAGGATCGGGCCGCTGTCGCGCCCCCTCAACTCGTCAGACCGAAGGAGATTCCAATGCGCACACTGGCTACCGCCATCGCCGTTCTTGCACTCACATTGACCGCCTGTGGGGGACAGGGCACGGACTCCGACTCCTCCTCCAGCGGCCCGTACAACGATGCCGACGTGGCGTTCGCGACCGACATGATCCCGCACCACGCCCAAGCCCTCGCCATGGTGGACACGACCTGGACCCAGGAGCTTGATCCCGAAGTCGCCAAGCTCCGCGACGACATCCTCGACGCACAGCAACCCGAGGTCGAGACGATGGCCGGCTGGCTCGAGGGCTGGGGGAAGCCGGTTCCGGAGACTGGCCTGGGACACGACATGGGCGACATGAGCGACCACTCCATGAACATGCCAGGCATGATGAGCGACGAGGAGATGGCGTCCCTGAAGAAGGCCCATGGCGCTGCATTCCAGCGCATGTGGCTCGAAATGATGCGGGACCACCACCAAGGCGCCGTCACCATGGCCGAGGACGAGATCGACAAGGGCAAGTTCCCCAAGGCCGTCGCACTGGCTCAGTCAATCGTGAAGGGTCAGACGGCGGAGATCCAGAGGATCGAGCAACTGCTCGAGTCCTGATGCTCCGAGTGGCTGGGATGCCGCCGCCCAACCGCGCACCGGGATGATGCCCCTCGCGGGTACGCCGCTCCTTCTGTGACTACCATCGAATCGGCCGTCCCGCTCGCGTGAGGGGACGTCGTTGGGGCGGGACGGCCACGCCGGCGGGTGCTACGCCGTTGCGGGTGATGAGGAAGTAGTCGCCGATGATGTCGCCGAGCAGGGCACCGGCGGTGATGTCGCCGGGGAAGTGCCCGGCCATGTAGACGCGCGAGTAGTCGATCTGGGCTTCCATCGCCCGGTAGTCGGGGTCGCGCGTGGGCATCAGGGCGCCCAGCGTGGTCTCCGATGCGGCTGCGGCGGTGGCGTGCCGCGAGGGGTAGGAGCACGGGCACTTCTGGCCGGCGGCCACGTTGTGGTCGGTGCGCAACGAGGGCTTGCGGACGTAGGGAGCCGAGGAGCCGAACCGTGCGCCGAGGTCGTCGGCGACCGTCTTGGACATCTTGAGCAGGGCCTTCTCCTCGGCCTTGCGGTCCCTCGCGGCGGCCGGGCTGAGAAGCTCGCGCTGGTCGTGGGCGTACAGCTTCCAGATGTCCTTCTTGCCGTAGGACTCCAGCCAGGTCGCGGCAGCGACCCCGGTCTTGGTGCGCTGGCGGGCGAGCCTGACCACGAGCGGCATCTCGTTGGCCAGGGTGGCCGGCGGGGGCGGGAAGGTCTTCTCGACCCAGGCGACGAAGGCCGTGTCGTCGGCGGTGGTGCCGTGCCCGGCGACCCAGGCTCGCACCAGGTGGGCGGCCTGCCTCTTCTGCGGGGCGACGTCGTGGTCGGTGTCCGCGACGGAGGTGGCCGAGAACAGCGTGGGGGGCGGGTCGGCGGCGATGCGGTCCTTGGCCGAGGTGTTGTTGCCGTCGTGGGCGGTGACCTTGGCCCAGGTCGTGGGGCCGAGCAGTCCGACGAGGACGGCGAGGACGGCGAGTGCGGCGACGACGACGAACCGTCGGCTCCCGCGCGACCCGGGCAGGCTGCTGGTGGGCGTGCTCATGCGGTTCTCCGAAGGTGGTCAGGCGATATGGTCGTAGTGACGTGCAGGTCGCGGCCGACGAGATGACGCACGTCGTTGTCGGGGATGCGCGGGTCCAGCAGCGAGGCGGTGGCGGCGTACTTGCTGAACGAGACCGGGCGGGCGCCGAGCCTGGCGAGCAGGCGGTCCGCGACGCCGGGGACCTGGGCGCCCTTGGTCTCGACGATGAGGCGGTCGGGATCGACCCTCACGCTCTGTCCATGCCGGGTGCCTTCGACGCCGGAGTCGATGGTGACCCTGGCGCCCGTATCCGGGTCGGCCAGCGTGGCGCGGCGATAGCAGATGTCGACCGACGCCTCGAGGGCCGCGGCCGGCGGCAGCCCGAGTTCGCACAGCAGGCCGCGGAAGAACGCGTCGGCGGCATGGTTCAGCTGGCCATGCTCGGCGGCCGCGGTCGGATGGAAGTACTTGCGGGTCAGGCCGCTGCCGTCGCGAACCTTCAGCTCGAGACGGCACAGTCCGTCCTCGACGTAGAGGCGGCTCCGGGCCTTCCACCGGCGACGACGCCGTTGCACGTGGGCTCGGCATGTCATCAGGTCCGCGGTGTCGAAGTAGGTGCTGCGGTAGGACGTCGTCTGGCGCCCGTCGATGGTCAGGACCCGCAGCGACTCCGGGACGGCGGCGATGAAGGCCTCGGCGACGTCGCGCGCCACCAGGTACTTCCGGTCCACCCGGGTGGTCGCCGGGGCGGCGGCGAGGACCTCGGCGAGAGTGACGGTGCGACGGTGGGCGAGCGTGACCAGCTCGGTGGTGGGGTCAGGCACGGAGGTCGACCTCCTCGGGGCCACGGGCAGGGCTGAGGCTGGCCCAGCCCTCCTCGACCTCGTGGCGTACGGCGACCACCGTGGTCTCGCGGACGAAGTCGACCTGCTCCACGACCACCGCGATGGGCTGGTGCCCGAGGCGGGAGGTGACCTCGTCACGGACCGCGTCCGCGTCGACCAGGGCCCGGTCCAGGGTCATCCGCAGGACCCGGGTCGGGGCCCGGGTCTTCGAGTCGTCGACCAGCCACACGGCAGTCAGCACGAGCACGTTGAGGATGACAATGAGCCCCAGGTGGCGGTCCGGGAGGCCGTTGACCAGGGCAAGCACGAGGGCACAGAACGTGTAGGCGACGTCCTTGACGCTGAATGCTGCGCTGCGGAGCCTGACCAGGCTCAGCAGCCCGAACAGCCCGAAGCCGACCCCGGCGGGGAAGTGCCCCGCAGTGATCGCGGTCAGCGCGGCGAGCAGCCCAATGTTCAAGGTGACGAAGACCATCGTCATCTCCGGGGCGGCGGCGCGCCGGCGGTAGAGCCAGCCGACCAGCGCGAACAGGGCGAGAACGTCGATGCCCAGTCCGACCAGGGTTGAGGGTGTCACCTGTGTTGCTCCTACCGTCGGCGGCGGCCGGTCTCGGCCAGTCGTGGAAGACGCTAGGGACCGAACATGAGGGAAGTGTTAACCGTGCAGACACCAGCCCGTCATCTTGGGGCGCGTGCCGGTGCCGATCGCGACACCATGGCGGGCATCGTGGGAGTCGGTGGGTCGATGAGGTACCGGTTGACCTCCGGCGGGGAACGCCGCGCGTGCGATGGTGGGACGGTTGGGGGCGCGTGCGTCGACCGGGCAGCTCCGCTCAACCAAGGCTCAACAGAATTCCAATGCCGGCGGCTCACGGTGGCGCCATGAACATCTCAAGCCGCGTCTCAGACCCCTCGAACGCCGTTCCGGCCCGTCGCGTGTCGACCTACGGCGACAATCCGGACTTGCGTCCGCTGCTCACGTTCGTCGCCGTCGCTCTGCCGGTGGGATGGATCATGCTCAGCATCCCCCTCGTCACCGATGCCCCCTTGCCTCTGTTCGTGCTGGGAACGCTCTACCTCGGGCTGGTTCTGCCGACGGTCGTGCTGACGCGTCGTGACCCTCACGCGTCGATGCGGCTGCTGCTGCACGACACGGTTCGGCCTCCTCGGCCGGCGTGGCTGCTGCTGCCCGCCGGTCTGGTCATACCGGTCGCGACGTACGCCATGGGCGCGCTGCTCGGCCGCAGCGTCGCCCTGGACAGCGGCTTCGTGTTGAAACTCGCACTCGCGAACGTGCTGTCCAGTGTCCTCATCGTCAACATGTGGGAAGAGATGGCCTGGGCTGGGTTCGTGCAGCGCCGGTTGACCGCAAGATGGGGTTTCGGCTGTGGTGCGGTGGCCACCGCGCTGCTGTTCACCGGCATTCACCTGCCCCTGAGCCTCTACGACGCCGACGGCGTCGGTGACGTCGCTTACAACATCTCCGTGATGGTCGCCTCTGGCGTCGGGATGCGCCTGCTCATCGGCGCCTTCGACACGTGGGGGCGTCGCAGCATCCTGGCCCTGGCCATCATCCACGCCACCTTCAACGCCTCCTCGGAGCTCGTCGCCTCCGACTCCGACTGGATCCGCTACGTCGTCACGCTGACCCTGGGCCTGCTGGCGTGGGCACTGTGGCACATGACCACCCACACGGCACCCGGGGCTGCCCCCACCGTCGTGGCCACACATGCCGGCTCCACCCATGGGAAGGTCACCCGATGAGCGTCGAGGTACTCCGCTACGCCGCCTTCACCGAGTGCGGCCGCGGCGGCAACCCCGCCGGGGTGGTCCTGGACGCTGGCTCCCTGACCGACCCCCAGATGCTCGCCATCGCCCAGGCCATCGGCTACTCCGAGACCTCGTTCCTGACCCCCGTGCCTGGCGAGGCCCCCCCGGACAAGGCGCTGGAGGCGACGGTGCGGTTCTTCAGCCCGGTCGCCGAAGTGGCGTTTTGCGGCCATGCCACGATCGCGACCGCCATTGCGGTCGCGGAACGCACCGGCCCCGGCGTACTGCGGCTGCACACCCAGGCCGGGCGGGTCACCGTCGAGTCCCGGTTCGAGGACCACAGCCTCGTCGCCACCCTCACCTCGCCTCCCACCTCGACACGTCGCCTCGCCCCCGCCCTGCTCGACGAAACCTTGACTGCCCTGCGTTGGACCCGCGACGACCTCGACCAGCGGTACCCGGTGCACGTGGCTTTCGCCGGCAACCAGCACCTGATGCTCGCGGTACGCACGCGCGGGACGTTGGCCGGTCTCGACTACGACTATCCGGCCCTGGCGCTGCTGATGGATCGGCAAGGGTGGACCACCACGCACCTGTTCTGGTCGGAGAACGCCACGACGTTCCACGCACGCAACCCGTTCCCACCCGGCGGTGTGGTTGAGGACCCCGCCACCGGTGCGGCGGCCGCGGCATTCGGTGGGTACCTTCGCGACCTTGGCCTGGTCCCGGTGCCCAGCCGAGTCGTCGTACGCCAGGGCCACGACCTGGGTTCCCCCAGCGAGCTCCTGGTCGACCTCTCCGCGTCGACGACCACGGTGGGCGTGACCGGGCGAGCCACCCCGCTGGCGCTCTCGCCCTACGAGGAGCTGGCTGCGTGGTGAATCGGTCGTGGCCATCGGTGTGTCGGACCGCCTGCCCCGCACCTCGCCGGCCAACTCCCCTAGTCGCCTGGCGGCGCTTGTCCCGGTCGCGACGGTGACCGGATAGGCCACCTCGGGACACTCCTGGCGACCCGGGGCGACCCGGCCTGGGCATCCGCTGTCTGTTCGCGTTGGTGACCCGATGGCTGCCAACGGCGCCGTCCACGACGTGCATCAACGAGCACACCAACCAGCACGGGCCTCTTTCCAACGCGGACACAACACTGACGCAACGCGCGAGCGCCACGCTCGAGACTGTCCGACCCGGCCAGCGTGCCGAAGCAGCCGGACATCCAGCCCCAGACCTCATGGAGGAGCCCATGTCCACGACTACCACGCCGCAGCAGCCGTCAGTGTGGCGAGGGGTCATCACACGATATCCGGTAGCGGCGTTCCTCTTCATCGCGCTGCCGGCCGCGATGGCGGCGATGAGTGTTCCGGTCATGGCCGCCTACGACGTCATCCCGGGCAAGCACATCCCGGAGAGGGTCGGATTCGACCTCGAGGAGACCGCGAGCCTGTTCCTGGTCATGATCCTGTTCTGCACCGTGCTGACCGTGACCCGGATTGTCGACGGCCGCGAAGGGGTCCGCATTCTGCTGCGCCGGATGACCCGCTGGCAGGTGCCCCTGCGGTGGTGGCTGTTGGCCGTCGCCGCGATGCCGGTCGGCACCATCCTCCTCGCCGTCGTGCTGGGCGACGAGGTCCACCCGCCGACCCTGAACACGTTGTCCGCAGAACTGGCGGCGCTGCTGCTCGCCTTCGCCCTGGCCAACCTCGGCGAGGAAGGCACCTGGTCCGGGTTCATGCAGACCCGGCTGGAGCGCCGTCACAACTTCCTCCTCGCCGCGTTCATGACCGCGGTTCCGTTCGCGATCGTGCACCTCCCATTGCGCGTCATCACCAAGGAGGCCACCACCGCCACCGAACTGCTGGGCTCCTTCATCCTCCTGGTCGGGTTCTGCCTGTTCTTCCGAACCTTCATCGGCACCGTGGCCCGAGGAGCGGCGAACAGCGTGCTGCTCGCCGCGGTCGCCCACACCTTCTTCAACCGCTCCAACAACGCTGATGGCCTCGCCGCGGACGTCCTCACCGGACCCAACCAGCA
Source organism: Dermatophilaceae bacterium (assembly GCA_035691065.1). Classification (GTDB taxonomy): domain Bacteria; phylum Actinomycetota; class Actinomycetes; order Actinomycetales; family Dermatophilaceae; genus DASSJT01. Next base: position 15,909 of record DASSJT010000101.1, read on the forward strand.
GTCTGCCGCCACTCTGACCGCGGTCTTCCTCACGGTGACCCTCGCCGCGCTGAACCGCCGCCGGCTCACGAAGACCTACCGTCACGAGCTCGACGCCGCCGAGGAGGCGGCCCTCGTGGAGAGGTGCTCCGCCGCCTCCGCCCGTCCCGACGTAGCGCAGCCGCAGCGCTGACCACCCACGACCCGCAGAGCCAACAAGCGACCAACAAGCGACCAGCAACGACCAGCAACGAGCTAAGGGAGCACGACATGATTCAGGTGGAGTCACTCACCAAGCGTTACGGCGACAAGGTCGCCGTCAATGACCTCTCCTTCGAGGTTCGCCCGGGAGTCGTGACCGGGTTCCTGGGGCCCAATGGCGCCGGGAAGTCCACGACGATGCGGATGGTTCTCGGCCTGGACCGTCCCACCTCCGGCCGTGCCACCGTCGCGGGTAGGCCGTTCACCGACCACCCGGACGGGCTGCGCCACGTGGGTGCTCTCCTCGACGCCGCTGAGGTGCAGGGCGGGCGTCGCGCCGCCGCGCACCTGCACGCCGAGGCGGCCACTCTCGGACTCGGCAAGGCACGCGTCCGCGAGGTGCTGGCCATGGTCGGCCTCGAACACGTCGCTCGCCACCGCATCGGCAGCTTCTCCCTCGGGATGCGACAGCGCCTCGGCATCGCGCAAGCCCTGCTCGGTGACCCGCCCGTGGTCATGCTCGACGAACCCGTCAACGGCCTCGACCCTGACGGAGTCGTGTGGATCCGACACCTGCTTCGCTGGCTCGCCGACGAAGGTCGCACCGTGTTCGTCTCCTCGCACCTGATGTCCGAAGTCGCACAGAGCGCCGACCACCTCATCGTCATCGGGAGGGGCAGTCTCGTCGCCGATGTCGACACCGCCGAGCTCCTCGCCGCTGGTGCACCCTCAGTCACCGTGCGAGCCGACGACGCCGCCGCTCTCGCCTCCCTGCTCGCGAGCCGTGGAGCCACCGTGGAACGACCCGCGGAGCAGCTCCTCGAGGTCCGCGGCATCACCGCCCGCGACATCGCCCAGACCGCCCTGGATCAGCGCTTGCTCGTCCACGAGCTCACCCCGCGCTCACGGTCTCTGGAGGAAGCGTTCATGGATCTGACCCACGGCTCGCTGGAGTTTCAAGGCGCCGACCTGACGCCTCGCCCGGTCGACCCCCTCGTGGCCGTCGCGGATGCGGCCTCGCCATCCATCACGCCATCCATCACGCCATCCATCACGCCATCCATCACGCCATCCATCA
>DASSJT010000102.1:0-2145 GCA_035691065.1 Dermatophilaceae bacterium
GCCGGCGTGGGGCGTGGGGGAGGGGGTGCCCAGGACGGCGCGGTGGGTGAGGCAGATGACGTCTGCTGCTCCGTGGTCGACCAGACGCGGGATCAGGGCCTGCCCGACGACACCGGTGGCGCCGGTCACCAGGACGGTTCGACGAGACGTTGTGGTCATCAGGTTTCTCCTTGGGCTCGGGGACGAACCGTGATCGCCCGGTGGGACGTCGCCAGAGAGCTGGCCACGCGGACCCGGGATCGGGATTCGTCTGCACAAGGGAGTGCCAGGTGGAGCTGCTGATACGAACGACGTGAGGCTGACGGGCGGGGCTCTGCCCTTGGGAACAAGTTCGCCCGCGGCGGTATCAGCGGTGTCCCTCTGCACTCCTATGCAGCATGACCACTTTCCGCCGCCGGCATCGGGAAGCCGCTGTAGCGATGAACTGCGCGCGCGCCGGAAGCGGTCCCCGCGCGCTGCGTCGGCGGGAGCGTGCTGCATGAGCACCACCGGCGCCACCCCTCCCGCGCCTCCCGAGAGCAGTGCCCAGGAGGCGCCGTCCCGGCGGTCTCGCGTGCGCAACGCAACGATCGGCATGCTGGCCGCAGCGACCGCGACGGCGACGGTCGGCGCCGTTGCCTTCGCAACGCTCCGTAACGAGCCGTCGACATGCCCGCGGGGGCACCGCACTCTCGACGTCGTGGCGTCCCCAGACATCGCGCCGGTGATCTCCGAGGTGGCTCGTACCGCGATCGCTGGCGGCTCCGCGTCCGCTGCTGATGGCTGCCTGACGGTGAGCGTGCGGGCCGAGGACCCCGCGATCACCTCGGCGGCGATCACCTCCGCGACGAAGGCCGTAGCCGCGAAGGCTGACGCCACGAGCCGTCGGGCATCCTCGGCCCCCACGATCCCCGACGTCTGGGTGCCCGACTCGTCGCTGTTGCTCCAGCGCACCGTCGTGCCGTACGCGAGGTCGGGAGGACCCTCGGTCGCCCTGTCACCCGTCGTGCTGAGCGTTCCTCAGTCCCTTGCGCGCTCGCTGGGTTGGCCAGCCGCGCCGGTGGCGTTCGGATCCGTCCTCGGCGCTTCGCTGCACGGGCTGCCCGTTCCGCTGCGCATCCCCGAGCCGAGTGGCTCCGCCGTGGCGACCGGCTCTCTCATCGCCGTTCAGCGGGCAGTGGCCGGCCGCCCGGACGCACCGACAGTGCTGGCTTCGGCACTGCGCAACAGCGGCCAGACCACCCTGACAAGCGCTGTCTCGGCGCCAGCCTCGTCCGGCGCCATCGAGGCCGAGGCCGCGACGAGCGGATCAGTCGTGCCGCGATCCGAGCAGTCCCTCTGGTCGGCGCTCGCATCGTCCGCCTCTCGACCGGGGGTCGTGGCCGTGTACCCGACGTCTGGCGGCACGGTGCTGGACTACCCGTATCTCGCGCTGGGCGACCGGGCCGGGTCAGCGGAGAGCGCCGGCCGGCTGCTCGACGCCCTCCGGGCTCCCGCCGGGCAGGAGATCCTGCGCGACGCCGGCTTCCGGGACGCGAGCGGGGCCGCTGGCCACCAGCTGAAGGAGATGCCGCTGCTCCGAGGCGCCCGACGTGTGGTCCCCCAGGTCCCGTCGGCCGACGCGGTCGAGCACGCCGTCAATGCCCTTGCAGCGGTCAACCTCGGCACCCGCTTGCTCGCCGTGATCGACGTGTCGGGCTCCATGGCCGAACCCGTCCCGTCAGCTGGCGGCGCCCGGCGCATCGACCTGGTCAAGAAGGCCGCCGGCAACGGCCTCGCCCTGTACGACGACCGGGCCGAGATAGGCCTCTGGACGTTCTCGACGGACCTCACCCCGACCACGGACTATCGGGAGCTGGTTCCGATTGGTCCCCTTGGCGCCCGTCCAGGGGGGCACAGCGGGCGGGAGATGCTCGCCCGGTCCATCGGCGGCGTGGCCCCGGTGCGCGGTGGCTCCACGGGCCTGTACGACACGGTGCTCGCTGCCGTGCGGACCGTGCGCGCCGGCTGGCAGCCCGGCCGGGTCAACTCCGTGGTGGTGTTGACCGACGGCGAGAACGATGACCCGGCGGGGATCGGACTGGCTCGGCTGCTGACCACGCTCAAGGCAGAGGCTGACCCCGCGCGGCCGGTCCTTGTCATCGGCATCGCCTACGGCCCCGACTC
>DASSJT010000103.1:0-47986 GCA_035691065.1 Dermatophilaceae bacterium
GAGCCCGAGCAGCCGCACCGCCGTGCTGTCGTCCCCGCCGCAGGCCTTGGCTACGCCCTCGCCCACGACTCCAGCGACGGCAACGGCCCCCGCGGCAAGCGGCGGGACGTTGCGCGTTCCCGTGACCTTCTCCATCGTCTCCATGAGCAACGGGGGAGGAGGCAACCTGTTCGGCCTGGGCTCGGCGACCTGTCCGGCCGGCCCGTGCACGGCGGTCGTGGGCTCGTCCGACGACGGACACACCTGGTCGACGCGCGCGTGGTTCACCGGCCTCACCACTCCCGGCCTGGGCCAGAACGCCACGAAACCGGGCCAGCTCACCGGGATCCGGTTCGCCAACGCGAGAGTGGGCTACGCCTTCGGCAGTGCCGTGCGGCGCACTGACGATGGGGGTCGCAGCTGGCGTGGCTTCGACGTGGGCGGTGCCGTGGTCCTCTCGCTCGAGACCGACGGCCAGACCGTCTGGCTGGTCACCGCCCGGTCGTGCCAGCCCGAGCCTCCGGCCCAGCCCGGCGCGCAGACGCCGACCCGAGCCGCCGCCGGCTGCACCGGACTGGCGGTTCAGTCCGCCGACGTGGGCGACTCCGCGGCGCACGTTGTGCAGGTGGCCGGGCTGCCCCCGTCGGTCCGGACGGCGTGGATCGTCATGGACGGCAAGGACGCCTACCTCAACGCCCAGACCCGGGGCGATGGCTCCAGTGCACCAGCTACCCCGGTGCGCCTGACCGGCACGCCAGGGTCAGTGGCGCGGCCCGCGGGCTGCGACCCCAAGGGGGACGTGTGGCTGGTGACCACGGCGCGCGACCGCGGGGCGCTGTTCGCCGTGTGTGCCGAAGGCAGCAAAGCCGCCATATACCCCGTGTCCATGTATGCCGTGTTCGCGTCGGCTGATCGTGGGCAGTCCTGGCGTCCGCGTGGTGTGGGTGGCCTGGGGCCCGTCTCGGACCGGGGCGTCTGGGTCACAGCGGCCGACCGCGACCACCTCGTGGCGATTCCGGACGGTCTGCCCGCCACCGGCGGCCCAGGGCTCTCGGCGCCTTCGATCGCCGGAGGCGGGCTGCTGACCAGCGAGGACGGCGGAGCCACGTGGCATCGCCCGGCAGTCTCATCCAAGGCCGGCGGCTGGGGCTGGGCTGGCGCTGCGGGCGGCCCGATCGTCTATGCCCTCGACGGCGGGGGCCGATACTTCCTCAGCACCGACCGCGGAGCGTCGTTCGAGCAGGTCACCCTGCGGCGCTGAGCCCGGTGTCTGTCGTGGGCGAAAGGCGTTGACCTGCCCCAGTGCTGGGTGTGGCTCGTGACATGCTTCTGGCATGACAGATGCCCTCCCACCCGGGTACCCCGTGCGGTGGGAGGCCGACGTGGTGCTGCGCGATGGCTCCGTGGCCCACTTCCGGCCCATCCGACCCTCTGATGCCGACGCCCTGCAGCGGTTCCATGCCGGGCAGTCCGAGGAGTCCATCTACATGCGCTTCTTCGCGCCGCTGCGACGTTTGAGCGAGCGCGACGTCGAGCGTTTCACCAATGTCGACTACCACGACCGGGTCGCCCTGGTCGCCACGGCCGAGTCGGAGATCATCGGCGTGGGGCGCTACGACCGGGTGGACGACACGACCGCCGAGGTGGCCTTCAACATCAGCGACCACTACCAGGGTCGTGGGATCGGCTCGGTGATGCTCGAGCATCTCGCAGCGATCGCCCAGGAGGAGGGCTTCACCCGCTTCGTGGCCGACGTGCTGCCGCACAACCGGAAGATGCTCGCGGTCTTCAGCGAGGCCGGCTACGAGGTCGCACGCAAGATCGAGGACGGCGTCGTGACGGTCAGCTTCGACATCGAGCCGACCGAGCACTCACAGGCGGTCAGCCTGGCTCGCGAGCATCGTGCCGAGTCGGTCAGCATGCAGTCCCTGTTGTTCCCGTCCTCGGTAGCCGTGGTCGGGGCCAGCCGCCGCGAGGACTCGATCGGCCACCAGGTCCTCAAGCACATCCTGGCTGAGGGATTCAAGGGTGGCGTCTACGCCGTCAACTCCGAGGCGCTCGAGGTGCTGGGTCTCCAAGCGCACTCGAAGGTGAGCGACATTCCCGACCACGTCGACCTGGCCGTCATCGCCGTGCCCGCTGACACCATCCTCGAGGTCGTCCGCGACTGTGGGAAGGCGGGTGTCCGCTCGCTGTTGGTCGTCTCCGCCGGTTTCGCCGAGGCCGGCCCGGAGGGCGAGAAGCTCCAGTCCAAGCTGCTGAAACGGGCGCGGCGAGCCGGGATGCGGGTCATCGGCCCCAACTCGTTCGGTGTGATCAACACGAGCGACTCGGTGCGGCTCAACGCCTCGCTCGCGCCCACCCTCCCGCCGGCGGGGCACCTCGGCCTGTTCGCGCAGAGCGGCGCGCTGGGCATTGCCGTCCTCGCCTCTGCGGCTCGCCGCAACCTCGGGGTCTCGGTGTTCGCCTCCGCCGGCAACCGGGTCGACGTGTCCGGCAACGACTTCATGCAGTACTGGATCGACGACGACAACACCCACGCTGTGGGCCTCTACCTCGAGTCCATGGGCAACCCGCGCAAGTTCTCCCGCATCGCACGCCACCTCGCGAGCAGCAAGCCCATCATCGTGGTGAAGTCGGGCGTCTCGGCCTATGGCGTCCCGCCAGGACACCGGGTCCGGCCCACCAAGGCACGCCCGGAGGCATTCGAGGCCATGCTCCGGCAGGCCGGCGTGATCCGCGTCGAGAACGTTCACCAGCTCTTCGACGTGGCCCAGCTCGTCGTCCACCAGCCGCTCCCCAAAGGCAGCCGGGTCGGGATCGTCACCAACTCCGACGCCCTGTCGGCGCTCACCGCCGACTCGTGCGTCAGCTGGGGGCTGGAGATCGGGCATGGCCCCGTGTCGGTCCACGCCGAGGCGACCGGCGCACAGTTCCGGAAAGCGGTGGAGGAGGCGTTCGCCGACCCCAACGTCGACAGCGTCATCGCCTGCTTCATCCCGCCGCTGGCCACCCCGGACGAGCATGTCGCGGCGGCAGTCAGCGAGGCGTCTGAGCGGGCTGAAAAGCCTTGCGTGGCAACCTTCCTCGGCATGCGTGGCGTCGACAACGGGTCGTCGGCTGTCGGCGGCACCGGCGGGCGGGGCCAGGCCCGGGCCATCCCCCTCTATGCCATGCCCGAGGACGCAGTGCGCGCCCTTGCAGCGGCGACTCGCTACGGCGAATGGCGCAACAAGGACAAGGGCATTCCGGTCACGCCCGCGGGCGTGAACCGGCGCGGCGCCGAGGCGCTCGTCCACGGCATACTCGCCGATGCGCCCGAGGGACGCCCGCTGCGCGCCACCGAGGTGACCGAGCTGCTCGGCTACTACGGCATCAGCCTGTGGCCCAGCATCGACGCGAGCACGGAGGCCGACGCGCTGGAAGCCGCAGAGCAGCTGGGCTATCCCGTCGTGCTCAAGTCCACCTCGCCCCTGCTGCGCCATCTTCCGGGGCTCAGCGGAATCCGGGTCGACCTGGCCAACCCGGCGATGCTCAAGGAGGCGTTCGCCAGCCTGAACGAACGCCTCGCGCCGGTCGCTGCCAACAGCTTCGCGGTGCAGCGCATGGCCACTCCCGGGGTGGCCTGCGTCGTGGGCAGCGACGAGGACCCGCTGTTCGGGCCGGTGGTGAGCTTCAGCGTCGCCGGGCCGCCCACCGAGCTGCTGGACGACATCGGCTACCGCATCCCGCCCATGACCGATGTCGATGTGTCAGAGCTCATTTCGTCCGTGAAGGCCAGCCCCCTGCTGCACGGGCACCGGGGCGCGGCACCCGTGCACCGAGCAGCTCTGGGCGATCTCATCGCGCGAGTGTCAGTGCTTGCCGATGACCTTCCCGAGGTCGCGCGCCTGTCGCTCAACCCGGTCAACGCCCACCCCGGCGGCATTGAGGTCCTGGGCGCGGAGGCCGTACTCCAGCCCCCGCCGCGGCGCACCGACCCGGGCCGGCGCTCGCTCACCTGACCTTCAGCCATCCACGATGGCGTCCGGCTGATGCTGGCGAGAACCACGGCCGACGCTGCGGCACAATGGCGCGCATGGCCTCATCGCATGCCTCCCGGTCCCCTGCCACAGCCTCGCTCCCAGCCGACCTGACGCGGGCCATCGAGCGGGCCGGCTACTACCCCGCGCTCGTCGCCGACGTCGTCAACGCCGCGCTGGCCGGAGAGCAGGTCAAGTCCCACCTGGTCCACCAGGAGACCACGTTCGACCAGGACGTCGTGCGCCGTCACATCACCGTGCTGGTCCTGACGCCGACACGTCTGGTCATCGCGCATGCCGACGACCACCCGGACGAGCCGGGAGGGCAGGAGGAGCTGGCGACCGCGACCACCGAGGGGATTCCCCTCGGGGCGGTTCGCGGCGTGATGATGACCCATGTCGTCCCCACCCCCAGCACCTACCAGCCGGGCAGCCTCGGCCGCGAGCTGACGCTGACCCTGGGCTGGGGCTCGGTGAGCCGCCTCGACCTGCTCCCGGCTATCTGTTCGGACCCGAACTGCGAGGCCGACCACGGCTACGAGGGCACGGTGGCCTCCGACGACATCTCACTGCGGATCAGCGCCGACGCCGACGGCGAGGAGGCCCTGGCCAACGCCCTCAGATTCGCCCGGGACCTGTCTGCCAACATCGGCCGCTGACGGCATGCCCCACCACGGACTGCTGAGGCCGCGGTACGACTCAGGTGGCCTTGCAGCAGTCATGCCCGCGGTGGCGGCCAGCTTGGGTTTGCCCGCCCCGGGAGGCAGCTCCTCGATCGGGCTCACCCCGGCGCGACGTGGCGTGGTCGTGCTCGTCGACGGCCTGGGCTACGAGCAGCTTCGACGCAGGGGCGGCCATGCACCGTTCCTGCGGGCGCTGCTGCCTTCCGCGCGTCGCCTCAGCGCCGGCTTCCCCTCGACGACGGCCACGTCCATGGGCACCTTCGGCACCGGACTTCCGCCCGGTACGCACGGTCTGCTCGGCTACGAGGTGCTCGTCCCCGGGCAGGACCGGCTGGTCAACGAGCTGTCGTGGGAGAACGGCCCGGACCCCTTTGCCTGGCAGCCTGAGGAGACCGTCTTCCAGCGACTGGCCGCGGCCGGCGTCGTGGTGACCCGGGTGGGTCCGGGCTATTTCGACGGATCCGGCCTGACCAACGCAGCGCTGCGCGGCGGTGAGTTCCGGGCGGCCGAGGGCCTGCCGGACCGGGTCGACGCGACGTTGGCAGCCCTCCGGGAGGCCCCACGGTCCCTCGTGTACCTCTACTGGGGCGACCTGGACAAGGTGGGACATGTCCACGGCGTGGCCTCGTGGGAGTGGGGGGAGGAGCTCGGGACCATCGACGCCGAGCTCCGGCGGCTGGTCGAGTCGGTTCCCCTGGACACCGGGGTCACGATCACGGCCGACCACGGCATGGTCGACTCCCCGCACGCGTTGCGGATCGACGTCGCCCACGACGCCGAGCTCGATGCCGGGGTGCGCCACATCGGAGGGGAGCCGCGCGCCCTCCAGCTGTACTGCGAGGCCGGGGCGGTCGACGACGTGCTCGCGACATGGCACGGCCGGGTCGATGAGCGGGCCTGGATCCGCAGTCGCGACGAGGCGGTCGCGGAAGGCTGGTTCGGGGCCCTCGAGCCGCGCAACCTGCCCCGCATCGGCGACGTCATCGTGGCCATGCGCGACAACTTCGCCATCGTCGACAGCCGCAGGCTGCGGCCGCAGCTGCTCGCGCTCCTGGGCCTGCACGGGTCCCTCACCCCCGACGAGGCGGCGATCCCCCTCGTCCACGTGCCCCCACGGCATACCGCCTAGGGTGTCGCGTCGTGGCGGAACTGGTCTTCTTCTGCGGGACGATGGACTGCGGCAAGTCGACGCTGGCGCTCCAGATGGACCACAACCACCGGGCGCGGGGGCGTGAGGGCCTGATCTTCACCAAGCTCGACCGCGCGGGGGACTCCGTCCTGTCCTCGCGGCTCGGGCTGTCCACCACGGCCACCGAGGTCCGCGACGACCTGGATTTCTGGGACGTCGTCGTCGAGCGGGCCACCGGCGGCGGCCGAGTCGACTACCTCATCTGCGACGAGGCGCAGTTCTACACGCCCGGCCAGGTGGAGCAGCTCGCCCGCCTGGTCAACGAGATGGCGATCGACGTCTACTCCTTCGGCATCACTGCGGACTTCCGAACCCAGCTGTTCCCGGGCTCGCAGCGGCTGATCGAGCTGGCCGACCGGGTCGAGGTCCTCCAGGTGGAGGCACTGTGCTGGTGTGGGAGCCGGGCGACCCACAACGCGCGCATCGTCGACGGCGTGATGGTCGTCGAGGGCGAACAGGTGGTGGTGGGCGACGTGGCCGGTGAGGTGGCCGGTGAGGTGGCCGGTGAGGTGGCTGTTGACGGGGTCGAAACGGTCACGGCGGCCACCACCGTGGAGTACGAGGTGCTCTGCCGCCGGCACTTCATGCGCCGGATGAACAGCCGGGCCGCGCGGGCTGCGGCCACGTCGCCGGACACGCTGCCCTTCGACCTCGACGTGTGCCCGGTTCCGCCCGCCTGACCCAGCCCCAGACCTGCGCGCCGGGCGAGTCGCCTTCCGGCTGCGCCCGCGTCCGGGTCAGTCGCCGTCCGGCTGAGCCGCCGTCCGGGTCAGTCGCCGTCCGGGTCAGTCGCGACGTGGGGCGCCGAACATGATGTCGTCCCAGCTCGGGACGCTGGGACGGCCGTTCCGACGAGCGGCCGGCCTGCGCACGGCCGGCTCCGGTGGGCCTGCCGACTCACCGTTGGGCGCGTCGTCGGCGACCGGCTCGACGTCCGAGGTCCGGTGGGTCGGCGGCGTGGCCTCTCGAGCGGTCGTCGCGGCCCGCGAACCGGAGCTGTGGCCATCAGCCGGGTGGGGCCCGGCCGCAGCCGGGGGCGGCGGCATGGTCTCCGGGTCGTACGGCATCTGCTCGAGGGGCAGCGCATCCGGTCGCGGCGCGTGGTCGAGGGGGGTGCGCACCGGCGGGCTGGTGCGCCTGCGGGCGGCGCCGCGTCGACGACCAGCGGCGCTGTGCTCCCGCATCGCGGCCATCAGGTCGATCGGCGGGTCGTCGAGGTCGTGGGACCGGATCGGCCGCAGGCCTCCTTCCGCCTCGATGTCGTAGACCCCACCCGCCTGAACCGGGGCAGTCACCAGGTGGGGCGCCGGAATCGGGTTGCCGCCGCCGGAGTCGTCCTCGCTCAGCCAGCGGGCCTCGTCGTTGCGGGCGACCACCGTCCGCGCCGTGGGGTCGAAGTGCCACGCGGCGATCCGCTGGCGGCCGCCAGCGGCGAAGGTGAGGGTCACCGTCCACTGCCCGTCATCGCCTCGGGCGGCGTCCCAACCTGCCGCCGCGGCCTCGACGCCCCGACCGCTCAGCCGCTGCTGGACCCGCGAGCCGAGGGTGGCGGTCGCCCCGCCGGCCCGACTGCGCATCGTGACCTCCTGGGCTCGGGACGCGACATAGGCGCGCTCCGCCAGGATCGGGCTTTCGTACCGCCGGACCTTGTCCAGGGGCCACCCCGACCGGTGGGCGACCTCCTCGGCGGACATGCCGGTGCGGATCATGGCCTGCACGTCCCTGGGACGCAGGCCGCCGTCGATCTCGATCTGGAGCTGTCCGAGACGGGGGCGATCGCGGAGGGCAGCGGCCCGCAGCGGCTCGTCGAGGGGCAGGCGGTAGTCGCCGCCGCTGTCGCTGGACAGGAGCAAGTGCTCGCCGTCCTCGTGGACACCGACGAGTCGCAGGTCTTGCATGTCCCTCTCCCGTTCACTCGCTTCCCCCGACTCTGCCACCTTGCCCGGTGTGGTCAAAGGCCACCACGCCGCACGAGTACGTTTGACCCGACCATGCTCACGCACACAGCCACCCTTCAGCTCGCCCTCGACCTGGTGGGCGTCTTCGTGTTCGCCCTCTCCGGCGGCCTCACCGCGGTGCAGCGGCGTTTCGACCTGTTCGGGGTCCTGGTGCTCGCGGCCATGGCCGGGCTCGGTGGCGGCATGTTGCGCGACGTGCTCATCGGGCAGACGCCGCCGGTCGGCCTCTCCGACTGGCGGCTGCTCGCCGCGGCGGGGCTCGCCGGTCTGGTCACCTTCACGCTCCACTCCCGCGTCGCCCGGATCTCGAGGCTGGTGCGGGTGCTCGACGCAGCCGGGCTCGGCGCCTTCGCGGTCGGCGGCACACTCAAGGCGCTCGGCGTCGGGGTGGGCCCGGTCGCCGCCGTCCTCGTCGGGGGCATCACCGCCGTCGGCGGCGGCGTTCTCCGGGACGTGCTGGCCGGGCAGGTCCCCGAGGTCCTCAGAAGAGAGCTGTATGCCGTACCGGCCCTCCTGGGGGCCACACTCGTCGCGCTGGCCTCCCGCTGGAACGCCCTGAGCACCGGCGTGATCTGGGCCTGTGCGGGCCTGGTGTTCGCCATTCGCGTGCTCGCTGTCATGCTCGACCTGAACGCCCCCAAGCCCCTGCGCACCGGAGACCAGAAGTGACCGACGCCTCGGACGGACCGCTCGCACCCCTGTCGCCCTTCGACGCAGTCCTGCTCCTGTCCTTCGGCGGGCCCGAGAAGCCCGAGGACGTCCTGCCCTTCCTGCGCCGCGTGACGGCTGGCAAGGGGATTCCCGACGAGCGGCTGGCGGAGGTGGGGGAGCACTACTACCGGTTCGGCGGCCGGAGCCCGATCAATGACCAGAACCGCGCCCTCCGGGCCGCCCTGAGCGCCGAGCTGGAGCGCCGCGACATCGACATCCCCGTTCTGTGGGGCAACCGCAACTTCGAGCCCTTCACCGCCGATGCGCTGCGCGCCGCGGCCGAGCGCGGGATGCGCCGCGTCCTCACGATCGTGACGAGCGCCTACTCCTCCTACTCCTCGTGCCGCCAGTACCGCGAGGACCTCGCGGCGGCGGTCGACGAGGTCTCGCGCGACGGCATCGCCATCCAGGTCGACAAGATCCGCCCGTATGCCCACCACCCGTCCTTCGCGCGCGCCAACACCAGGCTGGTCACCGAAGCCGTCCGCAGGCATCGCGACGCCGGTGCCGGTCTCCGCCTGCTGTTCGTGACGCACTCGATCCCGACCGCGATGGACGAGACCTCGGGTCCGGGTGACAGCGGGGGCAGCCTCTACTCCGCCCAGCACGCCGAGCTCGCCGCGGCCATCGCCGAGGAGGCAGGGGCGACCCTCGGCATGGAGCTCAACGGGGAGCTGGTCTTCTGCTCCCGGTCCGGGCCGCCCAGCCAGCCGTGGCTGGGGCCGGACGTCAACGACCGCCTCGAGGAGCTGGCCGCCGAGGGGGCTACGACCGTGGTACTCGCGCCGATCGGCTTCGTTTCCGACCACATGGAGGTCGTCTACGACCTCGACACCGAGGCGGCCGAGACGGCAGAGAAGCTGGGGCTCCGGCTCGTGCGGGTGCCCACCGTGGGCACCGACCCCGAGTTCGTGTCGGGCCTCGTCGACCTGCTGCTCGAGCGCGCCGCCGAGGTGCGCGGGGTGACGGTGCCTCACGCCGTCTGGCCGGGCTCCGATGTCCGGCCAGCGCGGTGCGAGCCGGGCTGCTGCCCCAACCTGCGCCAGGCGAGGCCGGCCCTGTGCGGGAGCGACTGATGGCCGAGGACCCCGTCGGCCTGGACGTGCCTACGGACGTCTCCCCGGCGGAGCTGGAGCAGATCGCCATCGAGCTGGCCCGCGTGGCCGGTCGCTTCGTGGTCGCCGACCGCCCCCGCGAGCTCGGGGTCTCCCGCACGAAGAGCTCCGCCACCGACGTCGTGACGGAAATGGACCAGCGCTGCCAAGACCTGCTCCGCGAGCGGCTCGCGGCCACACGGCCGGGCGACGGCTTCTACGGTGAGGAGGAAGGGGGGCGCCGCGGCTCCTCCGGCATCACCTGGGTGGACGACCCCATCGACGGCACCGTCAACTACCTCTACGAGATCCCGGCGTATGCCGTGTCGCTGGCTGCGGTGGTCGGCGACCCTGCGGCGGTGGGCGGCTGGCGTCCGGTGGCCGGCGCGGTGGTCGACCCGGTTGCCGGTGAGCTCTTCCATGCCAGGGAGGGTGGAGGTGCCTGGCGGATCACCGCCGACGGCGTCCGCCGGCAGCTCGTCCTCGAGGAGCCCTCCGCACTCGACCTGGCCCTCGTGGGCACCGGCTTCGGCTACGACCCGCGGGTGCGGACCTGGCAGGCCGAGATCCTGCTCGAGGTGATCGCCGAGATCCGCGACATCCGGCGCATCGGCAGCGCCGCCCTGGATCTCTGCCACGTCGCGGACGGCCGGCTCGACCTCTACTTCGAGCGGGGACTGAACGCCTGGGACCTCGCCGCGGCGTGGCTGGTCGTCAGTGAGGCCGGAGGCTCGCTCACCGGGCTCGACGGCCGCCCCCCGGGCAGCGACATGGTGGTCGCCGGGGGACCACGCCTCCTGCCGCAGCTCCAGCGGCTGGTGCTGGCGGCAGTCGACAAGGTGGGGCCGGTCCCGGTGGCCGGCGTGGGGTAGCCGGCATGGGGTAGCCGGCGTGGGTTGGCCGGCGTGGCTTGGCCGGCGTGGGGTACCCGGCGTGGGTTGGCCCCGTGATGCGGATCCGCCGGCTGTGGGAGCGACCGGCCGGGGGAGTTGGCTGGCGGCTACGCCGCCGGCAGGCTCGTGAGCTCGGGGATGCGCAGCCCGTGTTCGTGCGCGAGCCGACGGAGGCCCTCGAGCTCGGCGATCCGCACGGTCGCCAGGTAGGAGTCGTCGGTTTCCTGCGCGTGTCGCAGGGAGGCAAGTGCCTCGCGCGCGCGGGCTTGAAGCTGCAGTCTCATCTCGGTCATGCGGCACCTCGCTTCGGGGTGTGTCGCCGGTTCCGGGGTATCAGTGGACTCTAGGGCCTTGGGGCCGGATCGGCACATCGAGGCCGGTGAGGGACGGTGAACTGGAGGTGAAAACGGGGCGGCGCGTGTCGCTATTGGGGATGCGTGTGCAGCGAGCGCCGGGATGAGGCACAATCTCGCGCGCCGGGGCACAAAATCGCCAGAAGATGCGTTGTTGAGGCTGGGCAGCGAACCGACCGGAAGCGCACCCTCCCCAGCGAAGAGAATTTGAGGGAGAGCGACAGCATAGATGGCCACTGATTACGACGCGCCACGGAAGACCGATGACGAGCTGTCCGAGGACTCCATCGAGGAGCTGAAGTCCCGGCGGGTTGACAAGCGCGCTTCCAGTGTCGACGTTGACGAGACCGAGCAGGCCGAGGGCTTCGAGCTCCCGGGCGCCGACCTCTCCGGTGAGGAGCTGTCGGTCCGGGTGCTTCCTCGCCAGGCTGACGAGTTCACCTGCTCGCGCTGCTTCTTGGTCCACCACCGCAGCCAGCTCGCCAGCGACAAGGGCGGCGTGATGGTGTGCCGGGAGTGTGCAGCCTGAGGGGGTCCTACCGCGCCGGTGCAGACCGGCAACCGAGATAGGGTCAGTCATCGTGACTGACCCTATTTCTGTGGGGATCGAGCGACCGGGACCGCTCGGCGAGCAGCCCAGCGCAGCCCTCGCCGTCAGCGTCCGGCTGCTGCACCCGCAGGCCAGGCTCCCGGCATACGCCAAGAGCGGTGACGCGGGCGCTGACCTGCACTCGGTCGCTGAGGTCACCCTCGGGCCGGGCGAGCGGGTGCTGGTGCCCACGGGCATCGCCATGGCGATCCCACCCGGGTGGGTGGGCCTGGTCCACCCGCGGTCCGGCCTCGCGGCCCGGCACGGGATAGGTATGGTCAACGCCCCCGGGACCATCGACTCTGGGTACCGGGGCGAGATCCTCGTCAACCTGGTGAACCTCGACCCGCGGGACGCGTTCACGATCCAGCCCGGCGACCGCATCGCCCAGCTCCTGCTCCAGGAAGTGGCGACCGTGGCGTTCTTCGCGACCGAGTCGCTTCCGGACAGCGAGCGGGGGGACACTGGACACGGGTCCAGTGGCGGTTTCGGCCACCCGGCCCTCCCGACGACAGCAGCATCCATCAGCAAGGAACCGCAGTGAGCATCTTCCGACGCGGCCGCCAAGAGCAGGCCGCACGGCACGGCAGGAGCGGGGAGCGCCGCACTGCCGACTCCTCCCCCGACCCGGCAGCGGACGAGGTCGGGGTAGCCGACCAGATCGCGGGAGCCGACGAGCGCGGGGGAGCAGGCCAGGACAGCGAAGACCCGGCGGTGCTCGACCCCGAGAGCGAGGACGTCGCCGCGCGTGGGCCGCTCGACCGCGAGGACGTCCACAGCCTCAACGGACGGCTCGACCTCGGCTCGCTCTGGATCACCGGTGTGCCCGGCATGGAACTGCGCATCGAGGTCGAGCAGGAGACCGGCAGGCTGGTGGGGACGACCGCGGTGCTCGGCGAGTCGGCGCTCCAGCTCCATGCGTTCGCCGCGCCCCGCAAGGCCGGTGTCTGGGACGGAGTCCGCGACGAGCTGGCGCAGTCGATCGCGACCGGTGGGGGTACGGCCGAGGAGGCGGAGGGGCCGTGGGGCACCGAGCTCCGCACCCGCATGCCCTCGGCCGGGCCCGACGGCCGTACGGTCTTCGCCCCGGCGCGCTTCATCGGCATCGACGGCCCCCGGTGGTTCCTTCGCGCCGTGCTCTCGGGGCGTGCGGCGATCGAGGACGCCGCCGCCGAGCCGTTGCTCGACTTCCTGCGGCGGGTCGTGGTGGTTCGTGGCGATGAGCCCATGGCCCCTCGGGAGGTGCTGCCCCTGACCCTGCCCGACGACATCCGGCCGACGGTGCCGGCCGAGGTGCAGGCGCAGGCCCAGGCGGCCACCCAGCACGCCCTCGGCCCCTTCGAGCGTGGACCCGAGATCACGGAGGTGCGGTGATGGCAACCCCCATGGCCCAGCCCCACCGGCGGTCGGCCCTGGCCCGGCTGGGCGATCGGCTGACCAAGACGGTCAGCGAGATGGAGGCCGACGAGCTGATGGAGGACGCCACCAAGCTGGGCGGTACCCCCATCAAGGAGCTCGCTGACCGCGAGGTGGCCAGCGTGTGCGGCTCGGTGCGCGCGGTCACCCTCCCGCCGAAGAAGAGCGTCCCGGCGCTGGTGGTCGACCTCTACGACGGCAGCAAGAGCCTCAACCTGGTCTGGCTGGGCCGCCGCTCCATCGGTGGCATCCAGCCCGGCACCTTCCTCAAAGCGCGCGGCCGGGTGACCTTCGTCAAGGGCATTCCGACGATCTTCAACCCGGCCTACGAGATCCTGCCCTCCCGTGGCCACTGAGCCGGCGCAGCGGCCGCCGGACGCCGCACCCTCCGCCCTCCCGACGGTCGAGGAGGTCATCCGGCATCGGCTGTCGACCGCCCTCGGGGGCTGGCGCGGCTCGCTCGAGGTGGCACTGCCCACCATCGCCTTCGTCGTGGTGTGGTCGGCGGCGCACGACCTACGCCAGGCGGTGGTCGCCGCGGGCGCAGTGGCGCTGATGCTCGCGGTGCTTCGGGTCGCCCAGCGACAGGGTCTGCAGCACGTCTTCTCCGCGGTGTTCGCCACCGCCATCGCAGCGTTCTTCGCCCTGCGCAGCGGGCGCGCAGAGGACGCCTTCCTCCCCGGCATCCTGGCCAGCATCGGGTTCGGACTCGGCTCACTGCTCTCGGTGGCCGTGCGCTGGCCGGCGATCGGGTTCATGGTCGGAGCCGGTGACCCGCGGGCTGCCGAGGATCCCTTCGGATGGCGGCGCGACCCGGCCATGGTGCGCGTGTGCCAGCGCCTCACCCTGGTGCTCGTGGGGCTGTATGCCGTGCGCGTGGCGGTCATGCTCCCGCTGTACCTCGCCGGCAACGTCCCGCTGCTCGGCGTCGCCAAGGTGGGCCTGAGCTGGCCGGCCTGGGCGGCCGCGCTGGCCGTGATGGGCGCCATCCTGATGCGCGGCGAGACCCCGCAGACGGTGGAGACGGCGGACAGCGACGTGACGCTCCAGGAGCACGTGGCCCGCGAGGCCCACCACGGGACTGCCCACGAGGCCCACCACGGGCTGGCCCACGACGGGCTCGTCCAAGACGCGCTGTCTCAGGACGGGCTGGCCCACTACGAGCCTCGTGAGCCGGAGCTGGCCGAGCGAGAGCCGGACGCCGGCTGAGGCCCCGGGTCAGCCCTCGCCGACGCGCGGCACGCGTGCCGAGGGGCTGAGCATCGACTCCAGCTCGTCCTCGACGTCGGGCGTGGTCAGGAACAACAGCTCGTCGTGGGGCTCGAGGGAGTCGTCGCGGCTGGGCGCGATCGCGTGGTCCTCCCGGATGATGCCGACCAGGACCGTCTCGCCCGGGAAGGGCACGTCGCCCACCCGCGACCCGGCATACGGGCTGTCGGCCGGCAGCGTGAGCTCGACCATGGTCGTCTGACCCTGCTGGAACTGGAAGATGCGCACCAGGTCGCCGATGCTGACCGCCTCTTCCACCAGTGCGGTCATCAGCCGCGGGGTGGAGACGGCCACGTCGACCCCCCAGGCCTCGTCGAACATCCACTCGTTCTTGGGGTTGTTGACGCGCGCCACGGTCCGGGGCACGCCGAACTCGGTCTTCGCCAGCAGGGAGACCACCAGGTTGGCCTTGTCGTCGCCGGTCGCGGCCACGACGACGTCGCAGTCGGCGAGCCCGGCCTCCTGAAGCGAGCTGATCTCGCAGGCGTCGGCCAGCAGCCAGTTGGCCTCCGGTACCCGGCTGACCTGGACGTCCTGGGCGTCACGGTCGATGAGCAGGACCTGGTGGCCGTTGTGCAGCAGCTCTCGCGCGATGGAGCGGCCCACGCTGCCGGCGCCGGCAATGACGACTCGCATGGGGCAATCCTTTCAGAGCCGCGGCTCCCCGGTCACTCCGCGGGGGGCGGCCCGTCGAGGATGCGTTCCACAGCGGCCAAAGTCTCGCGCGCCACGGTGAGGTGAAGCAGGTCGCCCTCCTGGTAGACCGAGTCCGGCGCCGGAAGGCGGCCCTCGCCGAGCCGAGTCAGGTAGGCGACGCGGGCACCGGTGACGGACTCGATCTGGGTGAGCCGGTGGCCGATCCACGACGGCGCGGCGGGGACCTCGGCGATCACGATCTTGCCCGAGGGGTCGGTGAACTCGGGGACGTGCCCCTGGGGCAGCAGCCTTCGGAGCATCTGGTCTGACGTCCACTTGACGGTGGCGACCGTGGGGATGCCCAGGCGCTGGTAGACCTCGGCTCGGCCGGGGTCGTAGATCCGGGCCACGACGTGCTCGACGCCGAAGGTCTCCCGGGCCACCCGCGCGGCGAGGATGTTGGAGTTGTCGCCGGAGGAGACCGCCGCGAAGGCGTAGGCCTTCTCGATGTCGGCCTCGGTCAGGGTGTCGCGGTCGAAGCCGATGCCCTGGACCCGACGACCCTCGAACGAGGAACCGAGCCGGCGGAACGCCGACTCCTCCTGGTCGATGATCGCGACATCGTGGCCAGCGCGCTCCAGGGCCCGGGCCAGGGAGGCCCCGACGCGGCCGCAGCCCATGATCACGAAGTGCACGCCGCCGACGCTACACCGAGCCCAACCGGGCCGCGTGCGCGACGGGACCGACTGGTGAGCCGCGGGGTTCGGCCGGTCCTAGAGTGGCGTCGTGCCCACTTCGTCACGGATCCTGAAGCGCGTTGTCGTTGGCGCGGCCATGCGCTCGGACCGCTTGGGCGAGACGCTCCTTCCCAAGCGGCTCGCCCTGCCGGTCTTCGCCAGTGACGCGCTGTCGTCCGTGGCCTACGCCCCCGACGAGATCTTCCTCACCCTCGGCCTGGCGGGGGGATCCCTGGCTCTGACCCACTCGTGGCAGATCGCCCTGGGCGTCGTCGGGGTCATGCTCGTGGTGGTCGCCTCCTACCGCCAGAACGTCCACGCCTACCCGTCCGGAGGCGGGGACTACGAGGTGGCGAGCACCAACCTCGGCCCCAAGGCCGGGCTCACCGTCGCCAGCGCGCTGCTGGTCGACTATGTGCTGACCGTGGCGGTGTCGATCTCCTCCGGCGTCCAGAACGCCGCAGCGGCAATGCCGTTCATGCGCGGTCACGAGGTGCTCGTGGCCGTCTCGCTGGTCGCGATCCTCACCGCGATGAACCTGCGCGGGGTGCGCGAGTCGGGGAAGGCGTTCGCCATCCCCACCTACCTGTTCATGATCAGTGTCATCGGCATGGCCCTGGTGGGCTTCTTCCGCCGCTTCTTCGGCACGCTGCCGCCGGCCGAGAGCGCCCACCTCACCTTGGCGCCCGAACACGGCTACGAGGTGCTCGGCTCCCTGGCGATGGCCTTCCTGATGCTGCGGGCGTTCTCGTCGGGATGTGCCGCGCTCACCGGTGTGGAGGCCATCTCCAACGGAGTCCCGGCCTTCCAGAAGCCCAAGAGCCGCAACGCGGCCACGACGCTGCTCATGATGGGCGTCGTCGCCATCACGATGCTGATGTCGATGATCACGCTCGCCCGCTGGACCGGCATCAAGTACGCGGAGAAGCCCGCCACCCAGCTCCTGCGCAACGGCCAGCCCGTGGGCGATGGCTACGTCCAGGAGACGATCATGGGCCAGGTCGCGCACGCCGTCTTCGACCACTTCCCCCTCGGCGTGCTGGTGGTCTCGATCGTGACCGGTGTGATCCTGATCCTGGCCGCCAACACGGCATTCAACGGCTTCCCCGTCCTCGGCTCGATCCTGGCCAAGGACGGCTACCTGCCCCGGCAGCTGCACACGCGCGGCGACCGCCTGGCCTTCTCCAACGGCATCCTGATCCTGGCCAGCGCCGCGAGCTTCCTGATCATCATCTACCACGCCGAGGTCACCAAGCTGATCCAGCTCTACATCGTCGGCGTCTTCGTGTCCTTCACCCTCAGCCAGATCGGCATGATCCGCCACTGGAACCGCCACCTGGCGGTCGAGCGCGACTCCGCCGTGCGCACGCACATGATGCGCAGCCGGGTCATCAACGCGGTGGGCGCCACGATGTCGGGCACGGTCCTCCTCGTCGTGCTCGCCACGAAGTTCGTCCACGGTGCCGGCTACGCGATCGCGGCCATGGTCGTGCTGTTCTTCATGATGCTCGGGATCCACCGCCACTACGACCGCGTGCGGGAGGAGCTCACGGTCTCTGAGGACGACGTCGACGCCCAGCTCCTGCCCTCCCGCGTGCACGCCATCGTGCTGGTGTCCAAGATCCACAAGCCCACCCTGCGGGCTCTCGCCTACGCCCGCGCGACGCGGCCCTCCAAGCTCGAGGCCATCACGGTCAACGTCGATCCCGACGAGACCAAGGCGCTCCAGGAGGAATGGGACCGCCGCAACATCCCGGTCCACCTCAAGGCGCTCGACTCGCCCTACCGCGAGATCACCCGCCCGGTCGTGTCCTACGTCAGGTCGATTCGAAGCGGGCACCCCCGGGACGTGGTCGTCGTCTACATCCCCGAGTACGTGCTGGGTCGGTGGTGGGAACAGCTGCTCCACAACCAGAGCGCCCTGCGGCTCAAGGGACGGCTGCTGTTCACGCCCGGCGTGATGGTGGCGAGCGTGCCCTGGCAGCTGCGCAGCTCCGAGGGACAGGAGGAGCGCTTCGAGGGGCCGCCTGTCGTCGGGTCGATTCGGCGCGGCGGTGCCTGAGCGCCCGCACCCCACCCGGCCGGAGGACGCTCCGGTCGGGCTCGAGCCGGGCGACGAGGTCGTCCTCCGGATCGGGCCGGTCGCCCACGGCGGCCACTTCGTGGCGCGCCACGAGGGCCGGGTGGTGTTCGTGCGCCACGCACTGCCGGGGGAGCGGGTCCGCGTGCTGGTCACGGAGGGGCGCCCCGGCGACAGGTACGTGCGCGGCGACGCCATCGAGGTCCTGGAGCCCTCCGCGGATCGGGTGACACCGCCCTGCGCGTCCTCGGGCCCGGGGCGCTGCGGGGGCTGCGACTTCCAGCACGTGGCGCCGGGGGCGCAGCGGCGGCTCAAGGCCGCTGTCGTCCGCGAGCAGTTCGCCCGCCTCGCTCACCTCGACCTCGAGGTGCTCGTCGAGCCGGTTCCCGGCGACCACCACGGGCTGGGGTGGCGCACCCGGGTCGAGTTCGCCGTGGACGAACGTGGCGCCGTCGGGCTGCGCAAGCATCGGTCCCACGACGTCGTGGCGCTCGACCGGTGCCCCATCGCCGTCGACGCGGTCAATGCCAGCGGGGTCTTCGACACCGACTGGAGGCCTGACACAGGCGTCGACGTCGTGGTTCCCAGCGGCAGCGTCGGACCGGTCCTGGTGCCGATCCCGAGCGGCGAGGATGACGCCCCGAGAGTGCGCGAGCGGGTGGTCGCGGGAGACTGGTCTGCCGAGTTCGAGGTCTCTGGCCGCGGCTTCTGGCAGGTGCACCCCGGCGCGGCCGGCACCTTCGTGGGGGCAGTGCTCGACGTGCTCACCCCCAAGCCCGGTCAGCGGGTGCTCGACCTGTATGCCGGTGTCGGCCTCTTCGCCGCGGCGCTCGCCGAGTCGGTGGGTCCGCGCGGTGCGGTGCTGGCCGTCGAGTCCGACCACGTGGCCATGGAGTGCGCCGCCGCCAACCTGGCCCGATGGCCGTGGGTTGAGACCCGTGTCGGCCGGGTCGACCGGGTGCTGGGATCACTCGTGCGCCAGCGGGTGACCGCCGACCTCGCCGTGCTCGACCCACCGCGCTCGGGCGCAGGCCGCCGGGCGATCGCGCACCTGGCGGACCTGGCGCCGCAGCGCCTCGCCTACGTGGCCTGCGACCCGGCAGCGCTGGCCCGCGACACGGCATACCTCCAAGACGCGGGCTACCGGCTCCGGTCGCTGCGCGCGTTCGACGCCTTCCCCATGACCCACCACGTCGAGTGCGTGGCGCTGTTCACGCCGTGAGCACATTGAGGCGGTAGCCCGCATGTCACGCGGAGGTGGTGCCCTCATGTCACGCGCTGGCCGCCCGCTTGATCGGAGCGGCTCGGCCGCAGGACGATACCGTTCTAGGCCGGGCACCGGCCAGATGGGTGGGTCTGATGACACAGGGGACCGCGCTCCCGGAGGGAGCCAACGACCTTCACGTCGACGTGGGTGAGCGAGGTGGGCGGTACTCCAAGTCCGGCCGGCTCAAGGCGTCGGTCTACGAGACCGAGATCGTGCGCCTCCAGGAGCAGCTGGTCATGCTGCAGTACTGGATCCAGCGGCAGGGCCTGAAGGTGCTCGTGATCTTCGAGGGTCGCGGGTCCGCGGGCAAGGGTGGGGTGATCAAGCGGATCACCGAGCGCACCAGCCCGCGCACGGTGCGGGTCGTCGCGCTGCCCAAGCCGACCGAGCGGGAGCGCACGCAGTGGTACTTCCAGCGCTACGTCGAGCACCTGCCCGCCGCCGGCGAAATGGTCCTCTTCGACCGCAGCTGGTACAACCGCAGCAACGTCGAGTGGGTCATGGGCTACTGCTCCGAGGAGGAGCACCAGGAGTTCCTGCGCTCCTGCCCGGAGTTCGAGCGCATGCTCGTGAGGTCGGGGATCGTCATGCTCAAGTACTGGTTCTCGGTCAGCTTCGAGGAGCAGCGGCGGCGGTTCGAGGCGCGCAACGCCGAGCCGCTCAAGCGCTGGAAGCTCTCCGACATGGACCTCGCCGAGCATGAGCTGTACGTGCGCTACTCCATGGCGAAGGACACCACGTTCCAGTTCACCGACATCAAGCAGGCGCCGTGGTACGTCGTCCCTTCCGACGACAAGCGGGCGGCACGGCTCAACTGCATCAGCCACCTGCTGTCCCAGTTCGACTACGAGGACGTCGCCCCCGACGTCGTCGCGCTGCCGACGATGCGCCAAGTGCCCTACGTGCGGCCGCCCATGCACGAGCAGACCTTCGTTCCCACGGTGTTCTAGGGATCCCGGCTGTCCTTGGCGCGGCGGCAGCACCCGCGCGTTGGGGCGCCCGACCATCGGGCGTCCGCTTGGCCTCCGCGACCCAGATGGACAAGGATCGACAGGGGTGCCGCCCCTGTGGTTAGATATCTTGACGTCAAGATAAATCTCGGAATGCGCGGAAGGAGCCGGCTGTGGCCAGCGCGAACAGCTTCAACGCTCACGGCGATCTCACTGTGGGTGACAGGTCCTACGAGATCTACCGGCTGAGTGCCGTCGAAGGCAGCCAGACCCTGCCCTACAGCCTCAAGGTGCTGCTGGAGAACCTGCTCCGCACGGAGGACGGCGCCAACACGACCGCCGACCACATCCGCGCCCTGGGCGGCTGGGACCAGGACGCCGAGCCCGACACCGAGATCCAGTTCACGCCGGCGCGCGTGATCATGCAGGACTTCACCGGGGTCCCGTGCGTGGTCGACCTTGCCACCATGCGGGAGGCGGTCTCCGAGCTCGGCGGTGACCCGACCCGCATCAACCCGCTGGCCCCCGCCGAGCTGGTCATCGACCACTCGGTCATCATCGACGTGTTCGGCCGGCCCGACGCGTTCGAGCGCAACGTCGAGATCGAGTACCAGCGCAACAACGAGCGCTACAAGTTCCTCCGCTGGGGCCAGACCGCTTTCGACGACTTCAAGGTGGTGCCGCCCGGCACCGGCATCGTCCACCAGGTCAACATCGAGCACCTGGCCCGCACGGTCATGGTGCGCGACGGAGCTGCCTACCCCGACACCTGCGTGGGCACCGACTCGCACACGACCATGGTCAACGGGCTCGGCGTGCTCGGTTGGGGCGTCGGCGGCATCGAGGCCGAGGCTGCGATGCTCGGCCAGCCGGTGTCGATGCTCATCCCCAGGGTGGTGGGCTTCAAGCTGTCCGGCTCGATCCCGCCCGGCGCGACTGCCACGGACGTGGTGCTCACGATCACCGAGATGTTGCGGAAGCACGGCGTGGTCGGCAAGTTCGTCGAGTTCTACGGCGAAGGAGTCTCCGCGGTGCCGCTGGCCAACCGCGCCACGATCGGCAACATGAGCCCCGAGTTCGGCTCGACCTGCGCCATCTTCCCGATCGACGAGGTCACCCTCGAGTACCTGCGCCTCACGGGGCGCTCGGCCGAGTCCGTGGCGCTGGTCGAGGCGTACGCCAAGGAGCAGGGCATGTGGCTCGTGGCAGGTCCTGACCAGCCCGAGCCCCGGTTCTCCGAGAAGCTCGAGCTGGATCTGTCGACGGTGGTCCCCTCGATCGCAGGGCCGAAGCGACCCCAGGACCGCATTGCGCTGACCGACGCCAAAGCGTCCTTCCGCAAGGTGCTTCCGACCTATGTCGCCCACCACGAGGGCGACGCCGGCGCGGCTTCGTCCTTCCCGGCCAGCGATCCGCACGCGAGCGGGGGCGGCGAGGGCTACAACGGGGGCGACAAGCCGGCCGAAGAGGGCGACGGCACCGGCCGGCCCTCGAGGAAGGTGAGCGTGACCACCCCCGACGGCGCGACGTTCGACATCGACCACGGCATTGTCGCCATCGCCTCGATCACCAGCTGCACCAACACCTCGAACCCGTCAGTGATGATGGCGGCGGCGATGCTGGCGAGGAATGCCGTCGACAAGGGCCTGGCCGTGGCGCCCTGGGTCAAGACGTCGATGGCGCCTGGCTCCAAGGTCGTCTCCGACTACTACGAGAAGGCCGGCATGTGGCCCTACCTCGAGAAGCTCGGGTTCCACCTCGTGGGCTACGGCTGCACGACCTGTATCGGCAACTCGGGCCCGCTCAACGACGAGATCTCCAAGGCGGTCAACGACAACGACCTCGCCGTCGTGTCGGTGCTGTCGGGCAACCGCAACTTCGAGGGCCGGATCAACCCCGATGTCAAGATGAACTACCTGGCCTCCCCGCCGCTGGTGATCGCCTATGCCCTCGCGGGGACGATGGACTTCGACTTCGAGACCGAGCCGCTGGGCAAGGACACCACGGGACGCGAGGTCTTCCTCAAGGACATCTGGCCCGCCCCCGAGGACGTCGAGCGCACCATCGCCGGGGCGATCAGCCAGGAGATGTTCACCAAGGACTACGCCGACGTGTTCGCCGGCGACGAGCGCTGGCAGTCGCTGCCGACCCCCGAGGGTGACACCTTCGCCTGGGACGCCGACTCCACCTACGTGCGCAAGCCGCCCTACTTCGAGGGCATGCGCAGCGAGACCACCCCCGTCGAGGACATCAGCGGCGCGCGCGTGCTCGCCAAGCTCGGGGACTCGGTGACCACCGACCACATCAGCCCAGCAGGATCGATCAAGGCGGACAGCCCGGCCGGCACCTACCTCGCCGAGCATGGCGTCGAGCGCAAGGACTTCAACTCCTACGGCTCCCGGCGCGGCAACCACGAGGTCATGATCCGGGGGACGTTCGCCAACATCCGGCTGAAGAACCAGCTCCTCGACGGGGTCGAGGGTGGCTTCACCCGCAACTTCCTGCAGGGCGGGGAGCAGACGACGATCTACGACGCCTCGATGGCCTACCAGGAGGCAGGCGTCCCGCTCGTCATCCTCGCGGGCAAGGAGTACGGCTCGGGCTCCTCGCGCGACTGGGCGGCGAAGGGCACCAGCCTGCTGGGCGTGAAGGCGGTCATCGCCGAGAGCTACGAGCGCATCCACCGCTCCAACCTCATCGGCATGGGTGTGCTGCCGCTCCAGTACCCCGCCGGCCAGACCGCAGAGTCGCTCGGGCTGGACGGCACCGAGACCTTCGATGTCAGTGGGGTGACCGCCCTGAACGACGGCACGACCCCCAAGACGGTCCACGTCAGGGCCGCCAAGGAGTCGGGGGACCCCGTGGAGTTCGACGCGGTCGTCCGCATCGACACACCCGGCGAGGCCGACTACTACCGCAACGGCGGCATCCTCCAGTACGTCCTGCGGTCACTGGTCGCAGGCTGACGCCAGTGGGGTATGCCGGCCGGCCGGCATACCGCCGAACGACCTGGGCCCGGTCAGCTCAGCTGACCGGGCCCAGGCCTTTCGCGGCACAGCAGGTGCGGGCCAAGGCGCGCCGCGCGCTCGGCCGCGCCGCCACTGACACTGCGGCTATCGGTTCAGGGCCGCCGGCTACGCGTGGGCGTGGTGGGCTGTGTGTGCCGCCGAGTACAGACGGAAGCGAGGCAGCATGACGGCGAGCATCACCGGGCAGGCCAGGCTGGTCTGGATCGGGATGAGCCTGGCCTGCGCGACCAGGTCGAGCCGGTAGGCCAGAATCAGCAGCACCCCCACCGCCAACGTGGCAGCGGCCATCTCCAAGGTGGGCTGCCAGTCCATGCCGCGGAACCGCATCCAGGCGGCCATGGGCACGCTGAGGTTCAGAGCGATGATCAGGACGGCCAGCTCAGGGGCTGTTTCGGTCAGGTTGGAGTATCCGAGCAGCGACGCGGCGCCGAAGATCAGCAGGCTGAACAGGATCCCGCTGAGGCACATCACGGCGCACATCTCCAGCAGGTGCAGGATGAACCTGCCGGCCGGCCTTGCCACGCTGGCGAGCGGTCCATCGCGGGCCGGGGCTGCTGTCAGTGGGTCGGTATTCCGTCGTGTTCGCATGGTTGCCTCCTCCGGTCGGACCACAAGCAGGATGCCGGGTCCTTGGCTGCAACCATCCTCGTGATGCGCAAGGGAAGAAGGGACCTATGTCCCCTCCTGCGAGTGGTTCGCCGATGGCCGGCGGACCGCAGACCAGCTCCTGCGAAGTGAGCACGACACCGACCGCACGGGAGATGCGCTCACAGCCTCGGCACGTAGCGCTTGCCCTGGAGCGCCTCGTAGACCAGACCGGCGCTGCGCCGCGCGGCGAGCAGGCGCACTCCCTCCGCCTCGATGTCGGCCATGACCTGCGCCACCCCTTCGGCAGCGACGTGGTCCTCCAGCTCCACCCTCGCCTCACGGTAGGCCTGGCGCATGGCCACCAGCTGGGCCTCGATGTGGCGAGTGGCGACCCAGGCGAGCGCGACAGGGTAGCGGCGCCACCCGGCATAGGCCCGGTAGTCAGCGGGGCAGTGGTCGAGCAGCCATGACACCGCCGGGACCTGCCAGCCCGGCACCTCGGGCGGTGGCACCAGAGCGGGCCACCCGGGCGGCGCGGGCCCTCCGGGGGTGGCGGCAGGCTGCCGCCCGCGCGTCCTGGGAAGCGACCGCGGAACCGGCGGCGCGGCGCGGCGCTCACGCGGGGGCATCGGACCCGCCTCGTCGCGAGCGCGCATCCGGCGCGGTCGATTCGAACATATGTCCAGAATAGTGCGTCTCGGTGGAGAGGGGGAGCAGGTCGCGACACATCAGGCCTGCGACCCGGGCACCGGCGCCGGCCCGGCCCGGCACGTTCGGAGCGCCAAGGCGGAGCGCTTAGACTCGTGCGGATGCCGGTGAGCGGGGGCAGCCGCGCCAGCCGGCCGGCGCACGGCACCAGACAGGGAAGGACGCAGGCTCACGTGGGTGTGCTCGAGACGATCAGCAGTCCCCAGGACCTCAAGGCCCTGCCGGCCGACCGGCTGCCGGTTCTGGCCCGGGAGATCCGCGACTTTCTGGTGCGCGAGGTGGCCAAGACCGGCGGCCACCTCGGCCCCAACCTCGGCGTGGTCGAGCTGACCCTCGCGCTCCACCGGGTCTTCAGCTCGCCGCGCGACACGATCGTCTTCGACACCGGCCACCAGTCGTACGTCCACAAGCTCCTCACCGGGCGCCAGGACTTCAGCAAGCTCAAGAAGCAGGGGGGGCTCTCGGGCTACCCGAGCCGTGCCGAGTCCGAGCACGACGTGGTCGAGAACTCGCATGCCTCCACCTCCCTGTCCTGGGCCGATGGCATCGCCAAGGCGCGGCGGGTGCGCGGGGAGCGCGACCGGCATACCGTCGCCGTCATCGGTGACGGGGCACTCACCGGCGGCATGGCCTGGGAGGCGATCAACAACATCGCAGCCGACAAGGACCTGCCACTCGTCATCATCGTCAACGACAACGAGCGCTCCTATGCGCCTACCATCGGCGGCCTGGCCGAGCACCTGGCCACCCTGCGCACGACCCGCGGCTACGAACGGTTCCTCGACTGGGGCAAGCAGACCCTGTCCCGCACTCCCGTGGTGGGCGGCGCGATGTACGAGACCCTGCACGGGGTTAAGAAGGGGATCAAGGACATCGTCGCGCCGCAGGGGATGTTCGAGGACCTGGGTCTGAAGTACATCGGACCGATCGACGGCCACGACGAGCCCGCCATCGAGCAGGCGCTGCGCCGGGCACGGGCCTTCGGCGGTCCCGTGCTGGTGCACGTCATCACCCAGAAGGGCCGCGGCTACGACCCGGCGCGCAACGACGAGGCCGACCAGTTCCACGCGGTCGGGGTGATCAACCCCGAGACCGGGCTGCCGTTCGAGGCGGGGGGCCGGATCTGGACCGACGAGTTCAACGACGAGATGGTCGCGATCGGCGCCGAGCGCAGGGACGTCGTGGCGATCACGGCGGCGATGCTGATCCCGGTGGGGCTCGATGGCTTCGCCGCGGCCTACCCCGACCGGGTGTTCGACGTCGGCATAGCCGAGCAGCACGCGGTGACCATGGCCTCCGGCCTGGCCTTCGGCGGCCTGCACCCCGTCGTGGCGGTCTACGCGACCTTCCTCAACCGCGCCTTCGACCAGGTGCTGATGGACTGCGCGCTCCACCGCGCCGGCGTGACCTTCGTCCTCGACCGTGCCGGCATCACCGGCAGCGACGGCGCCTCGCACAACGGCATGTGGGACATGACCATGCTGGGGATGGTCCCTGGCCTGCGGCTGGCCGCGCCTCGCGATGGCGCGCAGGTGAGGCTGCAGCTGCGCGAGGCGGTCAACGTCTCCGACGGGCCGACTGTCCTGCGCTTCCCGAAGGGCGACGTCGCCGAGCCGCTGGGCGCGATCGACCGGATCGGGTCGCTCGACCTGTTGCACGGGCCGGCATCCGACCCGGTCGACCTCGTGGTCGTGGCGGTCGGGTCGATGGCCTCGATGGCGGTCTCGGTCGCCGCCAAGCTCGAGGCTCAGGGTCACACGGTGGCTGTGGTCGACCCCCGCTGGGTCCTACCGGTGAGCCCGGACGTCGTCACGTCCGCGGGCCGGGCCGGTGCGGTCGCGGTCATCGAGGACAACCTGGTCGAAGGGGGCATCGGCTCGGCCGTGACATCGGCCCTGCGACGCGCCGAGGTGAGCGTGCCCGTGCACTGCTTCGGCATTCCCAAGAAGTTCCTCCAGCACGCGTCGCGCGGACAGGTGATGGAGGAGGTCGGGCTCACCGCCGACAGCATCGCCACCAAGCTCGCCTCGTCGCTGCACTGAGCGCTGAGCTCGGTGTTTGTTTGGACTGACCGCTGAACGCAGCGCAGCGCATCGCGCTGCATCGAGTGCTGCACGAAGCGGCTCCCCGGCGCTGGCCTCCGGGGCCGGGCAGCCGAGGCCTTCAGTTGGTGAGGGCGGTCAGGAACACGTCCTCCAGGTCCTCTGCCCTGCGCGCGGCGTAGGCCTCGCCCGAGGTGGTCTCGGAGATCCGCCGCAGTGCTGCTGTGTCGGCCTGGCCGCCGAGGGCGATGCTGATGATCCGGACCGGGCGCTTGGGGTCTGCCTGCTTCTTCAACCCCGCGACCACCTGGTCGAGAGTCGCACTTCCGGGGTCCTCGTTCTTGCCGTCGCTGACGAGCACGATGGTGTTGTTGCCGACCCGCCACCCGGCCTTGGCCGCCGACGCAGCCGCCAGGATCGTGTCGTAGAGCCCGGTGTCGCCCTTGGCCTTCAGCTGCTCCACCGACCGCTGCAGCTGCTGGCGGGCGGTGGTGTCGCCCACGCTGCGGCTCAGCGGGCCCAGCGGCAGCACCTGCGTGTAGTCCTTGCCTCCGGTGGTGCTGCGCGAGAACGTCCACATGCCGACCGACGTGCGCTCGGAGAAGAGTGGCAGGGAGTCGAGGATGGCCTGCTTGGCCAGGTCGAGGCGGGTGGCGTTGCCGGCCCCGGGCACCTTCTCGTTCATGGAGCCGGAGATGTCGAGGACGACCAGGATGCTGCCCTGGCGGTCGAGCGCGGTCCAGTTCTGGAGCACGCGGGCAATGGTCGAGGCATCCGGTGCTGGGGGGGTGTATGCCGGCTCGGTGGACAGGGCGCCACGCGCCGGTGTGGCATCCGACCCCAAGCGCGGCGTGCGCCAGTGCGCCGACCGCAGCTCGGCCGCGGGCTGCCCCTGCACGAGGAACTCGGCGAAGCGGTCGACCGCGCTGCGCTGCGCGTCGCTCACCCACTTGGCGTTCAGCGTGATCAGCGGGATCTCCTCGCTGAGCGTGCCATCCCGCGGGTAGACCGCCGCGAGGGGCACGACCGGCTTGGAGGCGTTGAAGGTCAGGAGCTCGCGCTCGGTCCAGGGCATGAGCGGCGTCTGCCGGAGGGCCTCGGTGGTGGACAGGCCGGAGTCGCGCAGCGGCGCCATGGTCTTCGCCGGGTCCGCCCCGAGGGTGGTCAGGGAGCTCTGTGCGGTGAGCAGCTCACGCCGGACGTCGTCGACAGCCTCGGCGTCGCGGGACACCTGGTCATAGACGCTGGTGGTGGCGGCCAGCCCGCTCGTGCTCGTCAACGGGTCTCGCCAGGCGATCCGGACCTGCCCCCATTCGCTGTGACCCTTGGCTCCCCACCCCCGGGGGTCACGGGCCAGCTCCAGCAGGTCGGTCCACTTGGGCTGCGTGTCGGGCCAGCCCAGCGCTTCGGCCATGGGGCGGGGCACCGCAAGCACGACGGGGCTGGAGGCGATCACGGGGACAGCGTGGGGGAGCAGTGCCGCGATCTCGGGCCGCCGGCCGAGCGTGGCTCGCCACAGGCTGGCGTCGGGGACCCACACCGTGGTGGCGTTCGCCCCGCCGCCGGCGTCGATCTGGTCGAGCAGCGACTCGCCGAAGCTCGTGGGGTCCTGGGCGGCCACCGTCGTGGAGGTGCACCGGCCGTCGTCCGCGGACCCGTCGGCATCGAAGGTCGCGGCGGCCTGCTTCACGACGGGCGCGATCTCTGGGGACGCCACGATGCGCAGGGCGATCCGACTGCCGCTGCAGTCGCCGGACCCCCCGGAGCTGCGGGTGATCGCGTAGCCGGCACTCGCTATGGCAAGCAGGGCGATCGCCACTGCGATGGGGATGATGGCCCTGCGCCGGCTGCCGGGCCTGGCGGCGGCCCGGTGCCGCCCAGCGCGGGTCATAGCCTCGGCGCTGGGATCTCCATTCTCTTGTGGAGCGTGCGCCCCCCGCGCTTTGGTCATGCGGGCGAGTTTGCCGTCCGGAGACGCCGGGTCACAAGGGTAGGGGCCGTTCGTCTCGTTTCAGTGACCAAAAGTCTCATACCGCCCATGGGCTGATTGTGCCGGTATGTGGCGTTTGTCCGCGCCTTTTCGGGTCCGCCACTGCTCATGCCAGCGCCTCCTGGTGGCGCATCCTAGCCCGATTCACGGGCCGGTCCGAGACTGCCCCTCCGGTGGGTGCGCCACCAGCCGTCGCATTCGCAGGGCCAGCTGCAGCTCCAGCGCCGGCTCGGGCTCCTGCCATCCATCGCCGAGAAGGCTGCTGATCCGGTCGAGCCGCTGGGCCACGGTGTTGGTGTGGACATGCAGCGTGACGGCGGCCCGGCTCGGGCTTCCGCCGCCGGCGAAGTAGGCCTCGAGGGTGCCGATCAGGTCAGTGCCCCGGGTCTGGTCATAGTCGACCACCGGTCCCAGAACGCGCCGCACGTATGCCGTCACGTCGGGTTCGGTGCCAACGATCAGGCCCGCGAACCCCAGGTCCGAGGCGGCGGCCGCGGTCCCCTCGTGGCCGAGGGCCAGCAGGGCTGCGAGGGTGCGGCGCGCCTCGTCGTAGGCGGACGCGACGGCATCGACGTCCTTGGCCGGTGCGCTCACGGCCACGGTCACTGACGACGAGCGGGCAAGTCGGGCGTGCAGGGACTGCGCCAGGCGGGCGGGCTCGTCCCCGGAGACCAGGGCAACCACGTCGCCGTCGTGGATACCGACCAGGGCTTCGCTGCCCAGCACGGTCTGTGCTGACAGCGTCAACGCCCGGCGCTGGGTGTTGACCGGTCCGCGGAGCACGGCGACGCAGAAGGGCCGGTCCAGCGCGAGGCCGAGCGCGCGCGCGGCTCGGACCCGGTCGTCGCGCTCACCGCGCGACCCGATCAGGTCGCTGATGAGGTCGGCCAGCACCTGTCGCTGGGATTCGGCCACATCCCGCTCGAAGAGCAGGAAGAGGGCGCAGACCACCGCCGCGCGCTCGATCATGCGGATGTCAGACGCGTCGGGCTTCACGTCGAAGCCCGCGCCGACGAAGAGGGTGCCCATGATGTCGCGCCCAGCACGGACGGCCACGACGTGGAAGTCGGTCAGGCTCACCAGCCGACCGGAGGGCTGGCCGGCAGCCACCGCAACGCCCTGCGTGCGCTGGTCGGGACCCAGTCCAGGCGTGCCGAACACACTGCGCTGCTCGCCGTCCTCCCCCACCAGAAGGACCCAGTCGCCCAGGAGCTCGCCGAGGGCTCGGGTGACGTCGTCGATGCCGCCCCCCGCAAGGAGCACCTCCGCGAAGCGGTCGTGGGCGGCGGCCGCCCGCTCCACGCCCTCGGTGTGGCGACGTACGGTCTCGTGCGCCTGCGAGAGCGCCTCCAGGGCAGTCTCGGCATCCCGGAGTGCGCGAACCTGGACGATGGTCACCGCAGCCAAGGCTGCGAGCGAGGCGAGCAGCCCGACTTCGTCAGGCCGGAAGGCGCGTTCGGCGCGGTCCGCGGCGAACAGGACCCCGACGAACTCGTCCCCGACCAGCAGGGGCGCACCGCAGATGGCCAGGATGCCCTCCTCGCCAACTGCCTCGTCGATCGGCAAGGTGTGCCGGAAGCGGTCGTCGGCTGCGTAGTCGGGCGTCCAGTACGGGCGGCGCGTCGAGGCCACCAGACCACCGAGCCCGGCGCCCAGCGGCAGCCGGACGGTCTGGAACCGAGCCGAGATCGACCCGGCAGTCGCCCGCATGTAGGTGTCGCCGGCCTCGGGGTCGAACAGCGTGAGGTAGGACAGGTCGGTGCCCAGGAGCGCCCGGGTGCGGCGGACGATCGCCTCGAGCACGCCGGCCGGGTCGCGCATGGAGGCGAGGTCCCGGGCGGTCTCGACGAGCGCCTCGAGCTCGCGCTCCCTTCGTCGATGGACGTCGAAGGCCATGTGGATCTGCAGGGCGAGCTCGCGCAGCTCGGGACTCACCGCAGCGCTCGCGATCTGCTGGGCCGGCGCGCCCATCGCGAGCAGCCGGAGCAGGAGGGCAGCGTGCCGCTCCTCCAACTGGGGCTCGTGCGGAGTCATGCCCGAGATTCTAGGGGTGGGCTGCGTTCCAGGGATGTGGTGAAACCACACGTCCAAGAACCGGATGTAGCGCTTCGAGCCATGTGACCATCTCCCTGGCTGCCCTAGGTTTCTCGGCACCGATGAGGTCGCTCGCCTACCAAGCCCCGAATCGCACATGCACAAGGAGGTGCAGGGATGTCATCAGCCGGGTCGCCGCCGCGCGGGCCAGAACAGCCGCTTCTCGAGACACGTGCCCTCGTGAAGGAGTTCCGAGGTTTCCGAGCCGTCGCCGGCGTCGACCTGCGCGTGGCCGAGGGCACGGTGCACGCCCTGGTCGGCCCCAACGGCGCCGGGAAGACGACCCTGTTCAACCTGCTCACCGGCTTCCTCACCCCGAGCTCCGGCCAGATCCTCTACCAGGGCCGCGACATCACCGGCCGTCAGCCCGAGCAGATCGCCCATCTCGGTATCGCGCGGTCCTTCCAGATCACCAGCCTGTTCGACCAGATGACCGCCACCGAGCACGTCGAGCTGGCGCTGGCGTCGCCCACGGGTCTGGGCCTGAGGTTCTGGCGCTCGCAGCGGTCGCTGGACCGGTTTCGCCGGACCGCCCTTGAGCTCCTCGACCAGGTCGGCCTCGCCGACCGGTCGGGGCAGGTGGCCGGCTCTCTGGCCTACGGCCAGAAGCGAGCCCTCGAGCTCGCCCTCGCCCTGGCGCTCGAACCCCAGCTGCTCCTGCTCGACGAGCCGACGGCCGGCATGGGCCTGGAAGATGTCGACCGCACCATCGAGCTGGTCCGCAAGGTGTCGAGCGGCCGCACGGTCGTGTTCGTCGACCACAACATGCACGTCGTGGGCTCGCTCGCCGACACCGTGACCGTCCTCCAGGCCGGCCAGGTTCTCGCGGAGGGGACGTACGCACAGGTTCGCGACGACGAGAGAGTCGTCACGGCATACCTGGGGCAGGCCCATGTCTGATCAGATATCTGGGCAAATGTCTGAGCAGATGCCTGCCCCCATGCCGGACCGCATGTCTGGCCACCTGCCTGACCCCATGCCTGAGCCCATCCTCGAGGTCCGCAACGTGTCGGCCTGGTACGGCGAGGCCCGGGCGCTGACGGAGGTGTCGCTCAGCGTCGGCGCCGGTGAGGTCGTCACGCTGGTGGGGCGCAACGGCGCCGGCAAGACCACCCTGCTGCGCTCGATCATGGGTCTGCACCGTGGGATGCAGGGCGAGCTCCTTCTCGAGGGCCGCTCCATCCATGGACTGTCCCCGGACCGGCGGGCCCGTCGCGGCCTGGGGTGGGTGCCCGACGACCGCGGCATCTACGCGAGCCTCACGGTCGCCGAGAACCTCCGCCTGCCCCCGGTCGTGAGCGACTCGGCGTGGAGCCTGGAGCAGGTGCACGAGGTCTTCCCGGCGCTCCACGAGCGCCGCGACTTCCCCGGCACCAAGCTGTCCGGCGGGGAGCAGCAGATGCTCGCCATCGCGCGCGTCCTGCGCATGGGCGCCCGGGTGCTGCTCCTCGACGAGCCGAGCGAGGGGCTGGCGCCGGTGATCGTCCAGCGCATCGGCGACATCATCCGCCAGGTCAAGGCCCAGGGCGTGTCCGTGCTGCTCGTCGAGCAGAACGTCAACTTCGCCTCGACGGTCGCCGACCGCCATTACCTGCTGGCCCAGGGCCGCGTGGTCGAGTCCCTCGACAACGAGCGGTTCCAGGCCCGCACCGCCGAGCTGCTGGAGTACCTCGGGATCTGAGCCGCCCGGTGAACGAGGCACCGACCCAGGTCTCGCACTTCCACAGACCGAAGCCGCCCACAGAACGCCCCCCGGCAGACCCACCCACACCCCACCCACACCCAGCCCACCGACCCCCACCCACCCGATCCCCAACCCAGTTCGCACACCGGAACCATCGAAGACCCACACCTCACCCCCAGGAGGGGACATGCACCGCACGAAGTCCTTGGCCCTAGCGGCCACCGCCGTGACTGGCAGCCTGGTGCTCGCTGCCTGTGGCGGCGGCGGTCCCAGCTCTGGCGGCGGCAAGATCAGCGACGGCAAGGTCGTCCTCGGCCTGCTCAACGACCAGTCCGGCGTCTACAAGGACCTGTCCGGCCCCAACAGCAAGGTCGCCATCGAGATGGCCATCGCCGACTACAAGGCGAAGTACGGCGACAAGGCCGTGGCGAAGGACATCGAGGTCGTCATGGCCGACCACCAGAACAAGCCGGACATCGCCAACACCAAGGCGCAGGAGATGTACGACCGCCAGAAGGCCGACGTCATCCTCGACGTGCCCACCTCATCGGCGGCGCTCGCGGTGGCCACCCAGGCCAAGACGAAGAAGAAGCTGTTCATCGACGTGGGCGCCGCCACCACCGCGCTGACCGGGAAGTCGTGCAACAAGTACACCTTCCACTGGGCGTACGACACCTACATGCTCGCCCACGGCACCGGTGCGGTGACCGTCGCCAACGGTGGCAAGTCGTGGTCGATCGTCTACCCCGACTACGCGTTCGGCCAGGACATGACCAAGTCCTTCACGACCGCCGTGGAGAGCGCGGGCGGCACCGTACAGCAGAAGATCGCGACGCCCTTCCCGAACGACAACTTCGCCACCTTCATCACCAAGGCCGAGTCGAGCAAGCCGAACGTCATCGGCATCATGGCCGCCGGTGGCGACCTGGTGAACTTCGTGAAGCAGTACAACCAGGCCGGGCTCCAGGGCAAGACCACTCTGGCCGTCGGCCTCATGTTCATCACCGACATCCACAGCCTGGGCGTCGACCAGTTCCGCGGGACGACCTTCACCGATGCCTGGTACTGGAACTTCGATGACCAGAACCGCGCCTGGGCGGACAAGTTCATGCAGAAGACCGGGGTCCGTCCCTCCTTCGCCCACGCCGGCAACTACTCCGCTGCACTCAACTACCTCGAGGCGGTCCAGGCTGCGGGCACCGACAACTCCGACGCCGTGGTCAAGCAGCTCGAGGGCAAGAAGATCAACGACATCTTCCTGCGCAACGGCGAGGTGCGAGCCGCCGACCACCGGGTCCTGCACGACGCCTACCTCGTCAAGGTCAAGAGCAAGGACCAGGTCAAGGAGGACTGGGACCTCGAGCAGGTCATCAAGACCATCCCCGCTTCCGAGGCGTTCAACCCGACCGTCTCACCCGACTGCAAGATGTGACTGAGCCAGCCACAGACCAGGGGGTATGCCGGATGCTCGCCACCCGGCATACCCCCACCTCCCATCGGGGCACCTGACGCCAGGAGAAGCATGAGCTCTTTCATCCAGTACACGCTGCAAGGCCTTGCAGCCGGCGGCTTCTACGCCCTCGCGGCGCTGGGGCTGGCCGTGATCTTCGGGGTCCTCGGCGTCGTGAACTTCAGCCACGGCGCGTGCTACATGCTCGGGGCCGTGGCGACCGCGGTGCTCCTGGACGCCACCGGGCTGGGCTTCTGGGCGGCGCTGCCGCTCATTCCCGTGCTGTTGTTCCTGTTCGGGGTGCTGATGGAGCGGCTGCTCGTGCGCTGGCTGCTGCAGCTCGACCCTCTCTACAACTTCCTGCTCACCTTCGGGCTGACCCTGGTCCTGGTCGACGTCGTGAAGCGCGAGTACGGCGTGTCGAGCCTGCCCTACCAGTTACCGGCAGGGCTCGGGGGGCAGATCCAGCTGGGCCCGCTGGCTCTGTCGAGCTACCAGCTGTTCGTCGCACTGTTCTCGGTCGTCGTCTGCCTGGCGGTGGGGCTGCTGCTGACCAGGACCCGGATCGGCATGATCGTGCGCGCCTCCACCGAGAACGCCGAGCGCTCGCGTGCGCTCGGCATCAACGTGGGCCGTTGGGTCACACCGGTATTCGGGTTCGGGATCGGCTTGGCCGGGCTGGCGGGCGTCCTGGCGGCACCGTTCCGCGCGATCACCGCGGACATGGGCAGCAACTTCATCATCATCCTGTTCGCGGTGGTGGTCATCGGTGGGCTGGGCTCGATCCTCGGCGCCGTCGTCGCCGGCTTCATCGTCGGGCTCGTCGAGGCCTACGGACAGGGCTACGCCGGGCAGTTCTCCCAGGTCCTGATCTTCGTGCTCATGGCCGCGGTGATCCTCGTGCGGCCCTCGGGGCTCTTCGGACGGGAGGAAGTTGCATGAGCGAGCAGCTGACCGCACATGTCCAGGTGGACCTGCCCACGAGCGCGCCGGTGCTCACCGGCCGCGGTCGCTCCCTGCGCTGGGTGGGCCTGGCCATCGCCCTCGGGGTGGTGCTGGCCCTGCCGTGGTTCATCTACCCG
Organism: Dermatophilaceae bacterium; assembly: GCA_035691065.1. Lineage (GTDB taxonomy): Bacteria > Actinomycetota > Actinomycetes > Actinomycetales > Dermatophilaceae > DASSJT01. Next base: position 34,494 of record DASSJT010000103.1, read on the forward strand.
CCGGTGGCAATGGACATCGCAGCATGGGGGCTGTTCGCCATCTCGATCGACCTGCTGCTCGGCTACACCGGCCTGCTCTCGTTCGGGCACGCCGCCTTCTGGGGCACCTCGGCGTACACGACCGGCCTCATCGCGATCAACTCCGGCCTGCCGTTCCCGGTGGCCGTGCTGGGCGGGGCCGTGGTCGCGATGGTTCTGGCGGTCCCCATCGGCTACCTCTCGGTGCGCCGCACCGGCATCTACTTCGCCATGGTGACGCTGGCGTTCGCCCAGATGATCTTCTTCATCGCCAACCAGTGGCGCTCGGTGACCGGGGGCGAGAACGGCCTCCAGGGCATTCCCAAGTCCTTCTTCGGGATCTCGCTCGTCGAATCTGACTCGTTCTACTTCTACTACGCCGCCCTTCCGATCATCCTGGTCGGCGCGTGGGTTGCTTGGCGGGCGGTCAACTCGCCGTTCGGCCGGGTCCTCGTCGCGATCCGCGACAACCCGGCGCGGGCCAGGGCGCTCGGCTACGACGTCGAGCGGTACAAGATCACGGTCTTCGTGCTCTCAGCCGGCCTCGCCGGTCTCGCCGGCGGGGTCTTCGCCATCAGCCACGGCTTCGCGTCGCTCCAGGAGCTGATCTGGACCACCTCGGGCAAGGTCGTGCTCGTCACCGTGCTCGGCGGGATCGGCACCCTGTGGGGCGGCCCCGTCGGTGCCGCGCTGGTGGTGCTCCTGGAGGACCGCCTGGCCTCCTCGGGCTTCAACGGGATCGGCATCATCACCGGCACGATCTTCGTGGTCATCGTGCTCCTCTTCCGCCACGGCATGTGGGGCACGGCCCGAAACCTCCTGGCCGGTCCGGCCCAGCGGCTGCGCAGGCGGCAGCACCACGACCTGCCGCGCTGACGGGTTTCGCACCGCCACACGCGGGTTCGTACCGCCACACACGGTTCGTACCGCCAAGCGCCGGTTCGTACCGCCAAGCGCCGGCCGGTGCCTCCCGGGTGGTCGACCCGGGAGCCACGCCGTCGACGCTCTGGCGAGGTGACCACCTGTGGCAGACCTGCACTGTGTCGCCCTGGACTGTGTGGCGCTGCCCTGATTGCCGGGCAGGGTCAGTGGGCGGTCCAGCCGCCATCCATGGCGAACGACGAGCCGGTCACCGACTGTGCGGAGTCCCCACAGAGGAAGAGCACGAGGTCAGCGACCTCGGCGGGCTCGATCAGCCGCTTGATTGCGGCGGGGGCGAGCATCACCCGTTCGACGACTTCCTGCTCGGGCATCTGGTGAACCACTGACTGTTCGTGAATCTGTTTCTCCACCAAAGGAGTTCGCACGTACGCAGGGTTGACGCAGTTGCTCGTGACGCCGTGCTCTGCCCCCTCCAGCGCCACGACCTTGCTGAGGCCCTCCAGGCCGTGCTTCGCGGTCACGTAGGCGGACTTGAAGGCGCTGGCGCGCAGCCCGTGCACGCTGGAGATGTTGACGACGCGACCCCATCCGCCGGCATACATATGAGGCAGGCACTGGCGGATCAGGCGAAAGGGGGAGTGCAGCATGAGCCGCAGGATCTGGTCGAACCGGTCGACCGGGAACTCGTGCACCGGCGCCACGTGCTGCACGCCGGCGTTGTTGACCAGGATGTCCACGTCGACAGGCAGGTCGCCGAGGGCAGCGAGGTCGGCCAGGTCGGCCACCCGAGGGCGGATCGCCTCGCCAAGGTCCCGAGCCAGTCGCTCCAGTGCGGCGCCATCTCGGTCGACCGCGTGCACGACGGCGCCATGGCCGGCGAGGGCCTCCGCGACAGCCCTGCCGATGCCACTCCCGGCACCGGTGACGAGAGCCGTCTTGCCTGACAGGTCAGTCGACAGTGCGCTGGCGCCGCGGCGCGACGGAGAAGTCATTCCCGCAGGCTAGGAGCGCCGCCAGCGTGGCAGCACGGTCCGGGTAACCACACTTCCGGTAAATGGGTGTGCTCCCACGCCACACCGTCTGCGGCGCAGCGGAAGCGGCTCAGTCGTCCTCAGATGTCCATCAGGCGCCCTGGTTGCTCATTGCTCAGAGCTGCTCAGATGTCGCGGAAGGTCTCGATGGTGGCTCCCAGGGCGTTCAGCCGCTCGGCGAGGTCCTCGTAGCCCCGGTTGATGACGTAGACGTTGCGCAGCACCGAGGTGCCGGGGGCGGCGAGCATCGCGAGCAGCACCACGACGCCCGGCCGCAAGGCGGGCGGACAGATCACCTCCGCGGCACGCCACCGCGGCGTGGGCCCTTCGATGAGCACGCGGTGCGGGTCGAGCAGCTGGACCCGCGCACCCACCTTGGTCAGCTCGGTGAGGTAGATGGCGCGGTTCTCGTAGACCCAGTCATGGATCATCGTGGTGCCCTCGGCCTTGGCGGCGATCAGCGCGAAGAAGGGCAGGTTGTCGATGTTGAGGCCGGGGAACGGCATCGGGTGGATCTTGTCGATCGGCGCGTGGAGGGGCCCCGGGATCGTCGTCAGGTCGACCAGCCGGGTGCGGCCGTTGGCCGAGCGGTACTCGTCGGTGAGGTCGTACTTCATGCCCATGCCGTCGAGGGTCGCGAGCTCGATCTCGAGGAACTCGATCGGCACCCGCCGGATGGTGATCGACGACTCGGTCACCACCGCCGCGGCCAGCAGGCTCATGGCCTCGATCGGGTCCTCGGACGGCGAATACTCGACGTCGCGGTCGATCTGGCTGCGCCCGCGCACCGTCAGCGTGGTGGTCCCGATGCCCTCGATCCCGACGCCGAGCTCCTGGAGGAAGAAGCAGAGGTCCTGGACCATGTAGTTGGGGCTGGCGTTGCGGATCACCGTGACGCCGTCGTGGCGCGCCGCGGCGAGCAGGACGTTCTCCGTGACGGTGTCGCCGCGCTCGGTCAGCACGATCGGGCGGCTCGGCGCGGTCGCCTGACTGACCGACGCGTCGTAGAAGCCCTGGGTCGCGACCACGCTGAGGCCGAACGAGCGCAGCGCGGACAGGTGGGGCTCGACGGTGCGGGTGCCGAGGTCGCAGCCACCGGCATACGGCAGCTGGAAGCTCTCGAACTCGTGCAGGAGCGGGCCCAGGAACATGATCACGGTGCGGGTGCGGCGGGCGGCCTCGACGTCGATCGCCTCGAGGTCGAGCTGGGCCGGGGGGATGATCTCGAGGTCGCTGCTGTCGGGCAGCCACCGAGTGCGCACGCCGATCGAGGTCAGCACCTCGATGATCCGGTTGACCTCCTCGATCCGGGCGAGGTTGCGCAGGGTGGTGCGGCCCTTGTTGAGCAGCGAGGCGCACAGGAGGGCGACCGCTGCGTTCTTGGACGTCTTGACGTCGATCGAGCCGGAAAGGTGCTGGCCGCCCACGATGCGCAAGTGCTGCGGACCGCTGTGCCCCAGCGAGACGAACTCCGAGTCGAGGCTCTCGCCGATGCGGGCCAGCATTTCAAGACTGAGATTCTGCTTGCCCTGCTCGATCCTGGCCACGGCACTCTGACTGGTGCCCAGGAGCTCGGCCAGCTCGCTCTGCGTCATGGCCTTGTGGCGCCGGGCGTCGCGGATGAGGGCGCCGATGCGGGTCAGATAGGTGTCGGTCACGGCGAAGACTCTAACTCACATATGAGATGAACTCACGTCTCCACGCCGGTGGAATGAACGCCGGGGTCGACCCGGGTGCAGGATAGCCAGGGGTATGCCGTGAGGCTGGCTGAGGGGTCGAAGCGCTGGTCCGTGGTGTCCATGGCCAGGCCTGTGCGGGCCATCCGCGCCAGGCCGGGGCGCACCGGCCTGGCCACGAGGCCCATGGCGTGCAGCGCCATCCTCGGCACGTGCCGAGGGGGCCTGCCGGGGAGGACCCGGTCGGCCAGCTGGTTGAGGGTGAGGTTCTCGGGGCCTCCGACCTCGATGACCTCGCCGCGCAGCGACGCGTCCTCCACGGCTCGCACCACTGCTCCTGCCACGTCGGAGACGGCGACGAAGTTGAGCGGGTTGTCTCCCCGTCCGAACACCGTGGGCCTGCCCGAGCCGCGGGCCGTCTGGCGCAGGATCTCGGCCCACAGGTCGGCGAAGGCGGAGGCGCGGACCACGGTCCAGGGAACGCCGCTGTGCCGCAGGTTCTCCTCGGCGGCCCACTTCATCCGGAACAGCTCCATCGGGTGGTCCGGGGCCGCGCCGATGACGGACATCAGGACCACGGATGCGCCTTTCCGAGCGCTGGCCGCGACGAGGTTGGCATTCCCGTCGCGGTCGACCGTCTCGGGCGAGCCCTCCTTGGCAGGGTCCATCCCGTGCACCGCAGAGACGACGATGTCACAGCCCGCCAGCGGCTCCGCCAGGCTGGCCGAGTCCCGCACGTCGGCTCCGACGACCTCGGCACCGCGGCTGCGCAGGTCCGCACCGGCGTCGGGGTGCCGGGCCAGCACCCGCACCCCGTGTCCGTCGTCGAGCAGCTGCTTGACCACCAGCTGCCCGAGGCGCCCGGTGCCCCCGGCGACGAGCACCGACAGGCGGGGTCGGCCGCCGGCCGCCGGGGTGCTCATGACGGCAGAGCGCCCGTCGGCGCTGAGACGGCCGCGGCGACCGCATCGTCGACCGTACTGCCGCCGGTGTCGACGGGCTCGAGGTAGAACCGCACGGCCTGTACCAGACCGTCCGCCACGCGAAACACGTTGACGCCGCGGATGAGATGCGGTGAGCCGTCCGGCCGGGTCCCGCGCATCTCCCATTCCGACCAGACCTCGTCGCCGTCGACCGCCCTGGCGGTGACCTCGCACCGCAGGTCCGGCACGGCCGCGAACAGCTGCGCCCAGTTGCGGCGGACCTGCTCGCGGCCGACGAAGCCGCGGGCCGGATGCACGGGGGTCTGGTTGAGGTAGCCCGGTGCGAAGCACTCGACGAGCCGTTCGAGGTCGTGGGCGTTGGTGGCGGCGACGAGGCTGTCAATGACCTCTGAGGGAGTAGCGACGGGAGTGTTCACGGTGGCCTCGGCTTCCAGATCGGTTACAGTGAACTGTAACGAATAAGGAGATGATGCGCGTGCCGGCCCGCCCAGTCAAGGCCCGTCGAGGGTACGACGCGTCCGGGCGTCGCCTGGCCGCTGCGCGGCGCCGCGCAGCGGTTCTGGACGCGGCTGCCCGGCTCTTCGCCGCACATGGGTATGCCGGCACGACCATCGCCGCGGTGGCCGCGGAGGCGGGGGTCTCGGTGGAGACGGTCTACAAGCGGTTCGGCGGCAAGGCCGGGTTGGTCCGAGCGCTCTGGGAGCGTGGTCTGGCGGGGGAGGGGCCTGAGCACGCAGAGTGGCGATCGGACCGGGCCGCCAGTTCGGCCACGGATCCGCGGACGCTGATCCGTCGCTGGACCGAGCTGGGCGCCGAGGTCGCACCCCGTGCGGCGCCCGTCCTGCTCATGATCCGCGCAGCCGCGGGGACCGACCCCGAGATGGCCCGTCTGCGCGACCGCATCCACACCGAGCGCCTTGAGCGCATGGAACGCAACGCCGGCGCCCTGGCCGCCCACCTGCGCGACGGAGTCACCGTCGCGCAGGCTCGGGACGTGCTGGTCGCCTACACCACGGCGGAGCTGTTCGAGAGCCTGGTGCTGCATCAGGGCTGGTCGCCGGAGGAGTTCGCCGACTTCCAGCGCAGGGGCATCGAAGCGCAGCTGCTGTGAGCGGGCAGGTCACACTCCCCGGGAAGAAGGCGGGCCGGCATACCCGCTGAGGGGTATGCCGGCCCGCCGGCTCAGGTGTGCCGACCGTGCGGTCCTCCTGAGGACTCGTCAGGCGGGGACGCTCGCCACGCCCTTGGGCAGGAACCGGCGCCCGGTGACCTTCTCGGAAACGCCGGTGCGGTCCAGCAGGGGTGTGATGCCGCCGTTCCAGAGCTGGAAGCCGGCTCCGGTGATCATCGCCAGGTCGAGGTCCATGGGGGCCTGGGCGACCCCCTCGTCGAGCATCCGGCGGGCCTCGTCGGCGATCACCGAGAGCACCCGCTCGCGGACCTCCTCCCGGGAGAGCACGACCGGTCGCTCGGGTCTGGGCATCATCGCGGCGACCTCGGGGTCGACGACCGGCCGGCCCTCGGGCCAGATGTAGACCGCCGGCTTCTTCGCCTCGACGACCTTGCGCAGGCCGGGGGAGACGTAGAAGCGGTCCGGGAAGGCGCGGGCCAGGGACTCGTTGTTGTGCAGGGCGATCGCCGGGCCTACGAGGCCGAGCAGGATGAACGGCGGCATGGGTGCCAGCCCGGCGAAGGCCGCGTCGACGACCTCGATCGGCGTTCCCTCGTCGACCACCATGGCGACCTCGCCCATCCACCGGCCGAGCAGCCGGTTGACGATGAACGAGGGCGAGTCCTTGACCAGGACCGAGGTCTTCTTCAGGGCCCTGCCGGTCGCGAAGGCCGTCGCCACCGTGGCGTCATCGGTCTTCACGCCCGGGATGATCTCCAGCAGGGGCATGACAGCGACCGGGTTGAAGAAGTGGAAGCCGATGACCCGCTCGGGATGCTCCAGGTCCGCCGCCATCTCCGTGATCGACAGGGACGAGGTGTTGGACGCGAGGACGCACTCGGGGGACACGATGGCCTCGACCTCGGACCACACCTGCTTCTTGACCGACAGCTCCTCGAAGACCGCCTCGACGACGAACTCGGCGTCGGCGAAGCCGTCCTTGGAGGTGGAGCCGGTCACGAGGCGCTTCAGGCGGTTGGCCGTGTCCGGACTGATCCTGTCCTTGGCGAGCAGCTTGTCGACCTCGCCATGGACATGGCCCACGCCCCTGTCGACCCGCTCCTGGTCGAGGTCGGTCATGACCACGGGGACGGTCAGACTGCGCGCGAACAGCAGGGCCAGCTGGGAGGCCATGAGGCCGGCGCCGACGATCCCGACCTTGGTGACTGGCCGGGCCAGGGCCGCGTCGGGGGCGCCGGCGGGGCGCTTGGCCCGCTTCTGCAGGAGGTCGAACGCGTAGAGCCCGGCCCGGAGCTCGTCGCCCATGACCAGGTCGCCCAGCGCGTCGTCCTCGGCGGCGAACGCCTCTTCTCGAGTTGCGGTACGGGCGCCGCGCACCAGCTCGATGGCCCGGTAGGGCGCCGGCGACTGGCCGCCGGTCTTGAGGTCGGCGAGGGCCTTGGCAGCCTTGAGGGCGGCCGTCCACTCGGACTCCTCGCGGCTGACCTCGGGCCGCTCCACCTTCTCCTCGCCGGTCAGGACCCTGGCCGCCCACATCAGGGACTCCTCGAGGAAGTCGGCCGGCTCGAACATGGCGTCGGCCATCCCGAGCGCGAAGGCCTGGGGTCCCTTGAGCATGGCGTTCATGTTCAGCGGGTTCTCGACGATGACCTTGAGCGCACTGGCCGGCCCGACGAGGTTGGGCAGCAGGTAGCAGCCGCCCCAACCGGGGACGAGCCCGAGGAAGCACTCGGGCAGTGCCACTGCGGGCACGCCGGAGGAGATGGACCGGTAGTCCGCGGCGAGGGCGATCTCCACACCCCCGCCCATGGCGGCGCCGTTGACGAAGGCGAAGGTCGGCACCGGAAGGTCCATGATCGCCGAGAAGGCCCGGTGGCCGGCCCGGCCCACCCCGACGGCGAGCTCGCGGACCGTCGCCTGGGCCACCGCTTTGAGGTCGGCGCCCACCGCGAACATGAAGGGCTTGCCGGTGATCCCGACGGCGTGGACCTCGCCAGCCTCGGCCCGCCCGCGCAGGGTGTCGACCACGGACTCGAGGCCGGCAATGGTCTGGGGGCCGAACGTGTTGGGCTTGGTGTGGTCGAACCCGTTGTCGAGGGTGATCAGGGCGAGGGTGCCCGCACCGCCGGGTAGGACGATGTCCTGGACCGGGGTGTGGGTGACCACCTCCTGGTAGGCGTCCTGTTCCTGGCTCACTCCGTCCCCTCCTTATCTCCCTCGGCGACCACGGTGGGCCGGTCCACTGGATGCAAAGCCCCCTGTGCGTGGGGGTCCACCGGGGGCGTAGCCCCACGCGTGTTCTCCCAGATCACGGCCCCGCCCATGCCGATGCCGATGCACATCGCGGTGAGGCCGTAGCGGACCTCCGGGTGCTCCTGGAACTGGCGGGCCAGCTGGGTCATGAGGCGCACCCCGGAAGAGGCCAGGGGATGACCGGTGGCAATGGCGCCGCCGTACTTGTTGACCCGCTCGTCGTCGTCGGCGATGCCGAAGTGGTCGAGGAAGGCGAGCACCTGCACCGCGAAGGCCTCGTTGAGCTCGAACAGCCCGATGTCGCCGATGGTCAGGCCCGCGTTCTTGAGCGCCTTCTCGGTCGCAGGGATCGGGCCGATGCCCATCACCTCGGGGTCGACGCCGACGAAGGCATAGGACACGAGGCGCATCTTGGCGGGCAGCCCGAGCTCACGCGCCGCCTCCTCGGAGGCCAGGATGCAGGCGGTGGCACCGTCGTTGAGCCCGGCGCTGTTGCCTGCGGTGACCGAACCGTGGGCCCGGAACGGCGTCTTCAGGTCCTTCAGGCTCTCCAGCGTGGTGCCGGGCCGGGGCGGTTCGTCCTGGACCGCGAGGCCGAAGCCCTTCTCCACGTTCCGGGTCGCGACCGGCACCAGGTCGGGCTGGATCCGCCCCTCGGCGTAAGCCCGCGCCAGCTTCGCCTGCGAGCCCACGGCATACGCGTCGGAGCGGTCCTTGGTCAGCTCGGAGAACCGGTCGTGGAGGTTCTCGGCAGTGGAACCCATGACCAGGGCGCTGGGGTCGACGAGCTTCTCGGCCACGATCCGTGGATTCGGGTCGACCCCCTCGCCCATGGGGTGGTGGCCCATGTGCTCCACCCCGCCGGCAATGGCGATGTCGTAGGCGCCGAAGGCAATCGAGGAGGCGGTGTTGGTCACGGCGGTCATGGCCCCAGCGCACATCCGGTCCACCGAGTAGCCGGGTGTCGTCTTGGGCAGGCCGGAGAGCAGCGCGGCCAGCCGGCCCAGGGTGAGACCCTGGTCGCCGATCTGGGTGGTGGCGGCGATCGCCACCTCCTCGACCCGTTCCGGTGGCAGCTCCGGGTGCCGGCGCAGGAGCTCTCGGATGCATTTGATGACGAGGTCGTCGGCGCGGGTCTGGGCGTAAATGCCCTTCTCCCCGGCCTTGCCGAACGGCGTCCGGACGCCGTCGACGAACACGACCTCACGCAGGGTGCGGGGCACGGGGCCTCCCTTGGTGCGGAGTCTGGGTGGGGGCCTGAGGCGGCCCTGCTTGAATGTTACTTATCGGTAATGCCCTGCGGGGCAGCCGTATGCCGTGACAGCCGTCACGTCGCGGGGCCGGCTCAGTCGGGTTCGCCGGTGCCGCCTTGGCCGGCGGCTTCGGCGGGGCTGGCAGCATCACCGGCGCTGATCGCGTCACCGGGGCTGGTCGGCTCACCGGCGCTGGTCGCCTCATTGGGCGTGGCGGCGAAGGCCGCCACCAGCATGGGCGTGACGATCTCCCGCTGCCACTGCCGGCACCCGAGGGCGAGCAGCGCCGCGTCGAAGGAGTCCGGGGTGGGGTTGACCGGAGGGGTCCACACGACCCGGCGCAGGGGTTCAGGGCTGCACACGTTCTCGACCGGCACCGCGTGGCGCTCCGCGAACTCCAGCAGCTGGCTGCGGACCGCGGTGAGGCGTGTCGCCGCGACCGGGTCCTTCTCGGCCCAGGACCGCTGGGGTGGGGGAGCGTCCGAGGGCAGGGTCTTGGGTGGGAGCGCCGCCTCTGGGAGCGCGGCGGCTCGCCGGACGGCCGCCAGCCACTGGCGCTGGTAGCGCCGCACGGCGCGATGGCCGGACGGGAGGTCGTCCTCCGTCGTCGGCGCCGCCATCGCGATCTCGACGACCACCGCGTCGGGCAGGACGCGGCCGGGCGAGATGTCGCGGTCGCGCGCGATCCGGTCACGCTCCTCCCAGAGCTCGCGCACCATCGCGACCCCGCGGCGATGACGCACGCGGTGCAGCCCGGAGGTGCGACGCCAGGGGTCGACCCGGACCGTCGGCTCCCAGCCGAGCAGGGCGGTGAACTCCTGGCGGGCCCACTCGGCCTTGCCCTGGGCCGCCAGGTCGACGCCCATGAGGTTGCGGACCTCGACGAGGACCTCGACGTCCAGCGCGGCGTAGCGCAGCCACGGCTCGGGCAGCGGCCGCGTGGACCAGTCCACCGCCGAGTGCTCCTTGGCCAGGGAAAGGCCGAGATAGTGCTCGACCACCGCGGCGAGGCCTACGCGCGGCATCCCCAACAGACGGGCTGCCAGCTCGGTGTCGAAGAGCTGCTTCGGGCGGAGCCCCACGTCGGCAAGGCAAGCCAGGTCCTGGGTCGCCGCGTGCAGGATCCACTCCGCTCCGCCGATGGCATCCGCGACCGGGCTCAGGTCGGGGCACGCGATGGGGTCGATGAGCCAGGTCCCGGAGCCCTCGCGACGCAGCTGCACGAGATAGGCGTTCTGGCCGTAGCGGTAGCCCGACGCGCGCTCTGCGTCGATGGCGACCGGGCCCTCGCCCTGGGCGATGGCCTCCGCCGCCGCCATGAGGTCTCGCTCGCTCTCGACCACGGGCGGTACCCCATCGGCGGGGTGCTCGAGCAGCGTTGGCGGGGGAGGCGAGCCCTCGGTCAGCGACGTCGAGCCCTCCGGCGAGGCCTCGGCAGGGATGACGTCGTCAGTCATTCAGCGGCGCTGCCCCGGGAGTGCGATGACGCCCTCGGGCAGCGGGGGCAGGCCGGCAATGGTGCAGAGGAGCTCAGACCAGGCACGCAGGTGGTCGCCGAGGTTGCCGCCGCGCGGTGTCCACGAGGCGCGCACCTCCATCTCCACTGCTGCGGGGCGGTCGGCGAGACCGGCGAAACTTTCCGAGACCACGCGGGTGACGGTGCCTGCTTCAGCGGTGTAGGCGAGCCGGTGGCTGTCGAGGGCATCGATGAGCCATGACCAGCCCACTGCCCCGAGCATCGGATCTGAGGCAAGCTCGGGCTCGAGCTCGGCTCGGGCGAACGTCACGGCCCGCCAGACCCCGGCCCAGGGATCGGGCGCGGAGGGGTCGTGGAGCAGCACGAAGCGCCCGGAGGCGAGCTCGTCCTCACCTCCAGCGGTGCCGACGACATCGGCGGTCAGGGCAACGGCATACGGGGCAATGCGCTGGGGCGCGGGGACCTCGGTCACCCGGACCTCGGGGCGCAGGCGAGCACCGCGCAGGTCCTTCAGGGCCTGGGCGAACTCCGGTGAGTGGCCACCGGACAGGGAACGACTAGCCACCCTCGCAGGGTAGATCGCCCTTCGCGCGAACGGGAGGAGGCCACGCCGGATAGCCGGGCGGCGCATCGGGAACGGGATTGGGCGGTACCAGCCAGTGGGCAGGCCATCTCGCCCACTGGCCGCCGAGTAGCGTTTCGGCGTGCTGTCGCTCCTGGCCCTTGGCTCCTCAGCCACCTGGGGCACCTCCGACTTCCTGGCCGGCCTCATCTCCCGCCGGCTGCCTGCCGCCGCCGTTGTCGGGTGGTCCCAGGGCATCGCTCTTCTCGCGCTGTCCGTGGTCGTCGTGTGGAGCGGCGACCTCGGCAACCCGGGCTGGGTCGGGTGGGCCGCCCTGGCGGGCGCGGCCGGGGCAGGTGCGCTGGTGTGCTTCTACGCCGCCCTCAGCAGCGGCACGATGGGCGTGGTGGCGCCGGTGGCGTCCCTGGGGGTGGTCGTGCCTGTCGTACTCGGCCTTGCCACGGGCGACCAGCCCTCACCGGTGGCGTGGACCGGCATGGCGGTGGCCATCACCGGCGTGGCCCTCGCCTCGGGACCGGAGCTGAGCGGCGCCGTCTCGGCGCGGCCCGTGGTGCTGGCGACGATCGCGGCCGTCGGGTTCGGCGTGGCGCTGTTCGCCCTCGACCGCGGGGCCCGGGTGTCCACACTGCACACGCTCTGGGGGATGCGGCTCACCTCGGTCCTCGCCTTCGCCGCCGCCGGACTGCGACGTCGCAGCACGGGCGGGGTCCACCGTCGCGACCTGCCCATGCTGGCGGTCATCGGCCTCGGCGACCTGGGCGCCAACGTGCTCTTCGCGGTCGCCTCGAGCCGCGGCCAGGTCTCCGTGGCCAGCGTCCTCGCCTCGCTCTACCCGGTCGTGACGGTCCTGCTCGCCCGAGCGGTGCTCCACGAGCGGCTCCGCGGCATCCAGAAGGCCGGGGTGGTGCTGTCGATGGTCGGGGCGGCCGCGATCGCTGCCTGAGGCGATCGAGCCAAAGGACGCTCGCCTACGATTCACCGGTGACGTCTGACAGTCCCTCCCAGAGCACCCTCGTCCGCGCGGCGCTGCGACAGCCCGTCGACCGCACCCCGGTGTGGTTCATGCGCCAGGCCGGCCGGTCGCTGCCGGAGTACCGCCGGGTGCGCGAGGGCATCGGCATGCTGGAGTCCTGCCAGCGGCCAGAGCTCGTCGCCGAGATCACGCTCCAGCCGGTCCGCCGCCACGGGGTCGACGCCGCCATCTTGTTCTCCGACATCGTCGTGCCGCTCGCCGCCGTCGGGGTCGACCTCGACATCGTGGCCGGCGTGGGACCGGTCGTGAAGCAGCCGATCCGCAGCCGCGCCGACCTCGACCGGCTGCCCGAGCTCACCCCTGACCAGGTGCCGTATGTCCAGGAGGCCGTGAAGATCCTGGTGAGCGAGCTCGGCACCACCCCCTTGATCGGCTTCGCCGGCGCCCCCTTCACGCTGGCCTCCTACCTCGTGGAGGGCGGACCCAGCAAGCACCATGAGCACACCAAGGCGCTGATGCACGGCGACCCCGGTCTCTGGCACGACCTGTGCGCCCGGCTGGCCCAGGTCTCCGGTGCGTTCCTGCGGGTTCAGGCCGAGGCCGGCGCGTCCGCCGTCCAGCTGTTCGACTCGTGGGTGGGGGCCCTGTCGCGGGCCGACTACCTCCAGTTCGTCCAGCAGCACTCGGCCACGGCGCTGGCCGCCGTCGCCGACCTGCGTGTGCCGCGCATCCACTTTGGCGTCGGAACCGGCGAGCTGCTGGCGGCCATGGGTGCTGCGGGAGCTGAGGTCGTGGGGGTCGACTACCGGGTGTCGCTCACTGACGCCGTGGCCAGGCTGGGCGGCGGGTATGCCGTCCAGGGCAACCTGGACCCGGCCCTCCTGTTCGCACCATGGCCGGCTCTGGAGGCGAACGTCCGCAGGATCGTCGAGGAGGGCCGGGCCGCGCCAGGCCACATCTTCAACCTCGGCCACGGGGTGCTGCCCAACACCGAGCCCGACGTGCTGACGCGGGTCGTCGAGCTCGTCCACGCAGCCTCCACCCGCTGACGGCTCCGACCTACGGGCACCGCTGGGCGTGCCCGCACTCCTACGAAGGGCCGGGCATGCCTCGCCGCCCCGTGAACCGGTCTAGGCGGCCCTGACGCGGGCCTGCCCGAAGAGCCGCCTGGAGACCAGGTCGACCGCCGGGCCCACCAACAGCACGACCAGCAGCGTGCCCGGCCCGACGGCTGCGCCGAGCGACCAGCCGATGAGCGCTCCAGCGACCTG
>DASSJT010000104.1:0-31155 GCA_035691065.1 Dermatophilaceae bacterium
CCGGGCGTGGCGATAGCACTCTGCGTCTGCCGAAGGGGGCGAGTGCCGGCGTGGTGACCTTCAGCCACAAGGGGTCCTCGAACGTCTCCCTGCAGGTGCTGGACGCGCGTAACCAGTCCACCGGTGACCTGCTGGTCAACGACATCGGTAGCTACTCCGGTGTCACCGCATACGGGCTCTCGGACCTGGGCGGCGACCCGGTCAAGTTGAAGATCAGTGCTGACGGCTCGTGGAACATCAAGATCGCGCCCATCTCCACGGCGCCCAGGCTGGGCTCGTCCGCCTCCGGTAAGGGCGATAGGGTCTTCCGCTACGACGGCGACGCCGTGGACTTCGCCATCACGCACAAGGGGTCGGCGAACTTCGTGGTCATGCAGGCTGGCGGCGCCTTCCCAAACCTCGCCGTCAATGAGATCGGCAGCTACAGGGGCACGGTGCCGTTCGAGGAGGGGCCGTCGGTGGTGACCATCACAGCTGACGGCACCTGGACGCTGAAGCGCCAGTGACGCCCAGCTGAGTCGCGGGGTGCGGCGCGGAACACTGGAGAGAGGGCGACGATCTCTGAGCGTCGCCGGCCCACAGGGCTCTCAGTGCGTCGCCAGGGTATGGCTGCGTGGTCTCAGCCGCTGGCGTGGCTACGCGCGAAGCGCGGGTCAATAACGGGTCGGCCGGCGTGCGGACCTCAGCACGAAGGAGTTGACGCGGAGGCTTCGTTCGGATTCCCGCGATCTGCAGACCAGTTCCGTGCCCAGCTGAACGTTGGCGACAGCACGCTTCCCCCAGCAGGCGGGGCAGACGAGGGCCGGGCCGTCATCGCCGCTCGTGGCAGTCACGATGATCGGTCCACCTCCATGAGCTGTACCTGTGTGAACCGACCTCCTTGGTCGCCGTAGCCACGGGCGGCAGCCAGGGGTGCGTGGCGGTAGAGATCGCTGGACAGTAAGCGTCGCCATGCACCGTCCCGTGGCGGCTTCCACAACTTCAAGGCGTCGCCAGGGCCCCCTGAGACGATCCACCGCCTGTCGGGCCTGCTCCCTTCGGCCAGGGTTCGCACCTCAGCTCCGGACTCGGCGTCCCAGACCTTGAGGGTCGCGTCGCCGCTCGCGGAGATGGCCAGCGCCGATCAGGGCTGATGCCGCAGTCGTAGAGACGGTCAGCGCACCCATCAGGGCTGACACCGCAGCCGCGGACAGAGTCGCCGTGTCCGGCCCATCCTCCGGACTAGCGCCTCGGACTCCGCGAGGGAGCTCCGGATGCGCAGCCATGCCGCGCGCCGCATGTGCGACACCGCCTGCGGTAGCTGCGGAGCTTTGCGTCAGCATTCCCCGAGACTGAAGTCGGTTGTAGAGCTGCTGCCAGGTCAGTCCGGGGGAATCGCGGAGGATTTGGACCCAACGGGGTCAACGACCGGTGGCAGGCCGCCAAAAGCCTTCGAACCCAGGGACCAGATGGACGGAGCTCAACGGGGATGGTCATCGTCCGTTGGGGCCAGGCACTCACGCCGGCTTCGGGGCTCGGCCGTGTCTCTCGGTCAGCGCGAGGCCTGAACCTGATGGGGAGTCACGCCCGGCCAGCTGTTTCCCCACGACGCTGAAGAGTGGCTCCAGCGCCACGGCCAGGTCGGCGAGATGGGCTGCGTGACCAGCCGATACGCCTCCGCGGGGGGCCTCCGCGTCCCCGGTCTGTCCATCTTCAACGCCACATCAGCCTGGAGGCCCAGGGAACGAGCCGGCCCGTCCGGGAGGTCGAGCTCCCGGCAGATCTGCTCCTTCTCGTGGTGCAATTCCCTGGCCTCGTCCACTTGGCCGCGTCTTCGCAGGATCAGAGCTTGGTTACCCAGCGAGACCGGGAGGCGGACCTTGTCCCCAGACTCGCGGCGCATCTTCTCCTGCTCCCGGAGCACGAACAGAGCACCCCGTCGACGTCGCCGTTTTCCTTGAGAGTCTGGAGGATCCTTGCCTGGATCGCCAACCCGCCAGCGGGCGGCCCGGCCTCGTCGCCACCTTCACGGTAGAACCGCTCCTGCTTCTGGAAGAAGAACATCGCGTCCTCAAGGTCGCCACGCCGGTCGGCTTCCTCTGTACCCGGCCGAGATAGCCGCTCTATGTATCTGCCGCCATTCCTGCCCCCTCACAGCGGTCCTACGATCGTCCGACTCAGAGTCGGGCGACCGGGCCAAAGGTCCATCAGTCCGATGAGGACGCCGGCCCGCCGCTCCGCTGAGGGGCGCAATATGGGAGGTATGCCGTTTCCTCGCGTCGAGGTGGCGAACGTGCAGTTCGTCACCTCGCAGCTGCTCGTTGGCGGTGACCTGTCCGAGGATCCTCGCCGGGCCACCGAGCAGCTCGCCGAGCTCATCGAGCTTGGCGTGACCCACGTTGTCGACTGCCGGTTCGAGTGGTCCGACGAGGAGCTCTTCGCGCGCTCGGCGCCGTGGATCCGCTACCTGCACACCGGCATCGACGACGCCGGACAGATAGTGCCGCCGGAGTGGTTCGACGAGGTGGCGGAGTTCGCGACGGAGGCCATGGAAGACGAGCACGCCCGGGTGCTCGCGCACTGTCACATGGGAATCAACCGCGGACCGTCGGCGGGCTACGCCGTCCTCCTGGCCCAGGGCTGGGACGCCATCGAGGCCCTCGACGCGATCCGCTCTGTGAGGCCGGTCGCGATCATCGACTACGCCCGCGACGCCCTCCGGTGGCACCACCTCAGGCGCGGCAGCACGGAGGCTCTTGCCGTCGACCTGCGCCGACTGGAGGAATGGCGACGGGAGAACTACCTGGACATGCACGACGTTCTGCGGCGCATTCGCCGCGAGGGCTGGCTCTGAGCGAGCACCGACCCGTCACAGGTCCAGCTGTCATGGATCCAGGGCGCCCCTCACGCTTCGGGTCGGCGTACTTCCGGCCTGGGGGCTTCCGCTCCGAGCAGTTGTTGGGCCATCAGTCCGCGGAACCACGCCGCATACTCGTCCCTGCTCCATCCCCGACGGAGGGTGAGCTCCACGTAGCCCTCGAAGGTGTCGATCGCCCGCACGATGTCCAGCGCGCGATCGCGGTTTAACCCGGGTCGAAGGGCTCCGAGCGCGTCGAGGCGGTCGACCAGCAGGCCGAAGAACTGGTCTCGGCCGGTCTCCCGCCGGCTGATCGTGGCAGCGTCGGTGGGCAGTGCCCGGCCGACCGAGGCGACCAGGGGACAGACCCGCTCCTTGATGTCCGTCTCGACGTCGATGAAGAGCTCGAGGAGGCGCCGCGGGTCGCGCTCCTTGCGCAGGGACCGCACCCACGGCTGCTCCATCAGACGGCTGGTCGGCTCGCCGCCGAGGATGACGACGTCCTCGAGCTCAGCGAGGAGCTGGTCTTTGGTGCCGAACCGCAGGTAGAGGGTCTGCACCGCCATCCCCGCCTTGTCGGCCACCTGCTGCATGGTCGTCGCCTCATAGCCCGAGGCGCAGAAGAGGTCGTATGCCGCGTCGAGCAGCTTTCGTCGGGTCCGCTCGGCTCGCTCGCGCCGGCTGGTACGAGGCCGGGGCGCGTGCGCCGACATCTCGCCAGACCTATGGACATCGGTCATGGCTGGAGTCTAACCTAGCGAAGTCACTAGTGACGACTCTAGCGAAGCGAATGCGGCCCCAGGGTCAGCGACCCCCGCCGCAAGGAGTGGCACCGCCAGGAAGGACGGCACTCGTGAGGATCCTCTTCGCCACGCTCGCAGCGGACGGGCATGTGAACCCCCTGACCGGCATCGCGGTCAGGATGCGCGACCTCGGCCACGACGTGCGGTGGTACACCGGCAGCCAGTACGCCCGTCGCCTCGAGTCGCTCGGGATCCCGCATGTGCCCTACCGCCGCGCCGACGAGCACCTGGACTCCGAGTCGCTCGCGAGCCTGCCGGAGCGGAAGCGGCTGCACGGGCCCGCCCTGATCCGCTACGACTTCGAGAAGGTGTTCCTCGCCAACGTCGAGAGCTACCTGGCCGACACCAGGGACATCGACGCCGAGTTCCCGTTCGACGTCATGTTCTGTGACACCGGCTTCCTCTCGGCCAGGCTGGTCCGCGACGTCCTGGGGAAGCACGTCTGTGGCGTCGGCGTGTCACCAAGCATCGAGACCGACCCAGACCTGCCCCCGAACTTCATCGGAAAGCAGCCGGCGAGATCAGCCGCCGGACGCGCAGTCCACCGCACGATGGCTGCCGCCATGGACCGCATGGTCCTCGCGCACGGGAAGGGCCTCTACAACGCCATTCTCGCCAAGCCCGGCCTGCCGCCCGTCACGGGCTCGATCTTCGACGAGTTCTACCGTGGCCAGGACGCCATCTTCCAGAGCGGTGTCCCCGGCTTCGACTACACCCGGCGCAACGTCAACCCGCGCTCGCGCTTCGTGGGCGCCCTCCTCCCGTACCGCGTTCCTGGCCCGTCGACCTTCCCTTACGGCAGTCGCGTCCACGATGGCCAGCGCGTCGTCCTCGTCTCACAGGGAACGATCGACAACCACGACCCGGGCAAGCTGATCACGCCTGCCCTCGACGCCCTCGTCGACACCGGCGCCCTGGTGGTCGTCGCCACCGGTCACCGCAACACCGACGAGCTGCAGCGGCAGTACCCGCACAAGAACGTCGTCATCGAGGACTACATCGACTTCGACGCCGTGCTCCAGCGCGCGGATCTCTACGTGACCAACGGCGGCTACGGGGGCGTGCTGCTCAGCCTGACCAACGGCGTACCGATGGTGACCGCCGGAGTCCGGGAGGGCAAGAACGACATCAACGCCCGGGTGGCCTACTTCCAGGTCGGGATCGACCTGCGTACCGAGAAGCCGTCGAGCTCCGCGATCGCCGCAGCGGCCGAGCGCGTGCTGGGCGAGCCGCAGTGGAAGGCCAACGCGATGCGCCTGCGCGACGAGTTCGCCCAGTACCGCCCGCTCGACATCATCGAGGACTACCTCGCCACGACCTTGCCCAACGCCTGGACCCGGCGGGAGCTCGCCCGTCCGCAGAGCCAGTAGATGCGGCGCCGGTCCCACGCGTGAGACACGCGGGTTCGACGTTCAGCTGGTCGACCGCGGTGACTGCGAGCATGGGCTGTGGCCCCTGCTCGACCAAGGCAGCGACCTGCCTCACGGCCCCGCCGGAAGACTGTCCGCCGGGGCGGGTTTCGCGTTCGCTGGGCGCGTGTGGCGCTCGTGGTCATCCTGATCGGCCTCGTGGGGCTCGGCGTGCGCAGCCACTGGGACGGCTGGACGCGGGCCTTCGCAGCCAGCAGCCACCGGCCGCAGGTCGAGCCCTGCCCGGCAGCCGCAGTCGACATCGTCCGGGAGGCGCCGGCTGTTCGGGGCGCCTCCGCGCAGGCCACAACCCAGAAGTCCGTTGCCCTGACGTTCGACGATGGCCCTGGCCCTTGGACGCCCGAAGTCTTGGCGATCCTCGAGCAGAAGGGCGTGAGAGCGACCTTCTTCGTGATCGGCAGGCAGGCGGCTGCTCAACCCGACACGATCCGGGAGATCGCTGACGCCGGCCACCTGGTCGAGAACCACACCTGGTCACATCGCATCCCCAGCGTGTCGCGGGGTTGGCAGGCCGGCACGCTGACGTCGGAGATCGCCCGCACGAGCCGCGCCATCACTGCAGCGGGTGCCAAGGCGTGCCTTTTCCGTCCCCCTGGGGGAGTGGTCAAGGGCGCCCTCCAGCCCGCTCGTGCGGCCGGGCTGAGCACAGTGCTGTGGTCGGTCGACACCCGCGACTGGGACGCCAAACTCGCTCCTCCGACCAGGCGGCCCGAACAGATCCGTCACCGTGCCCAAGCCGGCTTGTCGCAGCCGCACCCGATCCTGCTGCTGCACGACGGAGGCGGTGACCGGGCGGCGACCGTGGCGGCCCTACCCAGGATCATCGACGACTTCCGAGCCAGCGGATATCGCTTCGTCCGGATGGACGGGCGGCCTTAGACGAACGAGTGAGGTCCTTCCCTGCGCAGCCACCCCAGAGGAGCAGCGGTGCTCAGGAGGAGGCCGTCGCGTCCAAGAGCTGGAGCAGCTCATGGGCAGCGAGCTCGACGGCCTTGTGTCGCCACTCCGATGCCCGGTAGACGCAGGCGATCAGCCCGGTCCGGTGGACCCGGCGGAAGTCGCCGTACACGAAGGCATAGCGAGCCTTGGTCTCATCGGCCGCGCCCTCGGTCAGTCCCAGGTGCCACGCGGCATACTCCGTCCAGGAGTGTCGCTCGAGGTAGGCGTTCTCTGCGTCCGCCCGTGGCTGCACCGATCCCCAGTCGCTGTCCAACACGTACTGTCGCGCCTCGATCAGGCGCTGGGCGTGTTCGACAGCAGCTGGGTTGAGCTCGTACTTCGCCATGCCAGGACCGTAGTACTCCGGGGCCCGTCAGGGGCTGGCAAGCACGGGCGGCTCCAGTGTCGGCATTACCGGGGAGCGCGAAGGCCGCAATGCGGTCATTGCACAGGCCAGCTCAGCGTCCAGGTTGACCAGTCAGGACGTAAAGGGCCATGTTGCCTCCGGAGACCACTTTCGTGCGCTCAACCGTCAGCCCATGAGCGGCGGCAACGGCGGGTATCCCGCCATCGGCGAGAAACGCGTCGGAGCGGTCGCGGTGCCCCGCGACTGACTCCGCCACGAGACTGACCGCCCGGTAGAGCCAACCCTTGGGGATCGAGCGCGGGCCGGGGTGGAAGTCCGTCACGAGGATCCGGCCGTCCGCGGCGAGGACCCTGCACATCTCGGTGAGGACTGCGTCCTGGAGGTCCGGTGTCAGCTCGTGCAGTACCAGCGACGCAAGGACCAGGTCGAACTGGCCATCTGGGTACGGCAGCGACCCGGCCGACCCCAGCCTGAGGTCGGCGGCCGCTGACAGCCTCTGGCGGGCCCGCTTCAGCATCGACGCGGACTGGTCTATTCCGCTGATCTGGCAACCGGCGCGCTGGTAGCGCTCCAGCTGGGCACCGGTTCCGCAACCGATGTCCAGCACACGCATGCCCTTGCGTGGAGGTACCAGCCGAAGGCCGATCTCACGCAGTGGCGCGTTGAGGCGCTCCAGCAGCAGGTCTTGCAGAGAAGCGAGATGGTGGTAGGCGTCCCGCAGGTCACCGTCTTTGTCACCGTCTGCTCGCCGATCGGTCACCACCCGAGGGTGCAGCGGCGGCGAATTGACCAGCAAGGGTCCAAGGTCACGCCGGTTGGTCGGTAACCGCGTCGGCCTGGTGCAACGTCGTACGACGGAACGCTATGGGCTACGCCGGTGGGATAGGGCTGAAGGTGCGGATCTCGTCGGCTCCCGGACGAACGACTCCAGCGGAGGACTCAGGTACTTCGTTCCACGCGCCTGGCAGGTCCACGAGTGGCTCGGAGACCACGAACCTCGTCTCCTCGCCCAACCGTTGCAGCATCGGTACGTCCGGGTGCAGCTCGCGCAGCTGCGTGACGTCGCTGGAGTAGTAGAGCGATCGACTCTTGCCCTCGGTGGAGTACCGGAAGCCCCACACCGACGTGCCGTCGGCCGTCGCGACGGTCATCTGCACCGGGTTGTGGATGTCATGGGCCCGAGCCACGTCTTCGACCAGCCCCACCGCTCGGGCGACCGCTTCGAACGGGTCATCGGCAAGGCCGAATGTCAGCGCGAGGAAGAACAACAGCTCTGAGTCCGTGGTGCCCTCCATGTCGGCATACAGGTCGGGTTCCACCTCCATGACCAGGTCCCTCTTGAGCTCTCTGAAGCTTCGGATCAACCCGTTGTGCATCCACAGCCACCTGCCGTGGCGGAAAGGGTGACAGTTGGAGCGTTGGACCGCCGTGCCCGTGGAGGCGCGGACATGCGCGAAGAGGAGAGGTGTTCGAACACAGTGGGCGATCTCGCGCAGATTCGGGTCGCTCCAGGCTGGCTGCGTTGACTTGTACACCGCGGGCTCTGGTGCCTCGCCGTACCAGCCGAGGCCGAAGCCGTCTCCGTTCGTCGTGGTAGCGCCCAGCCGCGAGTTCAGGCTCTGGTCTATGACCGAGTGAACTGGGCGGAAGAGTAGGTCGGCGGCGAGGATCGGGTCGCCGAAGTAAGCCATCCATCTACACACGGAACCACTGAACCAGAACCGCATCTGGGGCGACAGCTGGCTGAGGCAACGGCACCCCTCAGGCGAGGAACCGCCACTTGACACCTCCGGGCTCGGAGCCCCAACCAGATGCCACCCGTACCACGAGTCTCGTGTGGGAGACGTCCGGCCGGATGGTCAGCCGACTGCCAGGATCTGCGGCGCAGCGACCTTGATGCGGGTCCACAGCCACTTCGCGGTGACCTCGCACTGCTCGTGCGCCGAGCTCACCGTGCTCACCAGCTCCGCGTCCCGTCGGGCCTTGGCCGCCTGCATCAACACGGTCCACGCGATCTCGGCCCGCTGCGCCGCCAGGTAAGTCTCCTGCAGGTCGTCCAGCAGCAGCAGCCCAGTGGCGGAAGAGCGGCCCATCAGCTGGCTCGCCTCCCGACGCAGGGCGTCGACCATGCCCTCGCGCGGCAGGTCCGGGTCAGGTACGCCAGCCCCGTACTCCCGGGCGGCCTCCTCCAGCCGCTGGGCGCGCTGCGCTGCCTTGGTGGCCTGGGTGCGACCGAGCTGGTAGATGTCGTGCTCTGCGGCATGCCGACCCGCAAGCTGCTCCAGCCGGGCGGCGAGCGCCTGCTCGGCCTCGATGACGCGGTCGATGGCGTGGTTGACCCTCATGACTCCACCTTCCTGATGCTCACCGCGGCGAGCTTGAGGGTCGGCTGCTTGGACACCGGGTCCCAGGCGGTCATCGTGAGCTCGTTCGCCGCGGTGGGCCGGTCGTCCTCTCCGTCTGCGCCATCACCAGCTCGCCGGTCCCTGTCCAAGTCTCTGTCCCAGTAGCCGTAGTGGAAGGGCGCGAACACCATGCCCTCACGGTTGCCACTCAGCCGGGCGGGCGCCACGATCCGCCCGCGGGCCGACTCGACCTGCACCAGGTCGCCCTCGTCGATGCCGTACTCGGCAGCATCCTTCGACGACAGTTCCACCCACGGCTCGGGCGCAGCGGCCTGGAGCTCGGGCGTGCGTCCGGTCTTGGTCCGGGTGTGGAAGTGGTATGCCGTGCGGCCGCTGGTGAACAAGAGCGGCCGGTTGTGGTCGGGTTGCTCGTGGGCAGGCTGGTACGGCGCGGCGTGGAGGATGGCCCGGCCGTTGGCACCCATGGCCAAGTGGTCCTTACGCTCGTGGGCAGCCCCGGTCGTGAGGTCGTGGCCGAAGTCCTCGGTGTAGTCGGTCTCGGTGTGGAAGTGATGGTCGGTGTAGAGCCGCTCGGTACCTTCGGGAGCCGACTCGGTGACCGGCCACTGGATACCTGAACCGCCACGCAGAGCCGCGTACGTCAGCCCGCTGTAGTCGCAGGGGCGGCCCCGGGTCACCTCCTTGAACGCGTCGAAACATTCCTCGGGCGACTGCCACGACAGCAGGGGATTCCCGTCCTTGTCGTCCAGACCCAGGCGCTGGGCGTAGTCGAGCCAGATCTGCATGTCCGGTCGCGCCTGTCCCGGCGGATCCACCGCCTTCTCCGACAGGTGGACCGTTCGGTCGTGGTTCGTGAAGGTGCCCAGCTTCTCGCCCCACAACGCCGTGGGCAGCACCACGTCGGCGAGCTCGGTGGTCTCCGTGGGGAAGGCATCGCTCAGGACCAGGAACAGCCGGTCCTGTCCCAGGACTGAGCGGATCCGGTGCAGCTCGGGA
Organism: Dermatophilaceae bacterium; assembly: GCA_035691065.1. GTDB lineage: Bacteria > Actinomycetota > Actinomycetes > Actinomycetales > Dermatophilaceae > DASSJT01. The sequence continues at coordinate 9,738 of DASSJT010000104.1, forward strand.
AGGGAGACGGCCGGGTTGGTACCCGCAACCCACAGGAACCCGATCGAGCCCTCCTCCGCGTAGCGGATCATCTGCATGACATGCGTCGGGGGAGCCCAGCTGGGGATCTGGGCCGGCTCGACGTTCCACAGCTTGGCCAGATCGGCGACGTGCTCGGGGTTCTGCCAGTTACGCATCCCGACGAAGTCGCCGTCGGCGCCGGTTTCGCGGGTGTTCTGGGCGGTCGGCTGACCGTTCATCTGGAAGACCGTGCAGCCCGGACGGCCGATCATCCCGCGCAGCAGGACGATGTTGTTGACCTGACAGGCCGCCGCGGTCGCCTGGTTCGACTGGTAGACGCCCTGGAGGCACGTCGCGACGAGCCGCTCGGCCTGGCCGATCACCTCCGCCGCGGCAGTGATGTCGGCGGCCGGAACGCCGCAGATCGACGAGACCGTCTCCGGGGTGTACTCCGCCACCACCTTCTCCAGCCGCTCCAGACCGATCGTGTGCTCATCCACGAAGGCTTGGTCGACGAAGTCGCGCGCGATCAGCTCGTGCTGGATTCCGTTGAGCAGAGCGACATTCGTCCCGGGCCGGATCGGCAGATGCACCTCGGCAGCCTCGGCGACCCGGGTCCGCCGCGGGTCCACGACGACGAGCCGCGGCGGCTCCGGCCCCTCCAGCCGGTCGAGGATCCGAGCCCAGAGCACGGTGTGCGTCTCGGCGATGTTGTGCCCCACCGCGAAGAGCGTGTCGCACAGGTCGAAGTCCGTCAGCGAGCCGGGCGCGCCGTCTGATCCGAACGACTCCTTCAGGGCGAAGTCAGAGGTGGCGGTGCAGAGCCGGGTGTTGCCGTCAAGGTGCGGCGAGCCGATGCCGGCCCGTACGAGCACGCCGATCGTGTAGTAGTCCTCGAGGAAGAGCTGGCCGCTGGTGTAGAACGCCATCCCGAGCGGGCCCATCCGGTTGATGACATCGCGGCTGCGCTCCACGACCAGCTCCATGGCCTCGTCCCAGCTGGCCTCGACGAGGCGGCCATCGCGCCGGATGAGCGGCACGGTCAGCCGGTCGGAACTGTTGTTGGCCTGCCAGCCGTAGCTGCCCTTGGGGCCGAGCCGACCATGGTTCACCCGGTCCACTTCGCGGCCGCGCACGCCCACGATGCGGCCGTCGGCGACGGCGATGTCCATGCCGCAGCCGTTCGAGCAGAGCACACACGCCGACTGGTGCCAGGAGACCTCCGCCTCATCGACACCCTCCGCGAGGTGCCGGTCGACGCGAACCGGCCACGGCTCAGCCGCCGCGTGTGGTGTCCTCGGTCCCCAGATGTCGGCGATGCGGTCGGACTCCATCTCCACTCCTCAGGTCGTCACAGTCGTCTGCGCACGCCGGGCTCGGTGCCGGTCTCCTTCGCCTGGTGCATGAGGCTGCCGAGCTAGCGCTCTGCCGGGGGCATCACGGCAGGCTCAGCGGCAGTCATGAGCCCGAACTACCCGAGGCGCAGACGCAGCAAACCGCATGAGGCGACGGCTCGTATGCCGGTGACTCAACGGCATACGACCCCTGCCCGAGGACGTCCCGCAGCGGTGCCGCAAGGGGGGTTCAGGACTCCTGCGGGTTGAGCCGGACGATCGCCGCGTTGAGTGCGCTCGCGAACCCGACCCACGCGGCATACGGCAGGAGAAGCCGACCGGCGGCCGGGTCCACACGCCTCGCGCGGCGCGCGAGGTCGAGCGTGGACGCGTCGAGCAGAACGATGTCGACGAGTGACCACCGGGGTCGGTGAGCCTTGAAGAAGAGCCAGTTCCAGGAGGCGTTGAGGACCAGGTTGGCGGCGAGTGCGCGAGTGACGTTGCGCCGCCCCTCGGGGTCGCTCTGGTCGAGTGCGCGCGCCGAGCTGAGCGCGATCATGGCATAGAGGCCCGTCCAGACCGGGGCGAAGGCGGCGCCCGGAGGCTGCCAGGCCGGCTTGGCGAGCTGTTGGTACCACGCCGACTTGACGTCGGTGCCGAGCGCGCCGATCACAGCCGTGGCGGTCACCGCCCCCGTCGTCGCAGCGAGATGTCTGGCTCTGCTCCGTTTCATGGTCGTTCTCCGCTCACGTGCTGGTCCCGGTCCGCTGCAACCTGCTGGTCTCATCCTGCAGGAACCAGCTGAAGGCGCCCAACCGGGACGTCATCGCTTCCCCGACGCTCAGCCAGCGGGTGGCCCGCAGCTACACGCGGACCAACCTGTTCGGGGAGTTCACCGGTCGCGTGGTCGGCACGACCCTGGGCAGCGCGAACTGCGCCACGCCGACGATCGCCAACACCGCACAGGTGTACGACGTGGCGGTGACGACAGGCTCGACGTCGCTGCGGGCGACGATAGGGAACCGGAGCGACCACGGCGCTGACGTCGACCTGTTCGTCTACAACCGCACGTCGACTACGTCGACGTCTTCGTCAACCCGCCTTCTCGAGCTCGGTCACGGACGCCAACGCGCTTCGACCCGCCGGCGCGTCCTGGAGCGCCCCTGCAACGGTGACGGCGAACGGAGCCCCCGCCGCCGGCCGTGCGCTGCTCGGCAACGTCCAGGTGCGCACGGACGCCAACGTGCTCATCGGCCAGGGCGATGTCGTGATCGAGTCCGTCCTGCTGTAGGTCCCGTTCGTTCCCGGCGGCACGACCAGCGAGCCGGCGAAGGCACGGAGTTGACGGTATGCCGGGTGGCGGCCACCCGGCATACCGTCGCCTGCCGCTGTGGTGCAGGTCAGTGGAACTGGCCCGGGAACTGGGCCATGATCCCGTCGCTGAGCATGTCCGCCATCGCGAGGATGTGCCCGTGGACAGCCTCGTAGTCGGTGACGCTCGCCGCGTAGTCGCCGCCGAGCTCGTGGGCGGCCTCGGCGAGGGTTTGGTCGAGGTGGGTCTTCATGTCCGCGCGCATGGTGTCCTGCGGCCAGTTCGGGTTGAGCGAGGCCAGGAAGTCAGCGATGTCGTTGGCGTTGGCGTACCAGCGGGCACTCGCGTCGGCGAAGGCCTGGGAGTCACCCGCCTTGGCGGCCTGGAGCACCTCGACCGCGATCGTGATGTGGTCGTGGAGAAGGGCGGCGAGGTGGTCGCCGTTGGCGGTGCCGTAGAAGGGCTTGAGGGCGTCGCCGATGTCTGCTTGGTTCTGGAGCAGCCGACTGGCCGTGGCCGAGAAGCCACCCGAGCCGTCGGCGAAGGTGACGATGGCCAGCCGGGTCCACGTGACGTGGTCCTCCCAGAGCTTGCGCATCTGGTCGTGGAACGCCACCTGGGGAGCGGTGAGTGCCTTGCTCGGGGGAGTCTTGGCGTGGCTGAGGTCGTGGCTGAGGTTCTGGCTGAGACGGGAGTTGGTGGCGGTGATGGCGGCGGCGTCCGCGGACGGCTGCGCGAGGGCCAGCGCGAGCAGCGCGAGGAGCACGGCGGCGATGACCAGCAGCGGGACGGCGAGTGTGGGCGGCCGCTGGGCCATGCGCGCCCGAACGGTGGCGGACCTGGTTTCGACGGCGGGGGTGCGGATGGGCTTCATGTGGATCCTCCCTGGTGGGGCCTTCCCGCGGTTGACCGCCGTGACGGCCCATCGCGAGACTGTCGCCAGGAGGGCGACATGGAGGTTGGCGTGGCCGGGGCCGAAGGTCTTACCGCCATCCGTGCTGTGGCGCCGCCGCTCGGTTCCGAGCTGCTCGCCGGTGGGCTGGTTGGCGGTGGGCTGGTCGGCGCTGGGCTGGGTGGCGCTGGGCTGGTCGGCGGTGCGGGTAAGAGTCAAGCCGCTGCGACGCGCAAACGAGGTATGACCGCACAGCACCCACTTCTGCCGCAGCACTGCCGTCCCGACGGCCCACCCGCTGACATCGTGGTCTGGCGTCGCTGCCGACTGCTGGACGCCGGGTTCCCGGAGGCGCTGGCCACGCGGCTGGCGCACGGCCGCGTCGACCTGCACGCCCTGCTCCAGCTCGTCGACCGCGGCTGCCCGCCCGAGCTGGCCGCCCGGATTCTCGCTCCGCTGGAGATCCTCGACGAGGAGACGTCCGGGTGAGCTGGTCCCCGCGCAGCGCAACGTCGGGCCTCCCGGCGGAGACCCGAGCCGCGTCAGGAACGGTGGCAGGAACGGTCGCGGCGAACGCGTCAGCGGCCGCATCAGCGGCCGCAACGTCGGGCGAGCCTCCCGACTGGGTCGTGGCTCTGAGCACGCCCGGCCCCGAGTGTGATGACGCGCTGCGCCGCCTGCACGCGCTGATGCTGCGCGCCGCCCGCCACCAGGTGCGACGGATGCGGCCCATGCTCGGAGACGCGAGCGCGCGGGCGTGCGACGACCTCGCCAACGGCGCCGCCGACGAGGCGCTCACGGCCCTGCTGGGCAAGCTGTCGACGTTCGAGGGACGCAGCCGGTTCACGACCTGGGCCTATAAGTTCGCCATCCTCCAGGCTGCCACTGAAGTGCGACGGCATGCCTGGGCCGGTCGGGAGATCTGCCTCGACGACATCGACGCCTGGAATCCAGCCACGGAGCCCGGTCCGGAGCTGCGCGCTGAGGCTGCAGACCTGGCCTCGGCCGTGCGGCGGGCCATGGACGAGGCCCTCACGCCCTACCAGCGCAAGATCGCGGTCGCCCTGCTCGTCGACCAGGTGCCCATCGACGTCCTCGCCGACCGGCTCGGCACGACGCGGGGCGCGCTCTACAAGACCCTGCACATGGCGCGCGGCCGCCTCCGTGCGCACCTTGTCACCTCCGGCCACGTGCCGCCGGCGCCGCCCAAACGCGGAGGCTCACCGGCTGGCCAGCCGCCTCAGGGGGTCGGGGCCCCGTCGTCGGGGCCGCCGCAGGAAGCTGCATCGTCGTCTCCACGCCAGGACGGAGCGGACTCATGAACCGCCACCTCGGCCCGCTGACCCCCGAACAGGCCCGGGCGCTGACCTTGGAAACCGAGCCGTACCTCTCCTGCGAGGAGTGCTTCGACCTGATGGACTCCTACGTCGATGCGAAGGTTCTCGGTCGTCCGGACCCCGCGCCAGCCGGCCTGCTGAAGCACCTTGCCGCCTGCTCCGCCTGCGCCGAAGAGGTCGACTCTCTGCGCGAGCTCGTGGCCGGCGAAGGCCACCACTGACCAGCGAGAGGTATGCCGGGTCGCGGGCTCATGTTGAGTGCTCACGGCATACCTCTCGTCGGGTTTGTCCACAGGGCAGGAGGCGACTCCTTGGCCTGTCCACAGAACCTGAACAGACATTGACAAGTGGCGCGCGAACTGCCTTGGCATTCTTGATCATTCGCACGGAGGCAGTTCAGTTGGGCTGTCAGTGGGTGGACCTAGGGTTTTGGCATGGCAGGGGGCACATCGCTGGCGAAGCGCCGCAAGGCGCTGAGGCTGGCCGGCGCTGCCCTGGAAGGGCTTGCCGCGCAGCTCTGGCAGGCTCAGGGTGCCGAGCTCGGGCCTCTGTTGGCACTGATCGACGCGCTGGGGGAGCGGGTGGAGGGCGCGAGGGTGGCCGTCCTCTCCGAGGCGGTCGAACGGGGCGAGGTTGGTGGCCGGACGCACGAGTGGCTCCGCGAGTGGGCACCGTCCTTCCGTTCGGGCGGCTCCGCGCGCATGGTCAGAGTGGTCGAAGCGACGCGGCACCAGAGGTACACGGGGCTGCGGCGGGCGGTGCTGGAGGGCCGGGCTCCGGTTGTCAATGCGGCGTGCGTCGTCGAGGAGTACGAACGGATCGGACACCGGCTTCACCCCGACGCCCAGGAGCCAGTCATGGACTGCCTGGTCGGACTGGCCGAGACCGGTTGCTCCCGCGATATCCGCAGGGTCCGACAGCAGCTCATCGCGAAGTATGGCTACGCCGGCGAGTTTCAAACCCTTCAGGACAAGGCGCGCGAGCAGCGTTCGCTGTCGCAGCCGTGTGCAGATGGAACCGGCCGGTTCGACTACCACCTCGTGGTCGACGAGGAGGCCAAGGCCGTGATCGAGGCTGCGGTGGGCGCCCTTTCGGCGCCGCGGCCGGTCGACGGTGAGCGTGACCTGCGCAACTCCGGACAGCGGCGTATGGATGCGCTCCTGGAAGTGGTGCGACGCGGAGTCGCGTCCGCTGACGGCGTGGCGACAACGACCAAGACGCAGCTCCTCGTCAGCATGGAGCTGACCGATCTCCTGGCCCGGACGAATGCCGGCACCGTGCTGGGCTCGACCGCCGCTGGCGCGCTGCTCGGTCCGGAGACCGTGCGGAGGCTGGCCTGCGACGCGGGGGTCGTCCCTGTGATGCTTGGTGTGCAGGGCGAAGTGCTGGAGCTCGGCCGCAAGGTGCGGTTCTTCACCGAGGGGCAGGTCCGGGCCATGTGGCTGCGAGACGGCGGCTGCAGCTTCCCGGGCTGCACCGTTCCCGCTTCGTGGTGCGATGGACACCATCTCTGGCACTGGGCTGATGGCGGCCCGACCGACCTCGACCACGGCGCGCTGTTGTGCGGGCGTCATCACGACGTCGTGCATCGCAAGGGCTACCACGGTCGCGTCGTCGACGGCGGGGTCCAGTGGGACCTGACGCCCGGCGCTTATGACCACTGGCTAAGGCAGCGGCAGAGCGTCGCCGGCGACGCCAAGTCCGCTCCGTCGCCCGGAGGTGATGGCGAGTCGCCAAAGTCTGCGGACTCCCACGATGCGCCGGGTGAGCCACTTGAGACCCCGATCGACGTCTGGAGTCAACCCGGGACTCGTGCGATGTCCTTGAAGTTTCCCCCGTGGCGACCATGACCTCGCTCCACACCCGCCCGTCGTGGGCGGGGACGTCGGCATGTTCGAGCCAGGCCACGAGGGCGGTGCGCTCGGCCGTCACGGCGGGTAGCGTCGGAGCCATGCAGACACGTCGGCTGGGACGGATCGGACACCAGAGCTCAGTGCTCATCTATGGCGCCGCGTCGTTGTCGGAAGTGAGCCAGGACCGCGCGGACGCCTCGATCCAAGAGGCCCTCGACGCGGGCATCAACCACTTCGACGGGGCGGCCGACTATGGCGACGCAGAGCTGCGGCTGGGGCCGTGGATGCCGCGGATCCGCGACCAGATCTTCCTCGCCACCAAGACTGGGCAGCGTGAGGAGGAAGCAGCCTGGGCGGAGATCAACCGCTCGTTGGAGCGCTTGCAGACCGACCACGTCGACCTGATCCAGCTCCATGCCGTGTGCGACCTTGAGAACCTCGACCGGCTGACCGCCCCCGGCGGCGGGCTCGCCGCCGCGGTCCGGGCGCGCGACGAGGGTCTGGCGTCCTCCATCGGCATCACCGGGCACACCCACGAGGCACCCTCGGTGCACCGCGAGGCTCTCCGCCGGTTCGACTTCGACACGGTGCTCACCCCCGTGAACTTCCGGCTCGCCCACCAGCCGGACTACGCCGCTGACCTCGACGAGCTGCTCGCTGCCGCCGCCGAAAGTGACGCTGCCGTCATGGCCATCAAGGCGATCGCCCGGCGCAACTGGCGCGAGGGCGAGGCCAAGACCTACGACACCTGGTACCTGCCGTTCGACGAGCAGCGCCTGATCACGGCGGCGGTCTCGTGGTTGCTCCAGACCTACCCGCAGATCACCGGCATCGCGACTGCGGGGGAGACTCGCCTCCTGCGTCAGATGATCCAGGCGGAGAAGTCCAGCATGAGCCTGACCCCGATCGAGGCGGCCGAGGACCTTCAGAGGGTCGAGGACTACGACTCGCCGTTCATCTCCATGCCGTTCTGACCGCCTGTTCTGACCGCTGTTCCGCTGTCTGCCCGTCGCTATCGCCCGATTTGGGTGAGTTTCCGACGCCGTCGGTCTGAGCGTGCGTGCGTGCACCCGTCTGGGTGACAGGGACGCACGTCTCTGTCGGCGTGTCGCTTGGTTCACACTGCGTAGCCAGCCGTGAGGGGAGACAATATGCGTGTGGGCGCAGGGCGGATGGCGTTGTCCGCCAACGCGACCAGCCTTGGAGGCGATGACATGACCACCTCCCCGCAGCGCGACGATACTGCCGCCACCGGAAGGCCCCGAGGCGCGCGCCGCCGCCGCCCGTCAGCGGCCCCGCCATCCATGTGGGCTGATCTCGACGGTCCCGTCCACTACGTCGACTACGGGGGTCCTGACGACGGGCCCCTCATGCTGCTCGTCCACGGCCTCGGCGGCTCCCTACTGAACTGGGCCGCGATCGCGCCCACGCTTGCCGAGACGAACCGGGTCATGGCCATCGACCTGGTGGGCTTCGGGCGCACCCAGGTCCTCGGCCGCTCCACGAGCATCCACGAGAACACCCGCTTGCTTGCCCGCTTCATCGGCGAGGTGTGCGGCCAGCCGGTCGTCCTCGTCGGCAACTCCATGGGCGGGCTCATCTCCATGCTGCTGGCGTCGGCGAGGCCAGACCTGGTCGCCGGCCTGGTGCTGGTCGACCCCGCGCTCCCCGTGGGACCAACGGCCCGCCCGGATCCGCTCGTGATGCTGATGTTCGGTCTGTATGCCGTGCCAGCGGTGGGAAACGTGGTGATGTCGCGTCGGCGGACGGTCCTCTCGGCAGAAGGTCAGGCTCTGGCGGTCCTGCGGCTCTGTTGCGTGGACCCGACCCGCGTACCGCGCCTGGTGCTCGAGCAGCACCTTGCCCTGGCCCGGGAGCGTGAGGAGTACCCGGATGTCGACGCCGAGCTGGTCGTCGCGGCTCGCTCCCTCATGCTGGTGCTCGCCCGGCGGGGATGGGTCAAGTCGATGATGCGCAGCATCTCGGTCCCGGTTCTCCTGCTCCACGGCGACAAGGACCGCCTCGTGCCGCTGGCGGCGGCCCGAGCGGTTGCCGCGGACAACCCGACGTGGCGGTTCGAGGTCGCGCGCAACGTCGGCCACGTGCCGCAGCTCGAGGTCCCGGACTGGACCATCGCGCACATCCTCGACTGGCTCGCGGTCGAGGGCGCCGCGGCTGCCATCGTCGCCAGGCCCTGATCGGGGCTCGGTCCTGATCGCCCGGCCCGATCGACGGGGCTGGTCGGCACCAAAGGCTCTGGCCGCGTGCCACCCCACGCGACCAGGGCCTTCGTCCCCCAGCGATTCGTGGACGCCACCGGCGGACTCGATCCCCGGGGTCGATCCGGGGACGCGACCCGCGGACCTCGACCCGCGGACTCGACCCGCTGACTTGTCAGGCCAACCGACCTATGGGGTGCGGGCACGCTCCTTCGCGTACAGGCTGTCGATCTCACCGGCATACCTCTCGAGCACCAGCTGCCGCTTGACCTTGAGCGTAGAGGTGAGGAGGCCGCCGTCGATCGTGAACTCGTCCAGGAGCACCCGGAACCGCTTGATCGCCTCGGCCCGCGACACCGCGGCGTTGGCGTCGTCGACTGCGTGCTGGAGCTCGGCGAGCAGGGCTGGGTCCTCGCGGAGGCTCTCGAGCGTCTCCGACTCGGGGTGGGCGTGCTCGCGCATCCACTGAGGAAGCACCTCGGAGTCGAGCGTGATCAGTGCACCGATATAGGGGCGCCGGTCGCCCACCACGATGCACTGGCTGACCAGCCAGTGGGCGCGCAGCCGGTCCTCGAGCACCGCGGGGGCGACGTTCTTGCCCCCCGCCGTGACGATCAGGTCCTTCTTCCGTCCGGTGATGGCCAGGAAGCCGTCGTCGTCCAGCGCCCCGAGGTCGCCGGTGTGGAACCAGCCGTCCGCCTCGATGGCCTCCTTGGTGGCTGCCTCGTTGTGCCAGTACTCCTGGAAGACCGTTCCGCCCTTGAGCAGCACCTCGCCGTCGTCGGCGATCCGGACCGCGCAGCCCGGCAGCGGCCGCCCGACCGAGCCGATCCGCTGCTGGTCCGGCAGGTTGAGGGTGACGCCAGCGCAGGTCTCGGTGAGGCCGTACCCCTCGAGGGGGTTGATGCCGACGCCGCGGAAGAAATGGCCCAGCCGGGAGCCAAGCGGCGCCCCGCCGCTGACGATGTACTCGACTCGCCCGCCGACCGCCGCCCGTATCTTCGAGTAGACCAGCTGGTCGAAGAGAGCGTGCCGCAGCTGCAGCAGCAGCCCCGGGCGGCCGCGGTCGAGCGCCTCGCTGTAATGGCGTGCGGTGTTGTCGGCAAGGTCGAAGATCCAGCCCTTGCCCTCGGAGACCGCCTTGTGCTTCGCCGTGTTGTAGATCTTCTCGAAGATGTAGGGCACGGCGAGGATCACGGTCGGCTTGAAGTCGACCAGGAGGGCGGCGGCGTTCTTGGCGTCGCTGCTGTGGGCCAGGTGCACCCGGTTGTGCACGGCTGACAGCTGGATGACCCGGGCCAGGATGTGTGCCACCGGGATGAAGAGCAGGGTCTTGCTGCGCTCGTTGAAGAGCTTCTCGGTCACGTTGGGCGCGGCGACCACGTTGCGGACCTCGCTGAGCAGGTTGGCGTGGGTGATGACGCAGCCCTTGGGCCGACCCGTGGTCCCCGACGTGTAGATGATCGTGGCCAGGGCGTCGCTGGACTGTGACGTGCGGCGCTTCTCCACGTCGGCGCGGTCCACGTCGTTACCGGTGTCGGCGAGTGCCTGCAGCTCGGTGCGGTCCATCGACCACACCACCCGCAGGTGAGCCAGACGCGGTCGGACCTGCTCGACGAGGTCCGTCAGTGCGTCGTTGGCGGTGAAGATCGCGACCGCCCCCGAGTCACCGAGGATCCACTCCACCTGCTCCGCCGAGGAGGTCTCGTAGATCGGCACCGCGACGCCGCCCGCCGTCCAGATCGCGAAGTCGCAGAGCATCCACTCGTAGCTCGTTCCTGCCATGATCGCGACCCGGTCGCCCGGCTCGAGTCCCCAGGCCATCAGTCCGGCGGCCAGGTCGGTCACCTGCTTGGCGAACTCTGCATGGGTCACGGGGACCCACGTCTCGCCGACGCGGCGGGAGTAGCCGACCTCGTCGCCGTGCTCTCTGGCGTTGTCGAAGACGTCGTCGCTCAGGTTGTCGTCGGGCGCCGGGATGTACCGGGCCGGCTCGCTCATCTCATGCATGGTGCACCTCGGGTGTACTGGCTGCTGTTCTTTGTTTGGTTGTCGTCGTCTGATGGGCTGTCGTCGTGTGGGCTGTCTTCTTGCGGGCCTTCGCCTTGTGGACTGCCGCCTTGGTTGCCGTCGCCCGGTTGCCTCCGGTGGTCGCGGAGCTTGCGCCGTCGGGGCTCGGCGCGGCGGCACTGCTGGCGGCGACAGTGCTGCCGGCGGCACTGCTGACGGCGGCGCTGAGCTCGGCGATGGACTCCTGGATGCCGTCGGACAGCACCTGCAGGTCGGGCACGGAGTCGTAGTCGCCCGTGGCACCCCAGGTGAGCTGGCCGGCATACGACGCAATCCCGATCGTGATCCGGACATCCACGGCGAGCGGGATGTACGGGTAGATGTCCGTCATCCGCCGGCCGAGCAGGTACAGCGGAACTCGCGGGCCGGGGACGTTGGTGACGACCGTGCTGAGCATCCGTTGTGGGCTGCGGGCCCAGGTGCGCAGGGCGAGCGCGTAGACGGTGCCGGGGACGTAGCCGGCTGCGCCGAGCAGGGCATCCACGCCGAGCGCCTCGCCGCTCGTCTTGAGCGAGTGCAGCTGCTCGGTGACCGCGTGCAGGCGGGCGACCGGGTCCGCGATGCCGACCGGCAGCTCCGCAAAGACGGCGGAGACGCGGTTGCCGAGGGTGCCGTGCTCGTCGGTATGCCGGGTGGAGACGGGGACCATCGTGCGCACCGTCCGCTCGTCGACGGTCTGTCCGCGGCTCAGGAGGAGTCTGCGGAAGCCGCCCGCCGTGACCGCGAGGACGACGTCGTTGACGGTGCCGCCGTAGACGTTCTTGATCCGCTTGACCGTGGTCAGATCAGTGCCGGCCCACGCCCAGCGGCGTTTCGGTCCGATGTGGCCGGTGAGGCCGAACTCCGGACGAGCCAGCTGCTCGCCCACCCTCGCGACGCCGTAGGCCTCGGACAGCTCGAGCCTGAGGCTCTTTGGCCGCAGCGCGGCGACGACAGTGCGGGCCGCTCGGAGCGGGCTGGTCACAAGCTCGGCGAGGGCGGTGAGGACAAGGCGCGCGGAGGAGGGGTCGGGCGCGGGGGTCCAGGCTGTGCTGACCGCGGCGTCGGCCGTGGCGTCCGAGCGGGTGGCGTCCGCGGCGGGCTCCGGGCTGGTCTGGAGCAGCACGCCCATGATGTCGGCGCCGGAGATGCCGTCGATCATGGCGTGGTGGTTGGTGTTGACCAGCGCCCACCGGCCGTCCTGCAGGCCGGTGACCAGCCAGGTGCGCCAGGGTGGGCGTTCGAGGTCGAGCGGCTGGGAGATCAGGTGCACGGCGAGGGTGCGCAGCGAACGGTCGGTGCCGCGGCCGCGAACCTGGTGGTGGCGCACGTGCTCACGCAGGCGAAAGTGCTGGTCGTCGAGCCACACCGGCCGACCCAGCTCGAGAGGTACGTGGCGGATCCGTTGCCGATAGCGCGGCAGCTGCGGGAGCTTGGCCTCGATCTCGTGGCACACCTCGTCATACGTCGGAGCCGGGCCCTCGAAGATGAGCGCCGACCCCACGTTGAGCTGTTGGACGTCACGCTCGAGATGCAGAAAGGACGCGTCCAAGGGGTTCAGCCTCTGCATATAGCCCACGCTGCCATCGCATCAAGGGATGGCCTTGGGCCTTTGGTCCCCACGTAGCGGGGATCTCGCGGGCTGGGCATTGGGTTATTCCAGCGCCGTGGGCCGGGCGCGTTCAGTTGAGCGGCTCCACTCGGTACCGTCCGGCCTCCTCCACCACGAGCACTCCCTCGCCCTTGCCCAGAGGCGGGACGACCGTCCCTGTCAGACCGAGCACGGCAGCTTCGTTCGTCGGGCTGTGACCGACGACGAGGGCACGTCCGCTCTCAGGCAGCGCCTGCACCACTTGCCGCAACGCCGTGCCGAGCAGCAGGGACTCCTTCTCCACGAGGTCGGGGTCGACGGCTCGGATCGCCTCGAGGTCGGCACCCTTGCCGGCCGCCTTCGCCGCCTCGCGCCAGCGGTCCTCGACCGTCGAACGGAGACCGCGGACGACAGTGATGGGAACCTCCTCCTGGCCCACCCCATGCCGCAGGATCTCCAGCATCGTCGTGCACCGCTGCGCGCCGGTGGACACGAACGCGGCATACGGCGGGCGCAGCTGCTGCCTGCTGATCGCCTCGGCATCCGACCTGCCCCGCTCGGTGAGCTGGTCCCCCTCGTTGTCCGTATGCCGGCGCAGCTCCACGTAGCGCATGGGTCGAGTCTGGACCCAGGAGGCGAGGTCCGCACTGGCAGGCGCCGGGTACCGTGAAGGAGGACATCTGGGTGGGGGCCGGTGCGTGACCCTCGTGCGGGACCCTCGTGCGGGACCCTCGTGCGGGACCTTCAGCCCTTGGTATGCCGTCGCTCGCCACCAACCCTGTGGGTGAGCGAGCCACGCGCGCTGGCACGAGTTGGTTAGGGGAGAGGTATGAAGGTCACCGAGCTCTTGAGCACAGCAAAGGACGCCATCACGGTCAAGCGGGTCTATGGAGAGCCGTACGAGCGGGATGGCCTCACGGTTATCCCCGCTGCGGTAGTCGGCGGTGGGGCCGGTGGTGGCGGAGGCCACGACGAGAAGGGCCAAGAGGGGGAGGGCGGGGGCTTCGGCATGGGCGGCCGACCCGCCGGGGCGTTTGTCATCAAGGACGGCCAGGTGACCTGGCGGCCGGCGGTGGACCCCAACCGGATCTTTCTCGTGATGGGCCTCGTGGCGATCGCCTACGTGCTGACCCGCCCGCGGATCGCCCGGGTGCGGGCGAAGGCTGCAATGGCACGCGCGGCTGGCTGAGCCGAGCCGGATCGGCCCCCCTGTCGGAGCGCTCTGGCACGATCTGCCAAGGGGCGCAGAAGACAGGGAGGGGCAGATGCCGGCACGAGCACTTCCGGAGCGGCCGGACTTCACGACGGAGTCCGAGCGCGAGGTGTGGGAGCGCCTCGTCAAGGGGCTGCGCCCAGAGGACGTCGTCCTGTCCAATGTGCGCCTGACAGACGAGCGGCAGGATTACGAGATCGACCTGCTCGCGCTCCTGCCGGGTGCCGGGTTCGTCCTGGTGGAGGTCAAGGGCGGAAGCGTCTTCGTCGAGGACGGCCAGTGGCGGCAGAAGCGCCGGGGCGACATCATCGCCATCCACCCGGTCGACCAGTCGCGCAAAGCCCTGTACGCCCTGCGGCGCTACGTCGAAGCCGACCCGCGCTGGAACGGCAGCCGCACCCGGGTCCGCTGGGGGCACACCGTCGTGGCGCCCTACTCCAGCTTCGACCCGGACTTCTGCCTGCCCGACTGCCCGCGCTGGGCGGTTCATGGCCGTGAGGACCAGCTCGATCTCCCGGGCCGGATCTGGGACATCCCCGCTGCTCAGGAGTCCGGCTACCGGGTGCCGACCGAGGCCGACGCCGCGCTGGTCGTAGACATTCTGCGTGGGCGCAGCCTTCCGGCATACAGCCTCGTGGCGGACAGCGAGGAGCGGGCCAGTGCCGCCGACCGGCTGACTGCAGAGCAGGCCACCCTGCTGAAGGTGACCCGCCTGCTCAACCGGGTAGAGGTCCGGGGTGGCGCCGGCAGCGGCAAGACGATTCTTGCGCTCACCCAGGCCAAGGACCTGACGCGGGGGATGGGCCAGCGGCGCCCCCAGCGCGTGGCGCTCGTGTGCTACTCGATCGGCCTTGCGCGGTACTTCAAGCGGGAGCTGGCGCGGGCGGACCGCCGGCATCGACCGGCGTTCGTCGGCACGTTCGAGGACCTCGGGAGGCTCTGGGGCGCGAGGATCGACGGCGACCGCACCGACAGCGACTTCTGGGAGAACCGGCTGCCGGCTCGGATGGCCGAGCTCGCCGAAGAGCTTCCCGACGGGCGGAAGTTCGACGCCATCATCGTCGACGAGGCCCAGGACTTCGCCGACCTGTGGTGGCGGCCGCTGATGAAGGCGCTGCGCGACGAAGAGTCAGGCGGCCTCTTCGTCTACACCGACGAGAACCAGCGCGTCTTCGCCCGCTTCGGCCGCCCCCCAGTTCCCCTCGTGCCGCTGGTGCTCGACCACAACCTGCGCAACGCCCGGCAGATCGCCGAGGCCTTCTCGCCGCTCGCGCCTATGCGCGTGCACGCGCGCGGGGGAGAGGGGCCGGACGTCCGTTTCGTCCCCTGCGCTCCCAGCGAGGCCCTCGACCGCGCCGACGACGAGGTCGAGGCGCTGCTGGAGGAGGGGTGGGAGCCGAGACACGTCATGCTCATCACCACAGGTGCCCGGCATCCCCAGCAGGTCGATCTCCAGGAGAGTCTGGGCCAGGACGGCTACTGGGAGAGCTTCTGGGATGACGAGCAGGTGTTCTACGGCCACGTCCTGGGCTGCAAGGGCTTGGAGCGGCGGGCGGTCGTGCTGTGCGTCAACGAGAGCCAGCCGCGTGACCGGGCACGAGAGCGGCTCTACGTCGGCCTGTCGCGGCCGACCGACCAGCTCGTGGTCGTGGGCGATCCCATCCTCATCCGCGAGATGGGTGGGGTCCGGGTGGCCAAGCGCCTTGGCATCTGAGGGTTGGAGCCTTCCAACTATGCATTTCATACGCACAAAGGAGTATGTTCTGCATAGTGGAAGGGAGAGCAGGCATGTCGGCGCTTCCGACGTTCGTCACGGGACGATCCTTCCGGACGTTTCGGCCCGCGGACTTGCGCGGCCGGATTTCCAATCCATCGGTACAGGTGGCTCGGTGGGTCGATCAGGGTCGGGTCCGTCGGCTCGCCTCCGGCTACGCCATGGCCATTCCCGATGACCGCGACTCGTCGTGGCGCCCCTCACTGGAGACAGCCGCAGCCGGAGTGGCATCGGCGATCTTCGGCGCCCGCAACTTCGTCCTCATGGGGGTCAGCGCCGCTCGAATCCATCAGGCCCTGCCCCGTGCCGTGCCCGTCGCCGTTGTGGCCGCTCCCCGACAGCACCGCCCGGTCCACCTGGCAGATCACGCCGACCTGCTGTTCATAGCCCGCGACACCGAGGCGCTCGAGGCCAACCTGGAGATACTGGAACTCGGCAGGGCCTTGGTGACGACGCCCGAGCAGACGGTAGTGGACCTCGCCGCCCGACCATCCCTCGGCGGGATCCCCGACGAGGCCCACGACGCTGCGCTCACCCTGCTCGCGCGGTGTGACGAGGGCAGGCTCTGGGACCTGGCTCGGAGACAACGAGCAGGTGCACCTCTCGGGCGCCTGCTTGCAGACCGATGACGAGTGATGCGCGAACCGGTTTCGGACCCGATCCCGTCGAGGTGGCGGTCGTTGCCGAGCAGTTCGGAGTGGCTGCCGCACAGGTGGAGCGGGACCATCTGATCTCCCACGTGCTCGCCGCACTGGCGCGTTCCGATGTTGCGGATCGGCTCACGTTCTTCGGGGGGACGGCTCTTTCCCGCACGCTTCTGCCTCTCCTGCGTCTGAGCGAGGACATCGACCTCATCGTGGCAGGATCTCGCTCTGAGGCCGCCCTTGCCCTCACGGCCGCTATCTGGCGGAGCCTGGCCCGAACCCACGGCCGCGTGACGTGGACCCCGGAACTCGGTCGCACGGCCGGCGCCGTTGGTTCGGTACTTGCCGTGGAGGGCAGTGCTCTGCGCATCCAGGTCCAGTTGCTGTCAGACGAGGGCTACCCGCGTTGGCCGACGAGGCGTCGGCAGATCCACCAGCGGTTCGCCGATGCACCTGCCGCAACGTTGCGCACGCTGACGCCGCCCGCTTTCGTCGCGTCCAAGCTGGCCGCCTGGTACGACCGCCGTGCCCCTCGCGACCTGTTTGACCTCTGGGGGCTGGCCGAAGCCGGACACATCGACGCCAGGGCGCTGGCCCTGTACGCCCGTCTCGGCCCGACGAACCGCCCCCCGGAGCCCAGCATGTTCGACTCGGTTCCCTCACAGCAAGACTGGGCCCTCGCTCTCGCCCACCAGTGCCGGCTCTCGGTCAACCCCGAGAGCGCGGGCCGGGTCGTGCGCCGGGCGATCCGCGGGGCCGCCGCGGCTGTCACGAAGACATGACACCGTGGATATGCGGGTCGGCCTGCAGCGACATTCCTTGTCGGCAGAGCACCTACGCCGGGTGTGGTGGACTGGGCTGGTGAGCCCTCAGGGCCGCCGCGGCCGCTCCGAACCCCACCGTCCCGGACCTGACGGTCCCGGACCTGACCCGTCCCGGACCTGACCCGTCCCGGACCTGACCGGTCCCGGACCTGACCGGTCCCCCCGGCCGCCCGACGGACGCCGTGTCCTCGGCTCGAGAGCTCTCATGAGCCAGGCAGGGGCCGCGCTTGCGCAGCTCGACCAAGACACGGCGCGGACGGCCAAGGGGGCACTGTCCTGGCTGCTGCCCGAGGACGGCGATATCGACGACATCCTCCAGCTGCGACTGGAGGAGTTCCTCTGGTACCACCTGCCGGTCAAGTGGATCGCCGATCCGCAAGAACTGCACGAGACCGCCTGGGCGCTCGGTGACTTCTTGGAGCGGGCCGGCAAGCAGAGGTATGCCGGCCTGTGCCGTTCACAGGACACTCACCTTCTGCTCGACGCCTGGCAGACCAGCTGGAGGTCCGCGCGAAGGCAGATGCAGCGGCTGATCGACCAGTCGGGCGTCTACCGGTCGACACCGACCTGGTCACGTGGAGCGCCGCGATGGGGATGGCCGAGTTCGAAGCCAACTGCGATGCGAGCTTGGCCCTGGACCGGGCGATCGACGAGGGCAGGCTGGCTCCCACCGCCTCGGGTTGGCAGAAGACGGCTGCTCAGATCGTCGACGACGCACTCCGCCACCCTCTGCGCGACCGGACGGGCACGGTCCTCGACGCGATCCTCGGCGAGCGCGCGGAGGCCTGGTCAAGCATCCCTGCTGCTCCACGCGGACAGCCGGTACCACTGGTTCGAGCACCACGCGTACGGTTCCATCCGCGGGGAGGAGAACCTGCAGCAGGTGCGCGCCCTGCACGACCTCATCCGGCGCACCCGGCTGGTCACCCTCCGCAAGGGCCGACTCAGCCTGTCCAGGGCTGGGCGCCGGGCCTTCCCCGACTCCAGGAGCGTCTGGCGTGTAGTCGTCGAGGGACTCTTCGACCCGTCCGAGCCGCCGGGCGACGCCGCTGCCATCTGGTCGGCCCTGCTGCTGAGCGGCGCGGAGGGTCCAGTTCCCGAGGGGGACGCGCGCGAGCAGACCGTCACCATGCTCCGCGAGCGCTGGCATCCGACCTCGGGCGGGGTAGCCAGCCCGTACGAGCTGTATTGGGCGACCTGGGACTTCGCAGCCCTCGCGCCCGTCTTCGGCTGGGGCGACAAGACCGGGGGTTCTCGAATCCGCAATGGACCTGACGTCGGCGGGCCGCACGGCAATGCGCGCGGGCCTTCGTCGTGCGGCCACCGCGCCGCGAGCACATCCCTGACCGCCCTGACCGCCCTGACCGCCCTGACCAGCGGCCGCCAAGGCTCACCATGAAGTTCGAGGGAATACGGTCACCTTCGTAAGCCGGCGACCTACCGTGGTGAGGTGCCTTTGGTCCCTGTCCCTCGGGCCCTGGGGACGCGTGCACTGGAGCGGAAGGAGTTGAGGGGAATGCTTGGTGCTATCTCATCCCGCCTGCCACTGCGGCGCCGACTGCAACGCCTGCTCGGACTCGTCGCCGGCGCTGCACTCGCCGTCACCACTCTGGTGGCGCCGGCCCTGCCGGCCCGGGCCGCGACCATGGACGGGCACGACGTCTCCTGGCCACAGTGCGCGAAGGACCTCGCCACGATGCCTGGAGGCAACCAGTTCATCATCATCGGCCTGAATGGCCAGAACCCGAGCCAGCCGACCAACGGGCTGCCCTTCTTCGCGAACCCCTGCCTGGCTGACCAGGTCGCCTGGGCCAACAGCCACAGCGTTCCTGCTCAGGCCTATACGGTCGCCGCCTTCCCGACGTCGGCGCAGCTGAGTACGTACAGGGGCCAAGGGCCGTGGTCGTCGAGCACCCGCGCGGGTCAGCTGTCCAACGTGGGCTATGCCGAGGCGAAGTATGCCGCTGCCCGGCTCACCGACGCGGGGTTCGCGCCCCCGGTGGTCTGGATCGACGTCGAACCCCGTTCCGCACAGCCCTGGCCGACCGGCAGCGCACTCCGCGAGCGAGAGAACCGCTACGTGGTGGAGGGCCTCATGCGCGGCCTGCGAGACTCCGGCTTCTCCTACGGCCTGTACTCGTATGCCTCCGCGTGGCAGCCGATCACCGGCTCGTGGCGCCTCCCGGGCGTTCCGGTCTGGCTGCCCGTCGGGCATCTCGGCCGGAACGGGGCACTCGAGGCATGCGGGCAGTCCAGCTTCTCCGGCGGCCGCATCTACCTCACCCAGTGGACCGATGACGTCTGGGACTACGACGTGACCTGTGGCACCTACGCCTTCACGTCGTTCCCCACCCCGGCCTCGACGCTGTCGAACTCGACAGCCGACTTCAACGGCGACTGGAACAACGACCTGCTGGCGCGTGTGTCCTCGACGGGCGACCTGCGGATCTACGCCGGCACCGGCAAGGGCACGATCGTCTCCGGCGTGCGGATCGGCACCGGCTGGAACGGCATGAGCGCCCTGGAGACTCCCGGTGACTTCAACGGCGACGGTCCGCAAGACGTCCTGGCCCGCGAGGCCTCCACCGGTTACCTGTGGCTCTACCGCGGCAACGGGCGCGGCGGCTGGCTTCCCCGGATCCGCATCGGAACGGGCTGGAACGGCTTCAACGCCATCCTCGGCCCCGGCGACTTCAACGGCGACCAGCGCGTCGACGTCCTGGCGCGCGAGCGCTCCACCGGCTACCTGTGGCTCTACCCGGGCAACGGCACCGGTGGCTGGCTGCCGCGCGCGCGGGTCGGCACCGGGTGGAACATGTTCAACGCCCTGGTCGGCCCGGGTGACTTCAACGGCGACGGTACCGCCGACGTGCTCGCCCGTGAGACCTCGACCGGCTACCTGTGGCTGTACCCCGGCAACGGCACGGGAGGCTGGAAGACGCGGGTCCGGGTCGGGACCGGCTGGAACAACCTGAGCCGGATCATGAGCCCGGGTGACCTCAACGGAGACCGCACCGCCGACGTCGTCGCGCGCGACTCCTCCGGCTACCTGTGGCTCTACCCGCGCAGCAGTTCCGGCACCTGGCTCACCCGGGTCCGCATCGGCTCCGGCTGGAACGGCATCAACGCGATCTTCTAGCGGCAGCCGGCCAGAGCCACGAGCACGGCAAAGGTGAGGGAGTATGCCGGGTGCGCACCCGGCATACCCCCTCGCCGGCGTGCCCCCAAAGAACGCCCAAAGCGACGCACGTTTGAGGCACTTTGAACGGGGAAGGCCTCAGTGAGCGATTGACGGTCGCGGAAACCCGTGGCTAGGATTCGGTAGCAGAAAAGCAATTCCATATTGCGGAAACATTGAGGTTTCGACGATGGGAATGACCGTGGCTGAGGGCCTGGAGATCACCGGCGAGAGCAAGGAGCGCTTCGAGGAGGTGCTCACTGCAGAAGCCTTGGAGTTGCTGGCAGATCTGCACCGCACCTTTGATGCCCGGCGGCGGGAGCTGCTGAAGGCCCGCGAGGACCGGTACGCCCGCCTCGTGGCCGGGGAGATGCTCCAGTTCCTTCCCGAGACCCAGGACGTGCGCGACGGCGACTGGCAGGTCGCCCCGCCGGCCCCGGGACTCGTCGACCGCCGGGTCGAGATCACCGGCCCGACCGACCGCAAGATGACCATCAACGCGCTCAACTCCGGCGCCAAGGTGTGGCTCGCCGACTTCGAGGACGCCTCGACTCCCACGTGGGACAACGTCGTGCAGGGCCAGCTGAACCTCATGGACGCCCTCGACCGGAAGATCGACTTCACCAGCGACGAGGGCAAGGAGTACTCGCTGCGCCCAACGGAGGAGCTGGCCACGATCGTGGTCCGCCCCAGGGGCTGGCACCTCGACGAGAAGCATGTCGTCGTCGACGGCCAACAGATGTCCGGCGGCCTGGTCGACTTCGGCCTCTACTTGTTCCACTGCGCCCAGCGCCAGCTCGACGCGGGTAAGGGCCCCTACTTCTACCTGCCCAAGATGGAGAGCCACCTGGAGGCCCGGCTCTGGAACGACGTCTTCGTCCGCGCCCAGGAGCGCCTCGGCATCCCGAGGGGCACGATCCGGGCCACCGTGCTGATCGAGACCTACCCGGCCGCATTCGAGATGGAGGAGATCCTCTACGAGCTTCGCGAGCACTCGGCTGGGCTCAACGCCGGCCGCTGGGACTACATCTTCAGCGTCATCAAGAAGTTCCGAACCCGGGGCCGGGACTTCCTCCTGCCCGACCGCAACCAGGTCACGATGACCGTGCCCTTCATGCGCGCCTACACCGAGCTGCTCGTGCGCACCTGCCACAAGCGCGGCGCCCATGCGATCGGCGGCATGGCGGCGTTCATCCCC
>DASSJT010000105.1:0-10525 GCA_035691065.1 Dermatophilaceae bacterium
TTCCTGGTCCGGGACACCACCATGGAGCAGCGGATCACCCGCGCGAAGGCCAAGATCAAGGCGGCTCGCATCCCTTACCGGGTGCCGTCCGCGGCGGATCTCCCGGCACGCGTGTCCGGCGTACTCACCGTGCTGTTCCTCGTCTTCAACGAGGGCTACCTGGCGACCGGCTCGGACACCGATCCGGTACGTCACGACCTGACCGCCGAGGCGATCCGGCTCACCCGCCTGATCCGTGCCCTCCTGCCACACGACGGTGAGGTGGCCGGGCTGCTGGCGCTGATGCTCCTCACCGAGGCCCGCCGCACCGCCCGGATCTCGGCGAGCGGCGAGCTGGTCACCCTCGACGAGCAGGACCGTGCGGCCTGGGACGCGGCGCTGGTCGCCGAGGGTCATGGGCTGGTGCGTGAGCGCCTGGCCTCCTGGGTGGCGCCGGGTCGCTACCAGATCCTCGCCGCGATCAACGCGGTCCACACCTCCGCCCGCGACGTACGCGACACCGACTGGTCGCAGGTCGTCGCCCTCTACGACCAGCTCGTCCGCCTCGACCCCTCGCCGATCATCGCCCTCAACCGGGCCATCGCGGTTGCCGAGCTCGACGGACCGGAGGTGGCGCTGGCGGCCATCGACCGTCTCGAGGACGCGTTGGCCGGCTATCACGCCTACCATGCGACCCGCGCTGACCTGCTGCGCCGCCTGGGCTGCAGCGAGAAGTCGCGCGCGGCGTACGACACAGCCATCGAGCTGGCGGGCAATACCGCCGAGACCGCCTACCTGACCCGCCGCCGCGACCAGCTGGGGTAGTGGCCGTGTCAGATCGCCCGTATGGGCGGTCTGGCGCGCGGATCCCGGTCGAAACCCGTGCAGAGCGCACCGCCCCGAAGTGGCAGTTCGTGCCTAACCCTCCGGGTGGCGGAGAAACCGGACACAACGGGCCGACGGCGAACGATGGGCCGGTATGCCGGGTGCCTGCTGCGCCGGTGCCGGTCACCTGCCGGGGCGGTTCGGTTCCCCGCGCGCGGGGTAGGTGTGCAGGGTGACGACCTACGAGATGCCCAAGCACGGCCGTGACTCGAACGCCACGGCACCCCATGCGAGTGGTTCAAGCGCGAGTCCGTCCAGCCAGCTCGCCCTCGGCGGTCGCAGGCCGGCGCTTGCGGCCCGTTGGGCGATGCTCGTCGAGCGCGCCCGCGTTCTCGACCCGGTGACGGCCGTCGTCGGCCAGGTCGCGCGGCTGGTGCCGAGCGGGCCTGCGCTCAAGGCGGGCCCGGCCGGGCATGCGCTCCATCCGTTCCTCACCGACATCCCGATCGGCTTCTGGACCAGTTCGATGGTCCTCGACATGGTCGGTGGCCGAGGGTCTCGAAAGGCCTCCCAGCGGCTGATCGGACTGGGTCTGCTGAGCACGGTGCCCACGGTCGTCACCGGCTTGGCGGAGTACCAAGACGTCGACTCGGAACAGGGCCGCGTCGCGGCCGTCCATGCCGGACTGAACGCCACTGCCGCCGGCCTCTACGCCTGGTCGTATGCCGTGCGTCGGCGCGGTGCCCATGCCCAGGGGGTCCTCCTCGGCCTCGCCGCGGGCACGGTCGCGACCGCTTCGGGCTACCTGGGCGGCCACATGGCCTTCGCCCGGAAGGTGGGGTCCCGCGATGAGGTCTTCGCCGAGTCGGCGCCTGCGACATCCTGATCGGCAGGAAGCAGCGGAACCCTGATCGCCGTGAAGCAGCGGATCGGCCGAGCTGCCGACACCGCCCTTTGGGGCCGCCCGCTTTCACGCCCGGCCCTAGGGCGGGCGGTCGACGCAGGTCACGCCCAGGGCGGCCGGTCGCCGCGGCGTCGGCCCCGCTGGCCGCTGCGCTGAATGCTCCCGTGGTTGTCGCCGTGGTCGTCGCCGTGGCCGCCGTTGTGCTCCCGATGGTTGGGGAAGAGCCCGTCCACCTTGACCCGCAGCGCCTCGGCGAGGATGCCCCAGGTGTCCGCATCGCCCTTGACGAGCGAGAGCGTCGTGCGGCGCACCTGTTCAAGGCTGGGGCGCGGAGGAGTGGGCGGGACGTCGGCGTTGCAGTGGACGTCGAGCAGCGCAGGGCGGTCCGCGGCCAGGGCACTCTCCCAGGCCGGCGCCACCTCCTGGGGGTCGTCAACGGTCACGGCATACATGCCCAGGTTGGCGGCGAAGGCGGCGTAGTCCACGTCGGGCAGGTCCTGGGTCGCCTCGAGCTTCGGCGAGCCCTGGAGGGCGCGCATCTCCCAGGTGACCATGTTGAGGTCGTTGTTGTGCAGGACCGCCACCACGAACCGCGGATCCGCCCAGCTCTCCCAGTAGCGCTTCACGGTGATGAGCTCGGCCAGCCCGTTCATCTGCATCGCGCCGTCGCCTGCGAACGCGATGACCGGCCGGTCGGGGAACGCCGCCTTGGCCCCGATCGCGTAGGGGACCGCCGAGCCCATGCTCGCGAGCGTCCCCGACAGCGAGCCACGCATCCCCGAGCGGAAGCGGAGGTGTCGGGCGTACCACGTGGTGCCCGAGCCGGAGTCGGCGGCGACGATGACGTCGTCGGGCAGGACCCGTGACGCCTCATGGAACAGCCGCTGGGGGTTGACCGGCGGGGCCCCGGCCATGGCCTCGCGCTCGAGCACCTCCCACCAGTGGCGTACCGAGTCCTCGATCGACTCCCGCCAGCCCGGGTTCGTGGTGGGCACCAGGCGTGGCAGCAGCGCCCCCAGGGTGGCGCGGGCGTCGCCGACCAGGCACACGTCGTAGGGGAACCGCATCCCGATCACCTTGCCGTCGACGTCGATCTGCACGCCCCGCGCGCGGGAGGGGTCGGGAAGGTGCTCGCTGTACGGGAAGCTCGAGCCGATCGTGAGCAACGTGTCGCAGTTCCGCATCATCGCCTCGGTCGGCTCGGTGCCGAGCAGGCCGATCGACCCGGTCACCCAGGGCAGGTCGTCAGGCAGGGCATCCTTGCCGAGCAGGGCCTTGGCCACGCCCGCGCCGAGCACCTCCGCCACCGCGGCCACCTCGTCCTCGGCGCCCCGGGCGCCCTGGCCCACGAGGATGGCCACGCGCTGGCCGGCGTTCAGGACGTCGGCCGCCTCCTGGAGGGCGACGCTGTCGGGAACGCTGATCCGCCGGGTCAGGCCGAGCGACGACGGCACCATCTTGGGCGCGCGCTCCGGAGGCCGCCACTCCAGGTCGAGGACGTCGGCCGGGACGATCACGGCGGTCGGTGTCCGCTCGGTCAGGGCGACCCGCACCGCGCGGTCGAGCACGTGCGGCAGCTGCTCGGGCACGGTCAGGACCTGGCAGTAGGCGGCGACATCGCCGAGGAGCGCCGCGAGGTCGACCTCTTGCTGGTAGGAGGAGCCGATGGCACTCCGGCTGGTCTGCCCGACGAGGGCGAGGACGGGCACATGGTCGAGCTTCGCGTCGTAGAGGCCGTTGAGCAGATGGATGGCACCGGGCCCCGAAGTGGCGAGGCACACCCCAAGGCGACCGGAGAACTTGGCGTACCCGACCGCCTCGAACGCGCTCATCTCCTCATGGCGCGACTGGACGAACATCGGTGACTCGGTCGAGTGTGGCCAGGCGGTGAGGAGGCCGTTGATGCCGTCCCCGGGATAGCCGAACACGGTGTCGACCCCCCACTCGTGGAGTCGCTGGAGGATCTGGTCGCTGACGGTGTGCATCCTCTTCCTCGCTTCCTTCTCCCTCGTACCTCGGGGGGCGATCTCGGGCCGTTCCTGGAGGATCGGCCGCATGGCTGCGCGGTCAGTGGTAGCCGACCTGCACGGTGGTCGAGCCCACGCCAGCTCCGGTGGTGGCGTGGTCGGCGAGCTGGTAGAGGGCATATGCCGTGCCGATGACAGGGCGTGCGACGTTGCGCACGCGGACCCCGCCGGGCGTCATGCCGTGCTCG
Organism: Dermatophilaceae bacterium; assembly: GCA_035691065.1. GTDB lineage: Bacteria > Actinomycetota > Actinomycetes > Actinomycetales > Dermatophilaceae > DASSJT01. Next base: position 3,924 of record DASSJT010000105.1, read on the forward strand.
CTGCCGTAGTGGGCGTGGCCGTGGACGGCCAGGTCGGTGCGGGTGCTGTCGATCGCCTCGGCCAGCAGGTAGGAGCCCAGGAAGGGGTAGATCTCGGGCGGCTCGCCGCGCAGCGTGTCGGTCACCGGCGAGTAGTGGGTGAGGGCCAGCCGGTAGTCCGTCTCGAGGCTGCCGAGGGCCTCGCCCAGGGCTGCGGACACCTCTTCGGTATGCCGGATGAAGGCTTTCATCTCCGCCTCGCCGAAGGCGGCCCCGCACTTCCCGGCGAACCCGCCCCCGAACCCCTTCACGCCGGCGACGCCGAGAGTCTGGCCCCCCACGTCGAGCACCGCGGTGTCGCCCTCGAGCACGTGGATCCCCGCGTCCCGCAGGATCAGGGTCGCCTCCTGAGGCTGGCCGGACTGGTGGTCGTGGTTCCCGAGAACGGCGACCACGGGGACACCGACGTCGGAGAACTCGTCGGCGACGACGTGCATCTCGTCGAGGGAGCCCAGGCGCGTGAGGTCGCCGGCCAGGAGCAGCACGTCGGCGTCCTGGGGCAGCTCGGCCAGCGACTCACGGCATACGCCTGCATCGTTGGCACCCAGGTGGATGTCACCCACGGCGGCGACCCGGATCATGACAGCTCCTCTCCGTGGTCGGGGCGGCGCGCGTGCTGGACGCGCAGGTCGTTGTGCAGCCTGAGGCCGGGCAGCTGCTCGCGGGCGACCTCCCCGACCATCCGCTTCTGCTCCTCGCTCATGACCTCGCCTTCCAGGTAGAGGGCATCGCCGTGGATGCGGGCGCGGACGCCCAGCTCCGCGGTGCGGGGGTCCTGGGCGAGGCGGTCGGCAAGGTGGGCCACGTCGTATTGCGGGGGCTGCATCAGTCCTCCTTCGCAGTCGGTTGCCGGTTGGGGGGCGGGCTGATGCCGAGGCGCTCGCTGAGGAACAGGAAGGCCTCGGCGTAGGGGGAGACCTGGACCTCGCTGCGCACTTCGTCCCAGTTGACCTGCTCGCGGAGAGCGCGGGCCGCGGGCAGGACCTCGGTGAAGTCACAGCGGTGCGGCCCCATGACCAGTAGCTTGTCGGCGATGAGGACGCTGGCGGGCATGACCGGGGCGGTGACCGAGCCGACCCGGATGTCCTCGGCCAGCGCCAGGGTCTCGGGTGTGCACGGGCGTTCGTTGGGCCGGAAGATGATGTCGACCAGCCACTCGCCGCAGTACGCCTTGGTCAGCCAGTCCTCGGGCGGGTCGGCGGCGGTCAGGCCAGCCTTCACCAGCGCGTCGCGTGCCGACAGCGCGTCCTCCTCGCAGAGGAGGACGTCGAGGTCGTGCGTGGTGGGTGGGCCGCCGCGGGCGTAGATACCGGCCCCGCCCATGAGCGCGAATCGGATGCCGGCCTCGCGCAGGGTCGTGACGACCAGCGCCAGGGTCTGCTGGAGCGACTTCTCATCGGCCAGCGGGCCGCCCGTGGGGGCAGCAGCGACAGCGTCCAGACTCATGGGGAACCCCTACCCATCGCCGCTGGACTTATTGCCCGACACGCGACGGGACGGTCGCTTCGGCGGCCCGCTGGTCGGCGGGTCGGGTGATCAGTCGAGAGGTCTGGCGGCACTAGCCCTTCTCGAGGAGGCGCAGCACAGCCAGCTCGGCGCGCCGCCAGGCGCGCGCGTCGAGGGCGTCGGGGTTGGCGGCCTCGCGGTTACGGGCCTCGCGGTCGGCCTCGGGGGGGTCGGGGTCGCAGTTGTCCGGCTTGGGGGCACGCAACGATGCTTCGGCGGTTCTGCCGACGGCGTACTCGTCGAAGACGCGCGGATCGACGTAGCTGCGGCGGGCCACCGCTGGGGTGTTGCCGAGCCACTCCGCGGTCTGGGCCAGGGCCGCCCGCTCCGCCGCCGCCCGCTCGCGTGAGGTCGAGGCCTCGGGCTGGGTGGCCAGGGCCAGGGCGGCAGTCACCGTGGCGGTCCAGGTGCGGAGGTCCTTGACCGTGAAGCCGTTGCCGACCAGCTCCCGGAAGCGGGCGTTGAGATCATCCGCGGTGACGTCGTGCCAAACACGCTCGCCCATGGTGTCGCGGTAACGCAGCAGGTGGTCAGTCGGTTTGGCCGACCGCAGCAGCGCGCGAACCGCCTTCGCCACGTGCGGGTCGGTGAGGCATGCCTCCTGCTCCTGACCGGACTTTCCCGGGAACGTGAACCGAACCGTGTCGCCGCGCACCGAGACGTGCCGCGCGAGCAGGGTGGCCACTCCGTGCGAACCGTTCTCCTCCTCGTAGCCCGGCCAGCCGGGACGGAACTGTCCGCTGTCCAGCAGGCGCAGGGCCACCGCCAGGACGCGCTCCCGCCCCAGCCCGGGGGTCTCGAGGTCGGCGGCGACGGCCCGTCGGAAGGCCGGCAGGGCCCGCGCGAGCTGGCACACCCGGTCGTGCTTGAGCCGGTTGAGCTTTTCCGCCCAGGCGGGGTGGTAGAGGTACTGGCGCCGACCTGCGTCGTCGGTGCCGACGGCCTGGATGTGGCCGCGCTCGTCCGGGCAGATCCAGACGTCGGTCCAGGCGGGCGGGATCACCAGGGAACGGATCCGCTCGCGCACCTCGGGCGACACCGGCGAGCCATCCGTGTCCACGTACGAGAAGCCGGTGCCGCGCCGCACCCGGCGCAGCCCCGGCTTGGCCGGGTTGCTTCGTCTCAGCCGCACCGTCCCCGATCCTCCACGGCCGAGACATACCCGCAAGGCCCGGCACCGACGCACCCCCGTCGCCCGCTCCGTCGAGCCACCGGGGCTCAGGCTCAGCTGACGTGGCGCTCCGCCACCGGCCCCTGTCGGACCAGCCGGGACAGGCTGTCCGTCCACCGGCTCGGGCGCAGCACCTGGCTGGCCGTTCCAGCGCTGTGGCGCATGCCGTCGAGCACCTCGGCCAGCACCGACGGCGCCGAGCGCGTGGGCATCCAGCCCAGCTCGGAGCGGGCCCGGCCGCTGTCGAGCAGCGGCGCGCTGTAGGCCAGGTCGAGCCAGCCGGGGGAGACCGGCTGTAGTCGCGCCTGCCAGGTGACCGAGGCGGCTGCCCGCAGGGCTCGATACGGCACGTGCACCGGTCGGGCGCCCAGGGCGGCGGCGATCTCGGGGACGCGCAGGACCTCGTCCGAGGCCAGGTTGTACGCACCTTGCGCCCTCCGGTCGAGGATCCGCACGACGGCATCCGCCACGTCGTCGGCGTGCAGCAGCTGCACAGCGAGCGAGCGGTCCAGCGGAAGCACCCGGAGCAGCTTCACCGCGGCGCCCGGGAGCAGGCTCGGCACCGTGTAGCGCCACAGTGCGCTCGCGGCGGCTCGCTGCCCGATGAGGGAGGGCCGCACCCGGGCAACGGTCACCGCCGAGCCGTGGCGCCGTTCGACGTCGTCGAGCAGCGACTCGGCCGCGGCCTTGTGCTGCGAGTAGGGCAGGCTCGGAATCCCCCCGACGGGCCACGACTCGGTCACCGGAACCTCGCGGGTCCGCGCCGAGTAGGCGCCCACCGACGACAGGTGCACCACATGAGGCACGCCCGCATCGAGGGCAGCGTCGATGACCGCGGCAGTGCCCCCGAGGTCCAGGCGCTGCAGGTATGCCGGGTCGTGCGTCGGCTGGAAGCCCCAGGCCAGGTGCACCATGGCGTCCGAGCCCCTGGCCAGGTCCGCGAGGCGGTCCGCAGCGTTCGCGGAGGTGAGGTCCACGGCGGCCCAGGACACACCGGCATACGGCCCGATCGGGGAAGGCACCCGTCGTGCCAGTCCCACAACCTGGTGTCCGGCAGGCACCAGCCGCCTGAGCAGCGCTGTACCGACGTTCCCGCTGGTTCCCGTGACGAGAATGCGCATGTCCTTGCCTCCTAGGCCGCGGGGTCGAGGACGACCTTGAGGCAGCCGTCCTTCTTCTGCTGGAACATCGCGTAGGCGTCGGCCGCCTCGCTGAGGGGCACGTGGTGGGTGGCGAACCCTCCCAGGTCGAGCAGTCCACCATCCTTGAGCGCGAGGGGGATCAGCTCATCGGTCCACCGGCGCACGTTGCACTGCCCCATGCGCAGCTGGATCCCCTTGTCGAACATCTCCATCATCGGGAACGGGTCGACCGCGCCGCCGTAGACGCCGCTGATGGAGACCGTGCCGCCCCGGCGCACCGCCTTGATCGCGGTGTGGAGCGCGTCGAGCCGGTCGATGCCCACCCGCTCCGCGAGTGCGCGGCCGGCGGCACTCGGCAGGTGGCCCGCGGCCGCCTGGGCAGCCTTCGCGGCGGGCGAGCCGTGGGCCTCCAGGCCTACGGCGTCGATCACGGCGTCGGGCCCGCGGCCCTCCGAGAGGTCGCGCAGGGCCGCGGCCACGTCGTCCACGCTGGTGATGTCGAAGACCTCGATGCCGAGAGCAGCCGCCGTGGTCAGCCGTTCTGGCACGAGGTCGCAGGCGATGACCCGCGCCACACCTCGCTCAAGGGCGGCCCGCACGCAGAGCTGCCCCACCGGGCCCAGGCCGAGCACGGCCAGGGTGCCGCCCGGTGGGACATCGGCGTACTCGACCGCCTGCCACGCCGTGGGCAGGATGTCGGAGAGGAACAGGAAGCGGTCGTCGGGCAGCTCGGACGGGAGCTTGACCGGGCCGAACTGGGCCTGGGGCACCCGGAGGTACTCCGCCTGGCCGCCGGCGACGCCGCCGTACAGCGAGGTGTAGCCGAACAGCGCCGCGCCCTTGCCCTCGGTGCGCACCTGGGTGGTCTCGCACTGGGAGTACAGGCCGCGGCGGCACATCCAGCAGCTACCGCACGAGATGTTGAACGGCACGACCACCCGGTCGCCCGGACTCACGTGCTCGGCGGCGCCATGGCCCACCTCCTCGACCACCCCCATCGCCTCGTGCCCGAGGATGTCGCCAGGTTTGAGGTAGGGCCCGAGCACTTCGTAGAGGTGCAGGTCGGACCCACAGATCGCCGTCGACGTCACCTTGACGATGGCGTCGTTCGGCTCGACGACGGTCGGGTCCGGGACGCTCTCGACCCGTACGTCCCGCTTGCCTTGCCAGGTCACTGCCCGCATGGTTCCTCCCTCGGTCGGGCGGCCACGGCTGCACACCGAAGGGCCACTGCGCGGGCCCTTGTCCGGCACCCACTGGTCATGAACTGCGCTCTTGGAGACCTACCCATAGCTGGGAGGCTGAAAAGCTGGCCGTCCACGGTCGGTGGAGAGGCCGACCGTGGCGTGATGGCTATTCGTGGCCGCGGTTAGGCGCGAAGGGCGGGGGGTAGACCGACGCCATGAGCACACCTGAGCCCAGGCCGTCCCGGCTTGCCAGGTCGCCCCGGCCGGCCGGGACGGCGCGGTCAGCCGGCGCGGCCCGGCGCGTCGTGGTGACCGGGGGCTGTGGTTTCGTCGGCAGCCACCTGTGCGAGGCGCTGCTGCAGCGCGGCGACGAGGTGGTCTGCCTCGACAACTTCCTCACCGGAACACCGGAGAACGTCGCCCACCTCATCCCCAGCCCGAGCTTCCAGCTGGTGCGCTGCGACATCACCGACTTCGTGCACGTGCCAGGTCCGGTCGACCTAGTGCTGCACCTCGCCTCCCCTGCGTCCCCGGTCGACTACCTCCAGATGCCCATCGACACCCTGAAGGTGGGCTCGGTGGGCACCTGGCACGCGCTCGGCCTGGCCAAGGAGAAAGGCGCCCGGTTCCTCCTCGCCTCGACCTCGGAGGTCTACGGCGATCCCCAGGTCCATCCCCAGCCCGAGGACTACTGGGGCCACGTCAACCCGGTCGGCCCGCGAGGTGTCTACGACGAGGGCAAGCGCTTCGGGGGAGCCATGACCATGGCATACCGGGTGAGCGAGGGAGTGGACACCACGATCGCCCGCATCTTCAACACGTTCGGACCTCGCATGCGTCCGCACGACGGCCGGGTGATCCCCACGTTCATCCAGCAGGCGCTGGCGGGCGAGCCACTCACGATCGCAGGGGACGGGCTCCAGACCCGGTCGGTCTGCTACGTCGACGACCTCGTGCGCGGAGTGCTGGCGCTGGCCGACAGCGACCACCCGGGGCCGATGAACCTGGGCAACCCCACCGAGCTCACGGTCCGCCAGATCGCCGATGACGTATGCCGGGTGGCTGGGTCGCGCTCCCGGGTGCGGTATGTCGCGCGCCCGGTCGACGACCCGCAGGTGCGTCGCCCTGACACCACCCTGGCTCGCAAGGTGCTCGGTTGGCAGCCGGAGGTGTCGTGGGAGGACGGCCTGCGCCGGACCGCCGAGTGGTTTGCCGAGCGCTTGAACTCCTCCGCCTCGCAAGGCGATTCGGTCGCCGTCGCAACCCAGTGATCCCCCAGTGACCCCGCCGCCCACTGATCGATCCACCGACTCCTGATCCCACCGCGGCCCACGCGAGCGCCGCTGTCTGCGTGAGAGTCCCGCTGTCTGCACGAGGGGCGCCGGTCGGTTCAGGGAGCGACCGGTGAGACGGCGACGGGGTGCGGGAACCGCTGGGCCGGTCGCACGCCCAGGCCGTCGACTGCCTGAAGCACTTCCGCGACGGTGATCGCCTGGAGCCGGGGATCCGTCACCGTCGCGTGCGGGTCTCCCGATGTCGGGACGTCCTCGTGCCACA
>DASSJT010000106.1:0-19957 GCA_035691065.1 Dermatophilaceae bacterium
GCGATCGACCTGCCGGGCGGCGGTGGCTTCGTGCTCGACACGCTGGCGTACGGCACGAACCCTCGCGTCTACCACAACAACTACTTCAGCCAGCCCGAGACCGCGGCGGCGCTGACCGACTGGCTGCTCACGCGCCTCGACACCCATACGACGACGGCCGCCGTGGGAGGACGCGGCCCGGCCCCGCGCGGCGGACGGCGGCCCCGGTCAACCCGTGCCAAGCCACCCGAGTCCCTGCCGGAGGACGCCGGCGACCGCGACCTCCCGCCGCGGGGTGCCGTGACCGTGGACGTTGAGCCGCAGGAGCTCGAGGTGGAGGAACGGGAGGTGGAAAGGCGCGAGGTGGGGGAGCGCGACCTTCCGCCCCGGGCCGCCCCAGGCGGCGGCGCCGGAGGGGTCAAACGGAACGGCGGCGGCACCGGCCGACGGCGCGCGCGGAGCCGGGCGGGCGAGATCAGCGACCGCGTCCCGGTCACCGGCGGCGGTGGGCCCGGTCGAGGCGATGTGGCCGAGGTTGGTGCCGAGCCAGATGAAGCGGGCGGGGCGGCTGAGGGCGGGGGGGCTGAGCGCGGGGCGGCTGAGGGCAGAGCTGGAGACGCTGGCGACCTCGCTCGCACGAAGGCCTTCCTCCGGGCCGAGATGCCCCAGCGCGTCCAGGTGGGTTCAGAGGCGACGGTACGAGTACGCCTGTCCCGCAAAGAGATCGAGGCTGCCGTGGGTGTGGCCACCGGTGCCGCAACCCTGTTGGTCGCAGCGGAGCGGCCCCTGACGGTTCAGGTGGTGCCCAAGCTCAACGCGATCGTGACGGGCCTCGACACCGACCAGGTGGGGCTGCCGGCGGGCGGCGGCACGTCGGAGCTCGCCTTCACCGTGACACCCACGGAGCCCGGGCCATTCGCCGTGATGGTCCTCGTGCGGGAGGGCTTCACGCCCATGGCGAGCATGCGGCTGGATGCGACGGCCGTGGCCAGGGCGGCCGCGCGGCGCACGCCGCGTATGGCGAGCGCCACGCTCGAGATGGACGGCGAGCGAGTCCAGGCCCTGGAGCAGGTGCCCTGGCTGGAGATCCACGAGTCGGAGCGCGGTGGTGAGACGGTGTTCACCTACACGCTGCGCTCGGCCGATCTCGACCTGCTCGACACCTACGAGTCGCCTCCGCTGCACGACCGGGCCGGCTTCGTGGCGGACATCTTCAAGGAGATCGAGCAGAGCTGGGTCGACCACAGCGAGGAGCCCACGGTGTTCATGCATCGTCTGCAGGACATCGGCTCCTCGCTCTTCGAGCAGCTGTTCCCGGAGGAGCTCCAGGCCGTGCTCTGGAAGAACCGCAACCGGCTGGCCGAGATGATCCTGGTCGCCGACGAGCCCTACCTCCCCTGGGAGCTGGTCCACCTCAAGCCACCGAAGGGTCCTCGGCAGGCCAAGCCGATGTTCCTCGGCCAGCTCGGGCTGGTGCGGTGGCAGCCGGTCGGCTGGCCCCGGTCAACGCTGCGGGCGCGCAGTGGGCGGGTGTTCGCCATCTGCCCGACATACCTGGACCCAGCCTTCGCCGGCACCGACACCACCGTCGAGCAGCAGTTCCTGGTCCAGAAGCTCGCCGCGTCCCTGCTGAAGGGCGAGCGGGACCTGCGGTCGCTGCTGCGCCGCGGAGGCTTCGACCTGCTGCACTTCGCCGGTCATGGCCTGGCCGACGGCACCGACATCGCCAACGCCAAGATCGTGCTTGGGGGCCGCCGCACGCGAAAGGGCGAGGTCATCGCGCAGTACCTGACCTCGACAGCTGTGGCCGAGAACGCCAGGCTTCGCGGCGAAGACGGCAACGGCCCGCTCGTCGTGCTCAACGCCTGCCAAGTCGGGCGGGGCGGCCGGCAGCTGTCGACCCTGGGCGGCTTCGCCAACGCCTTCCTCTCCGCCGGGGCGGCTGCCTTCGTATCGAGCGTCTGGTCGATCGGAGACCGCCCGGCCACGGAGTTCGTCACCACTCTCTACACCGAGCTGCTCGCGGGCAAGACCATCGGCGCGGCCGCCGTCTCCGCCCGTGAACAGGCACGCAAGGCGGGCGATGCCACCTGGCTCGCCTACGTCGTCTACGCCCGGCCGGACGCACGGCTCAATACGGCCTGAGCCATCAACGGGCAGCCCATCGGCTCCATAGACAGGCCACACCACCAGACAGCGTCACGAGGCAGTCCGCTCACCCGGCACCACCACCCGGCACCACCACCAGGCACCATCACCAGGCACTATCACCAGGCACCACCGGAGGAAAGGACACCACGATGGCGCGTGCAGCACTCTGCGTCGGAATCAACGCGTTCGCCCACCTGCCCATGGCGAGCTGGCTCAACGGCTGCGTCAACGACGCGCAGGACATCGCCGGCGCCCTGAGGAAGCAGGGCTTCACGGCACGCACGATGACCGTCCTCACCGACGCCCAGGCGACGAAGCAGGCGGTCATGGCCGAGCTCACCGAGCTCACCGACCGCGCTCGCGCGGGCAAGCTCGACCGCCTCGTCTTCTCGTTCTCCAGCCACGGCACCCAGATCAAGGACCTCGACGGAGACGAGCGCGACGGGGTCGACGAGGCGTTCGCCTGCCACGACATTGCGCAGAAGGGCGACCAGTGGGATCGCGACACCGTGATCGTCGACGACGAGCTGCACGCGCTCTTCTCCGGCCTGCCCGACTCCGTCCTGGTCGAGATCCTGCTGGACACCTGCCACAGCGGGACCGGGCTCCGGGACGGCGACATCCTCCAGGGCCGGCGTCCCCGGTACCTCCCGCCGCCGACGATCAAGGGCCTCGACCTGGTGAACCGGACCCGCGCCAACCGCGACGTCCGCGGTCTCATCGACCTGACCAAGACCACCAAGACCGGTGCCCATCCCGTTCTGTTCACCGCCTGCCGATCGGACCAGGTCGCATCGGACGCCCATTTCGACGGCCGCTCCAACGGCGCGTTCACCTACTTCTTCCTCAAGGCGCTGGCGTCCGACGGCGCGGCTCCGCGATCGGCGCTGCTGAAGTCGGTGAGCGGCCTCCTTCGCGGCGACAGCTTCAGTCAGCGGGCCCAGCTCGAGGCGACGGCCAAGGCCAAGAAGGTCGCCTTCGGCCAGACATGGTGACCCCTTCCCGAAGCCGGTCGCTGCCTCACGCCGATGCAGCGATGACGACGGCGGGCGGGTCAGACCTCGAGCCAGGTGCGCGCCCGTTTGGGGACGGTCACCGTGATGGTGGCGCGCTTGCTGTTCGCGTCGGCACCGGTGCGGTCGGCCCAGGTGTCGAGCGAACGCCACCAGTCGGGAGCACCCGCCGGAAGGTCCTGTGCAGGGATCTCGACGCGGTCGCCCGGCCGCCACTGGCCGGCATACGGCTCCAGCTGGGTCTCCGCCTCTGCGTGGACGTGCTCGGCCAGCGCGGTCAGGTGGGCGTTCCAGTCGGCGTGCAGGGCCGCCGTAGCGGCCTTCAGCGTGGTGTCGCCCGCGTGCGAGGCGCTCTCGGGGAAGGTGGGGTGCTTGAGCGCGGCATGGTGCAGCGTCGCCGCGGTGGCCGGCTGGGTGAGCGCCCACAGGCCGTATGCCGTGCTGGCCAGGGTTCCGAGGGTCACCACCGCCGTGACCGGGCTGTCCACCAGGAGCGCGTCGAGCCAGCGGTTGCGGTAGCGGGCGATGTCGGGGTCCTTCGCGTGCTTGTTGCCCGAGCCCTGGCCGTAGACGCTGTAGAGGTAGGTGTTGACCATCACGTAGCTCGTGGTGAGGCCGACCTTGGCGAGCAGGCCCTGCACCCGCTGACCGGCCTCGCCGACGAGGATCCTCCGGCTGATCGCCTCGTGCTCCGCCGGATCCTGCCCCAGCACCAGCACGCGGGCCGTGCCGTCGAGGCGCCCGCGGTGGAAGACCGGGCCCCATTCGGTGCGGAAATGCTTGGGGTTGAAGACTTCTGCGCCCGGCGCGTCGAGCACGAGCCCGGCAAAGGGCTCGGACGCATATCCGGGACAGAACGGGTTCCCCACGGGATCCAGCCTAGCCAGCAGCCACCACCACGGAGGGGGAATCCATGAGTCCGAAGGGCATACCGCAGGACCGCCTGGCTGAGGTCACGTCGACGCCCAGGCGGAGGGACACCGGCGCCTTCGCCCGGGCCTACGGCAGGGGCGTCCTCGAGGAGGTGCCGCCTCCGCCCCGGCGCCGCCGGGCGCTCCCACCGGCCCCGTTCTGCCTGCACGGATCGGTCATCACCGGCGAGGCTGCGCTCAAGAGCGGCTACGTCACCGTGGCCAACGGCGCGATCGACGCGATCACCACCAAGAAGCCGACCTCGGTGGCCGTCACCGAGACCGATGGCGTCATCCTGCCGGGCCTGCTCGACCTGCACGGGCACCCCGAGTTCAATGTCTTCGCGCCCTGGGAGCCACCTCGGCTCTACGCCAACCGCTACCGCTGGCGCTCCAGCGACATCTACCACGCGCTGGTCCGGGACCCGCAGAACGTGCTGCTGACCAAGGTGCCGCCGCAGACCCAGCTGCGCTACGCGGAGGTGCGCGCCCTCGTCACCGGCGTCACCGGCATACAGGGAGCTTCGGGCGCGAGCACCGCAACCGCCGAGCCGCTCGTCCGCAACCTCGACCTGTGGGCGTTCGGCGCGCACCGCGCGCGGTCCATGATCGACCTGCCGACCGAGAGCAGCCGGGACTTCCCCCGACTGCAGAAGATCCTGGCCGACATCGGGACCGGCGACATCACCGCGTTCTACCTGCACCTGAGCGAGGGCCAGCGCGGCGACGAGCGGAGCCGGACCGAGTTCGAGCGGTTCATCTCGATGCATGCAGCAACCCCGGCGACCAACGTCATCCACGGCTCCGCGCTGGACGTTGACCATCTCCACCAGCTCGCCGATGCCGGCTCCCGGCTGGTGTGGTCACCGCAGTCGAACCTGCGGCTCTACGGCCAGACGACGCTCGCCGGCGAGGCCCTGGCGGCGGGCATGCCGGTCGCCCTGGGGGCTGACTGGCTGCCGTCCGGGTCGCTCAGCCTGCTCCACGAGATGAAGGTCGCTCGGCGCGAGCTGGCCCAGCAGGGTCACCCGATCGCCGCCGCCGACCTCGTGGCCATGGTGACCTCGGTGGCGGCCCGGGTGGCTGGGCTCGACGCGCACCTCGGCGTGCTCGCTCCCGGCCGCGTCGCCGACCTCGTGGTGCTGGAGCGCCACCACCCCGACCCCTACGAGAACGTCTGCCTCGCCGAACCCTCATGGGTCGAGCTGGTCAGCATCGGCGGGGACATCACGTACGGGCGGGCGGACTGGTTCGACGCGCTGTCCGGCGGCGCGCAGGGCACCACGATCGAGAACCTCACGGCATGGGGCAAGCCGATGCGCCTCGACACCGGCTTCCAGCAGGCCGCCGGGTCGCCGGCGCCCTCCTTGTCGGCGATCCGTGCCCTGCTGACGGCGGCCTACCCTCCGGTCGGCCCGATCTTCGCCTGACCCACCTGGGCTGGGTCTCGGACCGGCACAGAGGTCTGCCGGTGGGTCGCCCGCGCGGGGCGGCCCACCGGCATACGTGGTGCGGCCGCAGTTGTGCGGCTGCTGTGGTGCCGCTGCTGTCGTGCTGGTCTGGCTCTGGGGTTCCTGGCCTCGCCTAGGAGGCCGCGGCCAGGTCCGGCAGCAGGTTCGCCGCGTTCGGCGTGCCGAGCCCGGTGACCGGGTCCCAGCCGGTGGTGGCGGGGTAGCCGGGGATGCTCGAAACGGTCTGGTTCTTGCCGGTCGTGACGTCGTAGAAGTCCTTCGCGTAGGTCGCGGGGTTCGACGCCAGCTGGTAGAGGGCCGGGTTGATCAGGCCGAGGCCATGGCCCTTGATCTGGTCGGCGATGGCGATCAGGCCGGCCCACTCGGGACAGGCGAGCGAGGTGCCGCCGATGTCGTACCAGCCGGTGCTGCACGGCGTCGTGCCGCAGCGCAGGCCGCCGTTCCCGTCCGGCGGGAGGCTCAGGAAGACCAGCTGCCCGGTGCGGGGTGCGGACTGGAGAGCGATGTCCGGGACGCCACGCGTGCCGGCGGCGATGGCAGTGCTGCCGGCCGGCAGGCTGGCCTGGTAGGGCGGGCGCGCGAACACCGAGCTGAAGCCGCCACCGGACCCAGCCCAGGCGACCTCGGTGTTGGGCTGGTTCTGGCAGGCCGCCGGCGGGCTGACGTTGTCGAGGACCCGGGTAGTGGTGTTGGTCGCGTCGGTGCACAGGTTGGTGCCGCCCACGCCGGTGACCAGCGGGTCGGAGGCCGGCCACTCGACCGTCGGGTGGTCGATCAGCGGGAAGCCGTTGGGTCCGCTCACCGGAGACTTCTTCACATTCGCGGTGCCGCCGTCGCCCGACGAGCCCAGGACCGTGACGCCGTTCTGGGCGGCCGCCTTGTAGGCGTGGCGCAGCTGCTCGAGGGCAACCGAGCTGCCGAAGGACTCTTCAGCGGCCGCGAAGGACTGCGAGATCACCGTTGCGAGGTGGTGGTCGACGACGTACTGCTCAGCGTTCATCATCTGCGGGAACCCTTGCACGCCAAGGGTTTCCGCAGTCGGCGTGGTCACCAGGAGGATGTTCGCCTTGGGTGCCATCGCGTGGGCGGTCTCGACGTCGAGCGCGACCTCGAGGGCCCAGGCGGACTTGTCCTCCAGGCCGGTGCCGTGCGAGGTGCTGGGGGGTGCGATCGTTGCTGGGCTGCCCTGCAGGTGGAGCTGGGAGAAGGTGGGCATGCCGGCCGCGCAGGTGACGCCCTCCTCGCCGCACATCGGCTGGAGCCCGAAGGCCTGGTCATAGACGTGCAGGTCGTGCGCCATCGTGTCGCTGCCGTAGGAGTCGACGATGGCGATCGTCTGGCCCCGGCCGTCGTAGCCCTGCGCGTAGAGAGGCAGGACGTTGTACGACGCCCGCGTGCTCTGCGGGGTGAAGCACCGCCTCCCGACCGAGTTGCACTGCGCCTGGGTCGGCGGCGTGTCCGACGTCGTCAGCTGCACGTAGTCGGACACCGTGGGCTGGGGTACCGCCGAGGCAGCCACGCTCGGAACAGCAGCCGATGCCATGGCGATGGCGCCGGCCGCGCTCAGGGCGGCGCTTCCCAGAAGCGCACCCCGTCTCAATCCAGAACACATCATTGTGTGACCTCCGAGGAAGAAGAATCCGGGATCGCGCGGGCACCCTGTTTGGGTCCCGGCCGCGAACCCGGGGGCACTCTGGCACGGCGGGAGGGTCACGACCCATGGCAAACGTCATGGGTGGGCGCCTACACCTTTATCGGGTGACCCGAGAAAGGGAACCGGCCCGGGTGGTGGGACTCACACGAGGTGAGCCTGTCCCGGGAAGGTGAGCACTCGGCATACTCACGAGAGATTCGGTCGACCCGCGCCGACGGAGACGTGGTCGACCCGACCCGACGCAGTCCCAACCGAAAGCGGCGATCCACGGATGTCCCGACTTCAGCAGACCGACGGCCTCACCGAGGAGCAGCAGGAGCTCCTGAAGCTGGTGCGCCAGTTCGTCGACGAGCAGATCATCCCCGTGGCGACCGAGCTGGAGCACCGGGACGAGTACCCCACCGAGATCGTCGAGGGGATGAAGGAGATGGGGATCTTCGGGCTGATGATCCCGGAGGAGTACGGCGGCCTGGGGGAGTCGCTGCTGACCTATGCGCTGTGCGTGGAGGAGATCGCGCGCGGGTGGATGTCGGTGAGCGGGATCATCAACACCCATTTCATCGTGGCGTACATGATCCTTCAGCACGGGACGGAGGAGCAGAAGCAGCGCTACCTGCCCCGGATGGCGACTGGCGAGGTGCGGGGCGCGTTCTCGATGTCCGAGCCGGGCCTCGGGTCGGACGTCTCCGCCATCCGCACCAAGGCCGTGCAGGAGGGGGAGGAATGGGTCCTGACCGGGCAGAAGATGTGGCTGACCAACGGCGGCTCGGCCAACCTCGTCGCGGTGCTGGTCAAGACCGATCTTGGCAACGACTCGGTCTACAAGAACATGACCACCTTCCTGGTCGAGAAGGAGCCCGGCTTCGGCGAGACCGCCCAGGGCATCACCGTGCCCGGCAAGATCGAGAAGATGGGCTACAAGGGGGTGGACACCACCGAGCTCATTCTCGAAGGCCATCGCACGACCGCGGCCCAGATTCTCGGCGGTGCGCCCGGACGAGGCTTCTACCAGATGATGGACGGGGTCGAGGTGGGCCGGGTCAACGTGGCCGCCCGGGCCTGCGGTTTGGCGCGGCGGGCGTTCGAGCTCGGGATCGCCTACGCCCAGCAGCGGGAGACCTTCGGCAAGAAGATCATCGAGCACCAGGCCATCCTGTTCCGCATCGCCGACATGGCGACCAAGGTCGAGGCGGCCCACCAGATGATGGTCAAGGCGGCCCGGCTCAAGGACTCCGGCGCCCGCAACGACCTCGAGGCCGGCATGGCCAAGTACCTCGCCGCGGAGTACTGCGCCGACGTGGTCGAGCAGTCCTTCCGGATCCACGGCGGATACGGCTACTCCAAGGAGTACGAGATCGAGCGCCTGTACCGGGAGGCCCCCATGCTGCTCATCGGGGAGGGCACCGCGGAGATCCAGAAGATGATCATCGGGCGCAGCCTGCTGAAGGACTACGCGCAGAAGGGGTGACCGGCTCGGCGGCCACGCGGCGGACACAGCGGGTGACCGGCCCGCATCCAGCAATCTCCCAGCAGGTTTTGACAGACTTGCCCCCATGAGCACGCAGCCGAACGCCATCTCCGCCGCCCGGGCAAACCTGGCGCTGGACTACCCGATGTCACTGGGGGTCTTCGAGAAGTACGAAGACGCGCAGCATGCCGTCGACTACCTGTCCGACCACGACTTCCCGGTGCAGAACGTGCTGATCGTGGGCACGGACCTCAAGCAGCTGGAGCGCGTGACCGGGCGGCTCACCCGGGGTCGGGTCATCTGGGGCGGTGCGCTGTCCGGCGCCTGGCTGGGGTTCTTCGTCGGAATGATTTTCGCGCTGTTCGACACCCGCGGCTTCAACATCGTGCAGGTGTTCGCGACCGTCGCGTTCGGCGCCCTGTTCGGGCTGATCTGGGCGCTCATCACCTACCGGCTCACGGGCGGCCGGCGCGACTTCACGTCGGTGACCCAGGTGGTCGCGACGCGCTACGAGGTGCTGGTCGAGCACAAGCACATTGCCAGGGCGCGCGAGCTGCTCGCGCAGATGGACCCGCTGCGTGCCGCCCAGGAGGAGGTGCGCCGCGCTCAGGAGGCCGAGCGCGCCGCGATGGAGTCGGGGGATCGGCCGGGGCCCGCCTGAGCAACCCCCGCCCGCCCGAGCTGCCCCCGCCCGCCCGAGCTGCCCCCGCCCGCCTGAGCGGCCCCGGCCGCTTGAGCAAACCAGCTGCTTGAGCACGCCCCCTGCAGGGGCAGCCTGACCGCGTGAGCGGTGCAAGGCGGCGCCACGTGGGTGTCTGGTCAGACCCGCTCTGCGCCGCGGATCCGTGCGATCCAGGCCTCGACGTCGTCGGCCGTGCGCGGCAGGGCCGCAGACAGGTTCTCGCAGCCGTCCTCGGTCACGACGACGTCGTCCTCGATGCGGACCCCGATGCCGCGGAACCGCTCTGGAGCCTTGAGGTCGTCGGCCTTGAAGTAAAGCCCCGGCTCGACCGTCAGCACCATCCCCGGCTTCAGCTCCGCGTCGTTGTACTCCTCACGGGTGGCCCGCCCGCAGTCGTGCACGTCGATGCCGAGGTGGTGGGACGTGCCATGGACCATCCACCGGCGGTGGTACTGGCCGTGCTCCTTGTCGAGGGTGTCTTCGACCGAGACACCGTCGGGCAGCAGACCCCACGCGTCGAGGTGCTCGGCGATCACGCGGATCGCTGCCGCGTGGACGTCGGAGAACCGGTTGCCCGGCTTCACCGCCGCAAGGCCGGCCTCCTGGGCGGCGAGCACCGCGTCGTAGACCTCGCGCTGGGCTGCGGTGAAGGTGCCGGAGACCGGGAGGGTGCGAGTCACGTCGGCGGTGTAGAGCGAGTCGACCTCGACCCCGGCGTCGACCAGGACGAGGTCGCCCTCGCGGACCTCGCCGGTGTTCTTGATCCAGTGGAGCGTGTTGGCGTGGTCGCCCGCCGCGCAGATCGAGTCATAGCCCACGCCGTTGCCCTGGTGGCGCGCGTGGAGGGCGAACACTCCCTCGATCCAGCGCTCGCCACGGCCTCGTGACACGGCATCGGCGAGCTCGGCGACGACCGCGTCGAAGCCGGTGCGCGTAGCCGCAACCGCGGCCCGCATCTGCTCGACCTCCCATTCGTCCTTGACCATTCGCAGTACGGACAGGAGGTGTGCGAGCTCGTCGTCGGCGTCGGCGAGCCCCTCCTCCTGGGCGCCGTTCGCGACCCGGGCGTCGTCGAGCGTCGCGGTGAGGTCCCGGTCAGCGTCGCGCACCAGGCGAACCCGCACCTGACCCGCATCCTTGACAGCGGCGTCGCGGAACTCCTCGATGTCGCGGGCGGTCAGCCCGAGCTCGAGCTCGAGGTCGGCGAGTGTAGGACGGGCACCCACCCAGAACTCGCCGTAGCGGGTGTCGGCGAAGAACTCGTCGGTGTCGCGGTCGGCCAGCGGCTTGGCGTAGAGGATGGCCTCGTGGCCCCCGCCCTCGCGCGGCTCCAGAACGAGGACGGCGTCAGGCTCGCGGTCAGCGCCCAGCCCGGTCAGGTGGGCGAAGGCGCTGTGGGGCCGGAAGACGTAGTCGCTGTCGTTGCTGCGCACCTTGAGGCCACCGGCGGGGACGATCAGCCGGTCGCCGGGGAGCGCCTCGCTCACCGCGGTGCGCCGGGCAGCAGCGAACGGGGCGACCGGAGACGGCGCGGAGACCGTCGGCCGACGTGGGGCCCAGTCCTCCTTGATGAACGCGCGCAGCTCGTCGGTCGTCGGACGCGGGCGGTTGTCGGACTGTTTCTGCTCCTCGCTCATGCGGCCATCGTCGCACGCGGCTGGGACACCGCCGGTCGGGGGCCGACCGGCGGCTGCTGCCCTACAGCCCCCGGTCAGGCCCCAGACGTCTCGCGGCGGCGGCGGAGGAGTCGTCGGGCATCGACTGGCTGATCCGCTCGGCCTCCACGCGCCCGAGGTAGACCTCGATCTCGTGTTGCCTCCGGGCGGCGTCCCAGCCCAGGACCGGAGCGACCAGGTCGGCGGCCGGCGGCGCCGCAGTGACCCCACGGTCCCACGCCTCGATGGAGATCCGGGTGCGGCGCGTGAGCACGTCGGTCAGGTGGTTGGCGCCTTCGTGGGAGGCGGCGTAGACGATCTCGGCCTGCAGGTAGTCGTCGGCCCCCGGGAGCGCCTTGCCCAGCTCCGGGCGCTCGGCCACGAGCTCCAGCAGCTCGTAGGTGCTGGAGCCGTAGCGCCGCAGCAGGTGCTCCACGCGGGCGACGTGCAGGCCTGACTCGCGGGCGAGGAGGTGCCGTCGGTTCCAGACCGCCTGGTAGCCGACCGCGCCTACGAGGGGGATGGTGTCCGTGGTCGACCTGGGGACGCTGGCACCGAGCGCCTGTATCGCCTCGTCGATGGCGTCCCGGGCCATGACGCGGTAGGTCGTGTACTTGCCGCCGGCCACGACGACCAGTCCCGGTGCGGTGTGGGCAACGACATGTTCCCGGGAGAGCTGGGACGTGCTCTCACTTTCGCCCGCGAGCAGAGGCCGCAGACCGGCATACACGCCCTCGACGTCCTCCGGAGTGAGGGGCGGCGAGATCACGCGGTTGACGTGGTCCAGGAGGTACTCGATGTCGCCGGCCGTGGCGGCCGGGTGGTCCTTGTCGAGGTTCCAGTCGGTGTCGGTCGTGCCGATGATCCAGTGGCGGCCCCACGGGATCACGAAGAGCACCGAGCTCTCGGTCCGCACGATGAGCCCGGTCTTGGAGTGGATGCGGTCGCGGGGCACGACGAGGTGCACACCCTTCGAGGCCCTCACGTGGAACTGCCCGCGCTCGCCCACCATGGCTTGGACGTCGTCGGTCCACACCCCCGTGGCGTTGACGATCTGGCGGGCGCTCACCTCGAACTCGCGGCCGCCCACCGAGTCGTGGACGCGTACCCCAGTGACGCGCTCGCCCTGCCTGAGGAAGCCCACTACCTGGGTGCGGTTGGCCACGAGGGCGCCGTAGTGCGCAGCCGTGCGGGCCAGCTCCATGGTGTGTCGGGCGTCGTCGACCTGGGCGTCGTAGTAGAGGATCGCCCCGGCGAGGACCCCCGGCCGGAGGCTGGGCATGAGCCGGTGCGCGCCGCGCCGCGAGAGGTGACGGTGGTGGGGGAGCCCGCCGCCGTGGCCGTTGCTCAGCGCCATGACGTCGTAGAGAGCGATGCCGGAGCCGGCGTAGGCGCGCTCCCAGACCGGGTGGGTGAGGGGGTACATGAAGGGAACCGGCCGCACGAGGTGCGGAGCCAGCCGGGTCAGCAGGAGGCCGCGCTCCTGGAGGGCCTCGCGCACCAGGCCGAAGTCGAGCATCTCGAGGTAGCGCAGGCCGCCGTGGATCAGCTTGCTGGAGCGGGAGGACGTGCCGCTCGCGAAGTCGCGGGCCTCGACCAGTCCCGTGGTGAGGCCGCGGGTCACGGCGTCGAGCGCGCAGCCGCTGCCGACCACGCCGCCCCCGATCACCAGCACGTCGAGCTCGGCCCCGGACGCGAGCTCGTTGAGAGCGCTCTGGCGGGCTTGCGGCGAGAGCGCCGTTGCCGGTGCGGCAGCCATGGGGCTCAGTCGACCTCCACCCAGTCGAGGGTGCGCTGCACGGCCTTCTGCCACCCGGCATACCCCCGGGCCCGCTGCTCCTCGGTCCACCGCGGCTCCCAGCGGCGGTCTTCGTTCCAGTTGGCGCGCAGCTCGTCCGTGTCGCGCCAGAAGCCGGTGGCCAGTCCCGCGGCGTACGCGGCCCCGAGCGCCGTTGTCTCGGCGACGACCGGCTTGGAGACCGGGACCCCGAGGATGTCGGACTGGAGCTGCATGCACAGGTTGTTGGTGGTGACACCGCCGTCGACCTTGAGCACGTCAAGGGCCACCCCGGCGTCCTTGGCCATGGCGTCCACGACGTCCCGGGTCTGGTAGCAGATGGCCTCGAGCGTGGCGCGGGCCAGATGCGCGTTCGTGTTGAACCGGCTCATGCCGACGATCGCGCCCCGGGCGTCGGAACGCCAGTAGGGGGCGAAGAGGCCGGAGAAGGCGGGCACGAAGTAGAGGCCCCCGGTGTCCTCGACCTGCGCGGCGAGCTGCTCGACCTCGGCGGCCCCGGAGATGATGCGGAGCTGGTCGCGCAGCCACTGCACCGCCGAACCCGTGACGGCGATGGATCCCTCCAGCGCGTAGACCGGGCGGTGGTCGTCGAACTGGTAGGCGACAGTGGTGAGCAGCCCGTGTTGGCTGCGGACGATCTCCTCACCGGTGTTGAGCAGCAGGAAGTTGCCGGTCCCGTAGGTGTTCTTGCCCTCGCCGGGCGCGAAGCAGACCTGGCCGACGGTGGCCGCTTGCTGGTCGCCGAGGTCGCCGGCCAGCGGGATGTCGCCCCCGACCGGCCCTGAGGCCAGCGTGCGGCCGTAGAACGACGGGTCGGAGGACGGGCGGATCTGCGGCAGCATGGCCTTGGGGATCCCGAAGAACCCGAGCAGCTCGTCGTCCCAGTCGAGGGTCTCGAGGTTCATGAGCATGGTGCGGCTGGCGTTCGTGACGTCGGTGACGTGGACCCCGCCGTTGACGCCGCCGGTGAGGTTCCAGAGCAGCCATGTGTCGGTGTTGCCGAAGACGGCCTCGCCAGACTCGGCGGCCGCGCGGGCGCCGTCGACGTTCTCGAGGATCCACTGGATCTTGCCGGCGGAGAAGTAGGTCGCAGGTGGGAGACCGGCCTTGTACCTGATCACGTCGCCACGGCCGTCGCGCTCGAGCGCCGCCGCGATGCGGTCGGTGCGGGTGTCCTGCCAGACGATGGCGTTGTAGAGCGGCCGGCCGGTGCGCCGGTTCCAGACGACGGTGGTCTCCCGCTGGTTGGTGATGCCGAGGGAGTCGAGGTCCGCAGCGTGCAGGTCGAGCGCCGTCATCGCCGAGGCGATGACGGTCTGGGTCCGCTCCCAGATCTCCAGCGGGTTGTGCTCGACCCAGCCGGCCTGCGGAAGGATCTGCCTGTGCTCCAGCTGGTACTTGCCGATCTCGCGGCCGGCGTGGTCGAACACCATGAAGCGCGTGCTCGTGGTCCCCTGGTCGACAGCACCGACAAAGTCCGCCATGGGCGTCAGCGTATGCCGTGTGGTCCCGACGGTGGGTCAGGTCCCGACCGCGCCCGGAGCGATCCCGAACAGCGCCCGGAGCGAGCCCGAAACGCGCAACCAGGGGCGTCCAGAACCGCGTGGTCCTGGTCCTGCGGGAAAGGGGTGGAGCCGAAAGGGAACCTGGGTTGTGGATATGCGTAACCGGGGTTCGTTTGTCAGACAACACTGTTCTGGTCCGCGCGGAGAGAGTCGAAGGGGGGCGCTCATGACACCACACGAGCTGGCCGACTCTGGGGAGGGCCCGGACGACGTCGTGGAGCGGCGATGGCTGCAGGCCCGGCGGCAGGCGCAGGAGGAGTGCGAGCGGGCGGAGGCCGAGGAGCGCATCGACCGCCTGCCGTTCACACTGCGCCAGGCATCGAAAGCCATCGACGATGTGCTTGTGCGCTTGCTCGAGCACGAGGGCCTCGGCCACCTGTCGCTCACGGCCGTGCACGCATTGGTCCTGTCGCGCCGCGCGATGCCGATCGCCAGCTTGGCCCACCGACTCCGGGTCTCACCTCAAGCGACCGGCCGCGTCGTTCAGAACCTCCAGAGGCACGGGCTGGTGACGAAGGAGCGGGACCCGCTGGACTCCCGCGCGCGCCTGGTTGCCACGACGGCGGCAGGAGACGAACTGCTGCGCGACATCCGTGAGCAGCTGGTCGTGACGGTGATGGTCGTGGCCGACGGCGTCGGCGAGGACCGGCTCGCCGGGCTCAGCGACGAGCTGGGTGAGCTGGCGCTGATCGAATCGGGCCACCGGCGATGGTGAGCGCAAGGACACACCGCTCGCGGTAGGAGGCCCTGTGACGGGACCCACGCGGCCTCGGGGTGTCGGGCAGGTGCCCGGCTTGGGCAGGATGAGCGGCATGCAGTTCGGTCGCAGCTACGAAGAGTTCGAGGTCGGCGCCACGTACAAGCACTGGCCCGGCAAGACGGTCACCGAGTACGACGACCACCTGTTCTGCCTGCTGACGATGAACCACCACCCGCTCCACATGGACGCGAACTACGCCGAGAAGACCACGCAGTTCGGGAAGAACGTCGTCGTCGGCAACTATGTCTACTCGCTGCTCCTCGGCATGTCGGTGCCCGACGTCTCCGGCAAGGCCATCGCCAACCTCGAGATCGAGAGCCTGCGCCACGTTGCGCCGACCTATCACGGCGACACCATCTACGGGCAGACCACGGTCCTCGACAAGTGGGAGTCGACGAGCAAGGACGACCGCGGCGTCGTCCACGTGGAGACCATCGGCTACAACCAGGACGGCAAGGTCGTCTGCATCTTCCGTCGCAAGGTGATGGTCCCGAAGAACAGCTACCTCGAGGCGCGCGGCGGCGAGCAGCCTGCCCGCCCGGTGCCCCAGCCGGACAAGAACTGGCCGGGACCGGCCGAGGAGGGGAAGCCGGCCGACGGCTGAGCCCCGTTGTGACGCAAGGCGAGCGCGACCGGCGTCCTAGGCTGGGCGCCGTGCCGATCGACCTCCACACGCACTCGACTGCCAGCGACGGCACCCAGCCCCCGGCGGAGCTCGTGGCCGACGCCGCGAGGGCGGGACTGACCACGGTGGCGCTGACCGACCACGACACCACCGCGGGCTGGGGCGAGGCCGAGGATGCGGCGGTGCGGCTCGGCGTGCACCTCGTCCGGGGCATCGAGGTCTCGTGCAGTCACCGGGGGATCAGCATCCACCTCCTCGGGTACCTGGTCGACCCCGGGCACGAGGGCCTGGCGGCCGAGCTCGTCCACGCCCGCGAGTCGCGGGTGACCCGGCTGGAACGCATGGTCGAGCGGATGGCCGCGGACGGCATACCGGTGACGATGGAGGACGTCCGCGCCCAGGTGACTCCCGGCGCCACCCTGGGCCGGCCCCACATCGCCGACGCCCTGGTCGCGCGCGGCGTGGTGCCGAGCCGGGACGAGGCGTTCACCAGGTACCTGCACAACAGCAGCCGCTACTACGTGTCGCACTATGCGCCCGATCCCGTCCGGGCTGTGGAGCTCGTGCGTGCCGCTGGCGGGGTGGCCGTCATGGCGCACCCGTTCGCGGGCAGGCGCGGCCGGGTCGTCGACGATGCCGTCATCCGCAGGATGGCAGGGGCGGGGCTGGCAGGTCTCGAGGTGTACCACCGCGACCACGACGAGGCGGAGCGCGACCACGGCCGGCGCCTCGCTGCCGAGCTGGACCTGCTGGTCACCGGCTCGAGCGACTACCACGGCACCGGCAAGCTGAACCGGCTGGGCGAGAACACCACGGCCCCAGACGTGCTCGAGGCCATCGAGGCCCAGGCCACCAGTGGGGTCGAGGTGGTGCGCGGGTGAGCGCAGTCTTCGACGCCCAGACCTTCCTGTCGGTCTTCGTCACCCTGATCGTCATCATGGACCCGCCCGGCGCCATGCCGATCTTCCTGGCGCTCACGGGTTCGCTCACCCAGCGCCAGAAGGTCGCAGCCGCGCGCCGCGCCTCGCTCGTCGCCCTTGGCGTGATCTCCTCGTTCGCCCTCTTCGGCCAGCAGATCCTCGGCTACCTCCACATCAGCCTCGCCGCCCTCCAGGGCGCCGGCGGCCTGCTCCTCCTGCTCGTGGCCCTCCAGCTGCTCACCGGTTCCGAGCAGGAGCAGCACGCCGACGCGGGCGTCAACGTCGCGCTCGTGCCGCTCGGCACACCACTGCTCGCGGGCCCCGGCGCGATCGTCGCCACGATGCTCGCCGTCGAGAAGGCGCATGGGTCCGGGCCGCTGATCTCGGTCGGGCTTGCGCTGGTCGCCGTGCTCCTCGTGGTGTGGCTGTTCCTGCGGTTCGCCGGGCGGATCCACCGCGTGCTGAAGGACAGCGGCACCGTGCTGCTCACCCGCATCGCCGGACTCCTGCTCTCGGCGATCGCCGTGCAGATGGTGGCCGACAGCGTCCACGCGTTTGTCACATCCGCCCGCTAGCGTGGACGTCGTGGCAGTGGCAGGGGCGGGCCCGACGCCGAGCGGCGTTCGACGCCGGAAGCCGGGTCGGGCATGACGACGGGAAGCGGGTCGGTGCTGCAGCCCGAGTTCGAGGGCATGCCACAGCGGTTGTACCCCGCGAGCCCGAGCAAGCTGCTGGCCTGGCTCGACTGCCCGCGCAGGTACCGCATGCAGTACCTCGACCGGCCGCGGCCCCAGGCGCGACCCCAGCGGGCGCACACCTCGGTCGGGGTCGCGGTGCATGGCGCACTCCGCGACTGGTGGGACCTCCCGGCCGGCCGCCGAACGCCCGCCGCCGGCGTCGAGCTGGTCCGCACGTCGTGGATCGACGCCGGCTTCCGCGATCCTGACCAGTCACGGCGGTGGCGGGAGCGGGCCCAGGAGGCCGTAGGGGCCTACCTCAGCGGCGTCGACCCGCTGCGCCAGCCACAGGGCATCGAGCGCACGGTGTCGTTCAAGACCGGCGTGCTGGCCGTGCAGGGCCGGGTCGACCGCCTCGACGACCGCGACGGGCAGCTGGTCGTCGTCGACTACAAGACCAACCGGGTGCCACCGACCCACGACGAAGCCCGCACCTCCCTCCCGCTCGCGCTCTATGCCGCGGCGGTGTGGAAGATGTTCCGGCGCCGCTGCGTCACGGTGGAGCTCCACCATGTGCCGAGCGGACTGGTGGCCGCCCACGAGCACACCCCTCAGTCGCTGAAGCGCAAGATCGACGAGGCGGAGTCGATCGCGCGCGACGCCCAGCAGGCCGACTCCGACTTCGCCCGGCTCGGCTCCGACTCCTCGCTCTTCCCAGCGCGGGTCGGACCCCTGTGCCAATGGTGCGACTACCGCGCCCACTGCCCGGCCGGGCAGGCGCAAGGCCCGGAGAAGAGCTCGTGGGCGGGGCTCGACGACGAGGCCGCTGACATGGGGAGCCCGGAGACCGGGCACGTCGACGAGGCGCGCCTCCGCTGACGCCGGCTGCCTGAGTGGCCCCTGTGAGGCGGGCTACCTGACAGACTGGGCCGGACGGCATACCGAATCTCTCGGAGGGGCCCGATCACTGTGGCTGCGAGCAAAACCGGCGCGACCGTCATCGCGGTGGCCAACCAGAAGGGGGGCGTGGCCAAGACCACGACCGTGGCCACCCTCGGGGCGGCTTTCGCCGAGCTGGGCAAGCGTGTGCTCCTCGTCGACCTCGACGCGCAGGCGTGCCTGACGTTCAGCCTGGGTGTCGACCCGGACGCAGTCACGGCGTCGGTCATCGACGTCCTCCTCGGCACGGTGCCGATCGAGGACGTGGTCCTGGAGTGCAGCGACGGGGTCGACCTCGTCCCGAGCACCATCGAGCTCGCCGGCGTCGAGCCGGAGCTCCTGCAGCGCCCCGACCGCGAGCGTGTGTTGGCCAAGGTGCTGACGCCGCTGCTCGGCGACTACGACGTCGTGCTGATCGACTGCTCGCCCAGCCTGGGCGTGCTCACGCTCAACGCCCTGACCGCGAGCAACGGCGTGATCGTCCCCATGCCCTGCGAGATGCTCGGCCACCGCGGCGTCGGGCAGCTGCTCGACACCATCCGCGACGTCCAGGACGCCACCAACCCCGGGCTGGTCATCCTCGGCATCCTCCCGACGCTCTACGACGGCCGCAGCAACCACGCGCGCGAGGTCCTGGCCGACGTGGGCGACCGCTACGGCGTTCCGGTGCTCAGCCCGCCGATCCCCAAGACGATCCGGTTCGCCGAGGCGCCGGCGCTCGGGAGGTCGATCCTGAAGACCTCGCGGTCGTCGAAGGGCGCCCAGGCCTACCGCGAGGTGGCTGCGGCGCTGGCTGCGGCGATCGAGTAGGCGGGCAGGCAGGCGAACGGTGGCTAGCCGTGTGGGCGACGACGGCGTAAGCGACGGTCGCCTGGGCGAGTTCACGTTCCAGCGGCTGACCCGCGCCGACTTCCCGATGCTCGCCGGCTGGCTCGCCCAGCCCTTCGTCGCCCGCTGGTGGAACCACGAGTGGTCGCCGGAGGCGATGGAGCGGGACTTCGGCGAGGCGATCGACGGCGGCGAGGCGGGTGAGGACTTCGTGGTCAGCCTCGATGGCAGGCCGATCGGGCTGATCCAGCGCTGCCGGCTGGGCGACTACCCCGACTACCAGGCCCAGCTCGCCCCGCTCCTCGAGGTGCCCGCCGAAGCGCTCTCGATCGACTATCTCATCGGCGTGCCGGAGCTCATCGAGCGCGGGCATGGCAGCGCCATGATCGCGGCCTTCGTAGAGCGCTGCTGGTCCGACTTCCCGCTCGCCCCGGCGGTCGTCGTCCCCGTTGTCGCCGCCAACGAGCGGTCGTGGCGGGCCCTGCGGCGGGCGGGTTTCCGCCTCGTCGCGTCGGGCGACCTGACACCGGACAACCCGGCCGACGACCCGCTGCACCACCTCTTCCAGGTGGACCGGCCCCACGACTGAACCTGCGAGGGACGGCTGGGTCCCGGTCCGGGCGCCTTCCGGCTGTTGGGCTGCCCGCTCGGTCGGCCGGCTCGGTCGGCCGGCTCGGCCAGCGGCGGTATGCCGGTCAGCTGGCTGGGGTGCTGCTCTGGCCCTCGCCGCTCGTCTTGCCCCCGCGGGTGCGCTTGCGGTTTCGGTCGCGGCGCGGGCGGTCGCTCCGAGCCGTGGACGCCTCGCGACCGCTCTCGCGGACGGTCTCCGTCCGCTCGCCCCGTCCGCTCGCACCACGGCC
>DASSJT010000107.1:0-7180 GCA_035691065.1 Dermatophilaceae bacterium
GGACACCCCGACCACGTCTGGGTTGGGCTGGAGGAGGTCTACGAGACCAAGAACGCCGGCGCCAGCTGGACCACGCCCGGGCCGTACTGGAACTTCGGGTTCAGCTGCTGGAACATCTCCGACTCCAAGAACACCTGCCCGCAGACGACGCACGCTGACCAGCACTCGATCGTGGTCGAGGGCGGCCGGGTCTACGTCGGCAACGACGGCGGCGTGAAGTCGCGTCCGGTCAACGGCACGCTGGACAGCCTCGGGCATGCCAACGACTGGACCAACCTGTCCCAGGGCCTCGGCACCCTGCAGTACTACTCGGTGGGCGTCGGCGCCGACCCGGAGCGCGGCGGGTATGCCGTGTTCGGCGGGCTCCAGGACAACGGCGGCTCCCTGCTGCGCGGCGACCGCAAGGACAACCAGGGCAACACCGAGATGGTCTCGCCCTTCGGCGGCGATGGCGGCGACAGCATCGTCGACCCGAAGAACGGGTGCCACATCCTCGACGAGTACGTCTACCTCGAGCTGTGGATGACGACCAACTGCGGCCAGACCGACGGTTCCAAGAGCGCGATCATCGACCTGGCCGTGCCGGACTCCAACCCCCGGTTCACCGCACCGTTCCGGGTGGTCCGCGGCTCCGAGAACACCGGTGACCACGCCAGCGAGCGCTGGGTCGCCGGCGGCAACGCCGTCTGGACCCACGACCTGGCCTTCTCCACCACGGCCGACCAGGCCGAGAGCCTGGCCAACCACGGCTGGACGAAGCGGGCCACGCTGGGCACCGGTGGCCGCATGGTCGTCGGCCTCGACGCCGTCGCCGACCCGAGCGCCAAGCGCGACGCCACCAAGGACGTCGTGGTCGCGGCATGGTGCGGTGAGTCCAACTGCAACAGCACCGGATTCACCCGCGGTGTCCAGACCAACTTCGGCGGCAGCTGGCACGAGCTCGACATGACCGGCCTCCCCAGCCGCTACCCGAGCGGCGTGTTCATCGACAACGTCGGCGCCGACACCGCCACGGTCTACCTCGTGTTCAACGGCTACAACCGCCGCTTCATCGAGGGCCCGGGCGCGGCCCAGGACCACGTCTGGAAGGGCGTCATGAGCAAGAGCGGTGGCGTCACGTGGACCAACGAGTCGGCCGGGACTCCGGACGTCCCGTTCAACGACGTCACCCGCGTCGGTGACAAGCTGGTCGCCGCGACAGACTACGGCGTGCTCGTCGGATCCATCGACACCAGCGGCGACGTGAGCGGCTGGAAGCGGATCGGCGGCGTGTCCGGGAGCGCGGGAGCCCTCCCGCTGACCACGGTGTTCGACATCACCGTCGCACCTGACGGCTATCTCTACGCGGGCACCCACGGCCGCGGGATCTGGAAGGTCTCCCTGAGCAGCCTCTAGCCGGAGGCCACCTCAGGGTGGGAACGAGAGCGGGTGGCCGGCACATGCCGGCCACCCGCTCCGCGTCCGGGCCGCTCCAGCCGACGCTGCGCGGACGGTGCGCGGGAGGGTGCGCGCCCGGTGCGCAGGAGGGTGCGCACGAGGGTGCGCACGAGGGTGCGCGGGAGGGGTGTGCAGGACGGTGCTCCTCCGCGACACGTCGCGGCGGGCACCCTCAGGTGTGGATGTGGTCGCGCCAGTCGGCCGGTACCCGACCCGCGGGTCCGGGGGCGGGCTGGTCGTCTGGGTGCGCCGGCGGCGGCGCCAGCTCCAGCCCGTTACCGAACGACGTGTCGCGGTAGTCGTACCACCAGTCCTCGCCGGGCTCGAAGCTGCGGATGACCGGGTGCCCGCTCCCAGCGGCGTGGGCGCTCGCGTGCTGGCTCGGCGAGGTATCGCAGCAGCCGATGTGCCCGCACAGGGCACAACGGCGCAGGTGCACCCACCACCCGTCGGCCGCGAGGCACTCAACGCACCCGGGCCCGCTCGGGGGCACCGCAGGGTCGATCCCGTCCTTGGGCAGGTGCGGCACGGCATACCTCCTGGTGGTGTCCTCCTCGAAACGTAGCCGCACGCATGGTTCAGTGGGGCTGTGGGCGGCGCGACGGGTCAGGCCAGACCGAGGTATGCCGGGTGGTCCCGGTGAGGGCCACGGTCGCCGGGGTGCTCCTAGCCGCCGGCGAGGGGCGCCGGATGGGACAGCCGAAGGCGCTGCTGCGGCGGCGCGACGGCACGCCGCTGCTGTCAGCCGGCATCGCCGCGCTGCGCGAAGGGGGCTGTGCACCGGTCGTGGTGGTGCTCGGCGCGGCAGCCGACCATGCTCGGGAGCTCGTCGACGAGAGCCAGGCCGTGGTCGTCGAGGCTCTCGACTGGTCGGAGGGCATGGCCGCGTCACTGCGCGCCGGCTTGGCGGCAGTTGCCGGAGCCGACGCGGTCGTGGTGACGCTCGTCGACCTGCCCGACGTGGGCGCAGCAGCGGTCCGGCGGGTGGCCAAGGCCGCCGACACCGACCCTGAGGGGGTGCTGGCCCGGGCGACCTATGGCGGCGAGCCTGGGCACCCGGTCCTGATCGGCAGCGCCCACTGGGCGGCGATCACGAACGAGGTCTTCGGCGACCGTGGCGCTCGGGACTACCTCGACGAGCACTCGCCCCTGCTCATCCCCTGCGACGACCTCGCCACCGGGCGCGACGTCGACAGCCCGGTCGACCTGTAGCGTCGCGACGCGGTCCGGGCCGCGCGAACGGCAGGACGGTCTGCGGACATTACTCGCTAGTCACCCCCGAGCGGTGAAAGGCTCATCACGTGCGAGGCGCCCCCGGCGCTGGCATGCTGACGCGCGACCCGACGATCGGAGGCCCGACCCGATGTTCCGCCGTATCGCCATCGTCAACCGAGGCGAGGCCGCCATGCGCCTCATCCATGCGGTGCGTGACCTCAACGCCATTGGCACCGACCAGCCCATCGAGACGATCGCCCTGCACACCGAGGGCGAGCGGCGGGCGATGTTCGTGCGCGAGGCCGACCACGCCTACAACCTCGGGCCTGCCGCGAACCGGCCCTACCTCGACTACGAGGTGCTCGAGCGCGCGCTGCGGGAGACTCGGGCCGACGCGGCCTGGGTCGGCTGGGGCTTCGTGGCCGAGGACCCCGCGTTCGCGGAGCTGTGCGAACGGGTCGGGGTCACCTTCATCGGGCCGAGCCCCGAGGCGATGCGCAAGCTCGGCGACAAGATCGGCTCCAAGCTGATCGCCGAGGAGGTCGGCGTGCCGGTCGCGCCCTGGAGCCGCGGCCCGGTCGACTCGATCGACGACGCCCTCGCCCAGGCCAGGACGATCGGGTACCCGCTCATGCTCAAGGCCACGGCCGGGGGTGGCGGCCGGGGCATCCGCGTGGTCACGTCCGACGACGAGCTCCGCGATGCCTACGACCGCACCCGCGACGAAGCGGCGCGGGCGTTCGGCAGCGGCGTGGTGTTCCTCGAGCGGCTGGTGACCGGAGCGCGTCACGTCGAGGTGCAGGTCATCGCCGACGGCCAGGGAACGGCCTGGGCGGTCGGCGTGCGCGACTGCTCGGTGCAGCGGCGCAACCAGAAGGTGATCGAGGAGTCGGCCTCCCCCGTCCTGGAGCCCGACCAGGTGTCCGACCTGAAGGCGTCGGCGGAGCGCCTCGCGCTGGCCGTCGGCTACCGGGGTGCCGGCACGGTGGAGTTCCTCTACCACCCCGGCGAGAAGTTCTTCGCGTTCCTCGAGGTCAACACCCGGCTCCAGGTCGAGCACCCGATCACCGAGGTCACGACGGACCTGGACCTCGTCCAGGCCCAGATCCACGTCGCAGCCGGTGGCCGGCTGGAGGGCGCCCGCCCCGATGAGGTTGGGCACGCCATCGAGGCACGGCTCAACGCCGAGGACCCCGACCGCGACTTCGCCCCCTCACCGGGACGCATCGCGCTGCTCAACCTTCCCGCGGGGCCGGGCATCCGCGTCGACACCGGCGTCGGCGAGGGTGACTCGATCCCGGCCGACTTCGACTCCATGATCGCCAAGATCATCGCCTACGGCCGCACCCGCGACGAGGCCCTCGCTCGGCTGCGCCGGGCCATGGCCGAGACGACGGTGGTCATCGAGGGCGGGGCGACCAACAAGAGCTTCATCCTCGACCTGCTCGCGCAACCGGAAGTCGTGGGCGCACCTGCGGGGGCACACGGGGGCGGAGCCCCCGTGTGGGCCGACACCGCTTGGATCGACCGGGTTCGCGGGGAGGGGCGACTGGTTTCCCACGCCAACTCCGGGGTCGCGCTGGTCGCGGCAGGCATCGAGGGGTACGAGGAGGAGGAGTCGGTCGAGCGGGCCCGGCTGTTGGAGACCGCCCACGGCGGCCGCCCGCAGGTCCAGCACCGTGTGGGCCGCGCCATCGACCTCAAGCTGCGCGGCACGGCATACAAGGTCATGGTCACCCGGATCGGGCCGCACCGTTACCGCGTGGGCGTGTCGACCGGCGCCGAGGAACACCGCGTCGACGCCGACCTGGAGCGACTCGACGCCTACAAGAGCCGCATCACCGTCGGAGGGCGCACCCACCGCCTCGTCACCGCGACCCACGGCCCGGTCCACCTCGTCGAGGTGGACGGCGTCAGCCATCGCGTGAGCCGCGACGAGGGCGGCGTCCTGCGCTCGCCCGCGCCGGCGCTGGTGGTGGCCACGCCAGTCCAGGCCGGGGGCGAGGTGGCTGCCGGAGCGCCGGTCCTGGTCCTGGAGAGCATGAAGATGGAGACCGTCCTGCCCGCGCCGTTCGTGGCCCGGGTCAAGGAGCTGCTGGTCGCTCCGGGCAGCCAGGTCGAGACCGGGGCGCCGCTGCTGCGCCTCGAGCCGGTGGGCGACGGCGAACAGGCCGCGGACCCCGGCAGCACCGGCGACGCGGTGGACCTCGACCTGCCCGGGGGGGCCGTTGCCACCCGGGCGGCCGAGGAGCGGGCCGAGCGGGCGCGGGCCGACCTGACCGCGATGCTGCTCGGCTACGACGTCGACCCACGCGACGAGGGCCGGACCCTCGGCAGCTACCTCGCTGCCCGGGACGAGCTCGTGACCGACGGTTCCCTGCCGGAGTCGGTGTTGGCTCCCGAGATCGAGATGCTCGGCGTGTTCGCCGACTTCGCCGAGCTGAGCCGCAACCGCCCGGCCAGCGAGGAGCTGCACGTCGAGAACCGCGTGCACAGCCCCCGCGAGCACTTCCACACCTACCTGCAGAGCCTCGACGTCGAGCGCGGCGGGCTCCCGGAGCAGTTCCGGAGCAAGCTCGGGCGCGTCCTGCGCCACTACGGCGTGACCGAGCTCGACCGCACCCCCGCACTGGACGAGGCGGTCTTCCGCGTGTTCCTGGCCCAGCAGCGCTCTGCACCGGACGTGCTGCTCGCCACGACCGTGCTCAAGCGGTGGATCGCCGAGCCGCCGCCGGCCCCGCCGCTCGATGCCGCCGCCCGGGACG
Source organism: Dermatophilaceae bacterium (assembly GCA_035691065.1). Classification (GTDB taxonomy): domain Bacteria; phylum Actinomycetota; class Actinomycetes; order Actinomycetales; family Dermatophilaceae; genus DASSJT01. The sequence goes on from DASSJT010000107.1 coordinate 5,418, forward strand.
TCCTGGACCGGCTCGTCGTCGCCACTCAGCTGCGCTTCCCCGTCGTCGGTGACCTGGCCCGCTCGGTGCGGTTCCGCTGGTTCGAGCAGCCCCTGGTCGACGCCGACCGGGCCAGCGTGCTTGCCGGGGTGAGCGACGAGATAGAAGCGCTCGCCGACCCCGCCGCGCCGAACCGCACCGCCCGGATCGAGGCGCTCGCGGCCATCCCCGAGCAGATCGTGCGGTTCCTCTGCCAGCGGCTCGAGCACGGCATACCGGCCCAGGAGCCCATGCTCGAGGTGCTCGTCCGGCGGCACTACCGCGACCACGAGCTGCACAACCTGTGCGAGTTCGCCGGGGGCTCGCGCCCGTTCGCGGCCGCCGACTACACCCTGGACGGCCGGCCCACCCATCTGGTGAGCACCCTCGGGCTGGCCAGCGAGCTGACCGCCGACAGCGAGCTGGCCCAGGTGCTCGCGGAGCAGCTCGCGGGGCGGCCGGAGGGCCACCAGGCCGTCGTCGACCTCTACCTCTCCTGGCCGCAGGAGCCGGAGTCGCCCGAGGACGCATCCCGGGAGCTCGCCCAGCTGCTGGGTGGTATGCCGTTCGCAGCCGACGTGCGGCGGGTCGCCGTGGCGGTGTGTCCGGGGGGCGAGCGCCCGGTGGGCTACTTCACATTCCGCCCGACCGACGACGGCATGGTCGAGGACCCGCTGGTGCGCGGCATCCACCCCATGGTGGGCCGGCGCCTCAACATATGGCGTCTGCGCGACTTCGAGGTCACGCGGCTGGAGGCACCCGAGGACGTCCTGCTCTACCACTGCGTCGCCCGCGGCAACGACGCCGACCAGCGCCTCGTGGCCCTCGCCCAGGTGCGCCAGCTCGCCGTGGTGCGCGACGAGAACGGCCGCGTGGTCGCCCTCCCGCATGTCGCCCGCGCGATCGGCAACTGCGTCGAGGCGATCCGGCGCGCCCGCAACGCCCGGGGTGCTGCCGGGGCCCGGCTCGACATGAACCACGTCTGGGTGTCGATCTGGCCGACGATCGAGGCCGACATCGACCAGCTGACCGCGCTCCAGTCCGAGATCGCGCCGCTGACCGCCGGAGCCGGCGTCGACGAGGTGCTGGTGCAGGGGCGGCTCGCCGGGCCGGGCGGCCGCACCCTGCCGGTGGCGGGGCGCTTCACCTACCTGCCCGGCTCGGGGGTGGTCAACAGCGTCGAGCCCCCGCCGACCGAGAAGCTCAAACCGCTCGACGACTACGCCGAGAAGGTGGTCCGGGCCCGCCGCCGCGGCGTGGTCTACCCATACGAGCTCCAGGCGATGATCGCCGGCCGTGACGGCACTGCCGTGGAGTACGACCTCGACGACCGCGGCGTCCTGGTGCCGGCGGACCGGCCATACGGCCTCAACAAGGCCGGCATCATCGCCGGCGTGGTGACCACGCCCACCGCGCGCTACCCCGACGGCGTCACCCGGGTGGTGCTGTGCGGCGACCCGCTCAAGGCGCTGGGGGCGGTCTCCGAGGCGGAATGCGCCCGGATCATCGCGGGCCTCGACCTGGCCGAGTCGATGCGGGTCCCGGTGGAGTGGTTCGCCATCTCCGCCGGCGCGCGCATCTCGATGGACTCCGGCACCGAGAACATGGACTGGGTCGCCCGGGCCCTCAAGCGGATCGTGGAGTTCACCCAGGCCGGCGGCGAGATCAACGTCGTCGTGGCGGGCATCAACGTCGGCGCACAGCCCTACTGGAACGCCGAGGCCACGATGCTCATGCACACCAAG
>DASSJT010000108.1:0-8709 GCA_035691065.1 Dermatophilaceae bacterium
CGTTGCTGCGCGCCTGCCGGGCCCCCGGCTGCGTCCTCTACTTCGTCAAGGACCACCCGCGCCGCGAATGGTGCTCCGCCAGCTGCGGCAACCGGGCCCGAGCCGCCCGCCACTACGACCGGCACCGCCGGGTCGGCGCCAGCTCCTGACTGGGCGCACGACGCGCGGCCCAGACAGCGGTGCCAGCGCGGGCTCACCGCGCACGCGGGCGAGTGGGGGGTTGGCGGGCCCAGACCCCAAAGACGCAACATCTTGCGCTCCGCGGCCGGTGAAGGCAGGGGTATTCCGGGTGGTGAGCACCCGGCATACCCCTGCGTGGGTCTGTGGTCGGGCGACCTCAGCTCCTGCGCGTCATCTCGTAGGTTGCGAGCACCTCGAGGAAGAACTCGGAGGCGCCAGCCGCTACGTCCCGGACTTCCCCGGGTCGCGTCTGGGTGAGCACTTCGAGCAGGACCTGGTGGTGGATGTGTGCGAGCTCGAGGAGGCTGACGCCGTTCGCCACGGCGCTGCGGCCGAGCTCGTAACCGCTGGCCAGCGCCACCTCCTCGCGCCTGGGGAGATAGCGCAGGAACGCCGCCCGGTAGTCCAGCGTGAGGTCGTCGAGATGGCTCACAGCCTGCGCCTCGCGCCCCGGTCGACGGAGAGCGCGTGTTCGGCGCTTCCGTTCAGGTAGGCGAGACCCTCCTCGAGGTCCAGTGCGGTCGGAACCGCCCCCATGCCCATCCCCAGCTGCACCATCGCCACGGCGACGTCGGCCTGGATTCCCACGATGACGGTTGACGCGCCCCGCAGGCGGGCCATCTCCGCGATGGTGCGCAGTGTTCGCGACCCGAAGGAGTCGAGGACGTCCAAGGCGGCAACGTCGATGACCACGCCACGCGAGCGGTAGCGCCCGATCTGGTCGATCAGGTCGTCCCGGAACCGGACCATCTCCGAGTCGTCAAGGGCAGTGTGCACCGAGGCGATCAGGTACGGGCCTTGCCGCAGGATGGAGACGAGCGCCGGCTTGGGTGTCACGGGGTGATGGCACCTTCTTCCCGTCCGACGCTGTAGCCGAGCAGCCTCTCGGCCTCCTCCAGACCTCCTTGAAGGTCCCCGATGGTGTTCATCTTGCTGAGGTCTACGCCGATCGTCACCAGCGTCTGGGCGATCTTTGGGGACAGTCCAGTGATGATGACGCTGGCACCCATGAGCCGTGACGCGTCGACGGTCTGGACGAGGTGGTTCGCCACGGCCTCGTCGACATCAGGGGCGCCGGTGATGTCGATGACCACCACCTTCGCGCGGTGGGTGCGGATGCCTGCAAGGAGCTGCTCGGTGAGCTGACGCGCCCGCTCGCTGTCCAGCACACCGATGATCGGCAGAATCAGCAGTCGCTCCCGCACGGGCAGGACCGGGGTGGACAGCTCGCGGATCGCGTCCTGCTGCTGGCGGATGACGCGCTCGCGCTCCTCCACGAAGCTGACCGCCACGGTGTTCGCGATCCGGTTCGCCGCTGGCTCGTAAGCGTCGAGGATGCGGTTGAGCAGTGCGAAGTCACGTTGGTACTTCTTGAAGAGGGAGCGGGCCAGGACGTCCCGAAGTAGGAGCACGATGCCCACGACCTCGTGGGTCTCCACGCCGCGGGGGATGATCCGCTCCGAGAGGTCGCGCGCGTAGTGCTGCAGGGCCTCGACGCTGCCGGTTTCCAGGACTTCGACGTAATTGTCGTAGACCGAGGTCGTCTCGGCGGCCGTCTCCTGGGGGGTCATCGCCTCCAGCAGGTGAGCGTCGTGGATGCGGCTGGACCACTCTTGTCGCAGCTTGGTCCGGTGCTCACGCAGATGGGCCACAAGCTGGGGCAGCAGCTGGTCCTCGGCGTGGTCAGCATCGATCCGCGACGTGGACACGCCGTCGGCGGAGCCGCCGACGCCTCGAATGTCCTGCGCTGATGGGTCTTGGGCTGAACTGTCGTGAGCGGAGGTGTTCTGGGCCGCGGCGTCCTGGGCCGCCGTACCCTGGGCAGACGTGCCTTGCTCCTGGTGAACTGTGCGATCCATCTGCATCATTCGTCCTTCCTCAGCCACTTCGTCATGGTCACCGTCGTGCCGCGGCCGACTTCGGACACGACCGCAAACTCGTCCATGAGGCGCCGCGCCCCGGGCAGGCCGAGTCCAAGCCCCTCGTAGGTGCTGTAGCCCTCGGACATCGCTTGCTCCACGTCAGGGATGCCGGGCCCTGCGTCCCGAGCGAGCACTCGCACGCCGCGCCGCGGCTCCTCCACCAGCTCTACGACGACTTCTCCGTGTCCCGCAAAACGCACGATGTTGCGCGTCATCTCGGACACGGCAGTCGCCAGAATCGTCAAGTCCGTTTGTGAGAAGCCGATTCGCGAGGCCAGCTCGCGTGCCGCCTGGCGAGCCCTCACAACATCGGCGTCCTCCTGAATCGCGATCCGCAATTCGTCGTCCCGTGGCTGTCCGCGCTCGACCAGCGGCGCGCTCAGCCGGGCGCAGAAGTCACATTCCAGGAGGTGGCGGGCAGCATCCACTTCTCGCTGCCTGCGGCGGTCCGCGCTCGACAGTGCCAGCAGCACGGCCCGGCACCGGTCGGACGGCGGATCGGTCTGTTCCAGAGCCAAAAGGAACTCGACCCGCATCCGGGCTCGTGCCCGGTTCAGCTGAGCCGCCACGGCACCGGGCGTGGACCCCAGCTCAGATGCCATCGAACGGGTGCCACGCCCGTGCACTTCGTGAGCCACCAACGCTTGCCGCTCCCGCTCGGACAGGCGTGCCAAAGCCTGGGCAATCGCCGCCTGCTCCTCCTCTGCCAGCAGCTGGTCCTGTGGCTCGTCCGGAGGGCGGAGGTCGACAACGCGATGTTGGTTGCGCTTGTGCCTGTCCTCGTCCCGCCACATCGACTTCACCACGTTGCGGGCCGTCACGATGGCATAAGGCTCGAGCATGCCCGGTTCGACTCGCTCCTGCGCTGCGAGCACGCGTGTGAGCGTCTCCTGTACCAGGTCTTCGGCGGCGGGATGGCGGCCTACTCGGGCGCCGACGATGCGCCGGATCATCGGGATCAGCGCTGCCACGTCTGAGGGCGGCTCCGCAGGCCCGACATCCAGGGCAGGTCGGGCACTCACGACAGACCCCGTACCCGTGCTCGCGTCATCTAGTCGGTATGGGGGTGTCTTCATGGTCAGGACCACACCCGAGTGGAGGAGAGATGACCGTCATTCCACTGCCCGTCATGGCAGAGCGACGCCGCACAGCGAGGCGCCGGCAACCATCGCCCCCTGCGCCGCACGCTGCCGGCGTGGCCGAGGTCGGCGCCATCCAGGCCGCGGCTCCTCTTGGGACGCAGCCGCAGGCGGAGATCAGCGGCACCTTCACGTCACCAACCGGACGAGTCGGCACCATGACGGGTCAGGCGCGCGTTCGCCAGATCCGGGTCGATGAGGAGCACGTGCGCGCGACCGTGGTGTTCACCGGACGGTTGTCCGACGCCGACGGCAGTGCGATCGGCACTGGCAGCCGTCGAGCGACGGCGCCGGCGGCGACAGCAGAGGGCCCACATGGGCGCGCCGCGGTGATCGGGCCTGTTGAGGTCGACCTTCTGGGCCTCGCGGTGTCAATCCGCTCCTTCGTAGTGGGCGTCGACGTGTGGCCTTCCGGGTGACACCACTCGAGTCTTGCCCGCATCCGCGTCACCGCCATCGTCAGCGCGATCTTCAGAGAGCCAGGAACGGAGAGCAGCAATGTCCGACATCAGCATGGAGCGCACCGAACCGCCACAGCCGGATCCGGGGAATGGTCCCGATGCTCCGAGCGAGACTGCGGCGCCCGGGTCGACACCCCACCTCCTGTCGGACGGGGCACTTTTCCCGCCGGTCACACCGGATCCGCCTCCACCGCCGGGATATGTAGACCCGATCCCCGGGCTGCCCGAGGCAGACGTCCCAGTGCCACAGGATCCTGAAGATTTCTTGTGACTGACGCCGATGACCGCCCCGGGCGACCGACCTGGCCCACCGACCACGGTGACTGACCCCGGCGGACGATCCTCGTCCTCCTGCCCGCCTTCCTCTGGAACCTGTGGCAGAACGGTGGACGCAGGACTCCTACAGGTGGGGTCGCGAGCTCTCCGACCTGGTGGGCAATCGCGAGTTCATCATCGACACGTCCCGCAACGGCCTGGGACCGCCACCTGAGGGGCAGTGGTGCAATGTCACCAAACAGGCGCTGGGGCAGCGGCCGACCACTCGTCCGAATCTTCCCGGCGTCGCGGCGCTGCTGTGGGTCAAGCGACCCGGTGAGTCCGATGGCCTTTGCGGCGGGGAGAGGACCTACGGCTTCTCGCCGCGGCAAGCCGCGCGGTTGATCGAGAACGCCACGTGGGTGCCCGAGCCCGTCCTCGCTGCCCTTCCCGGCAGGTGACCGGACAGGCCACCCCGCATCGGGCCTAACGAACTCTGTAGAGCACCAGGTTCTTCGTGTCCGAGACGTACTCGGTCTGCCAGCTGGCCGGCGGCCCCTGCGGGTGCTCTTTCAGCCACGGACCCAGTGCCACCCGGCAGAACGTGCAGGTCTGCGACGAGGCGCTGAACAACAGGACGTAGTCACCGGGTTGTGGCTCGAGCTTGGTCCCGGTGAGGCTCTGCGGCTTACCCGACCACACCTTGTGGCCGCCGAGGAAGTCCCGCTGATACACGGGAAGGATCCGAGCGGTCTCCCAGTCGGTCCAGACCCGCGGTGCGGCGAAGGAGCGTCCCCGAAGGTGGTCGCGGAGGTCCTCCAGAGCGGCTCCTCCGTTGGGGGCGAATGCCGGCGAGGAGGTGGCGTAGCCGGCGCCGTACGCTACGGGTCCCCAGCACACCAGCACGGCGAGAGCCGCGGCCGGGACGGCGCGCCAGGCGACCGACTTCTGCCGGAGCGGCCCGTGGGTCGCGAGCCACCCGGCAACCCACCCGGCGAGCACAGCCACGAGGCCACCGACGGCGAGCGCGCTGGCGGGGAAGAACGGGATCCAGTACCTCTCGACGTCGATCCTGGCCCGTGGATGGGAGGGGTCCAGCAGTCCGGTCGGCAGCACCGTCAGCAGGTAGACGCCGGCAAACCAGACGGACATCAGCCGGACCGGCCAGTTCCGGACGGCCAGACCGAGCAGTGCGACTGCTCCCACCGCCACCATCCAGATTCCGCCACCGGTCTTCAGGGCAGCCTTGGGCACGAACGTGAGGTAGAACCACCGGGACTGTCCCACGTACCAGCTGTGGTTGGCGATGGAGGCAGTCGTCACCTCCCCACTGGGTTTACCTCCCAGCCCCGAGAGCACGTGCAGCTTGAGCAGGGGGTCGCCATAGAACAAGCCGCTGATGCCGACGTCGAGGAGCGCCCACAGGAACACGGGGAGCGAGACGAGCGCGAGCGAGCGAAGAACACTGCCCCGCCGCCACAGGATGAGCGCGATCAGCGGCCACGCGACGATTGACGACTCCCGCACCTCGAAGCTCCAGCCGAGCAGGAAGCCCACGGCCAGCAGCCACGGAGCGGCGCGGCGGTGCACGACGAGGCGGTCGCGCGCGATCAGGGCGACGAGCACCGCCAGGCTGAACAACGCGACGGACATGAGGTCGGGGTAGCCGCGCGACAGGTTGAAGAACATGATCCGGTTGGAGAACAACAGCACCAGGGCGACCACCGCGGCGGTCCACCCCCAGAACCGGCGGGCCAGGAGCGCAACCGTCGTGGCGAGGACGCCGGCCGACAGCAGCGGCCAGAAGTAGTACGAGATCTGTGCGTTGCCGAGCAGCCGCGCAGGGGGCAGCGACGCCAGGACGATGCCATATCGCGTGTAACCGAGGGGCACCCATTCCTTGCTGGGGAAGTGCATGGCCGACATGACGTAGTGCCACGGGTCCGTCGGGACCACGATGGACCGGAAGACATAGGCGATGGCCACGACCAGCGCCCCCATCGCCACAGCGATGGCGACGTCGACCCGGCCGATGACACGCCCTGCAAGCCAGTCTCGGGACCCGTCGCCAGCTCCGGCACCGGTCTCGCTGACCGATACGTCGGCAGAGTCAGGCGTCACGTCAAGGCTGGTCATGCAGGCCCTTCCTGGCAGCAACAGCGCCGGTGGCGCGGGTGAGAACGACCGGCCAATGGTATGCCGGGCGGTGAGCACCCGGCATACCCCGCCTTGGTCCTTGCTCCCCTGTGGCCCCGGTTCCCAGCCTGGGCGGGCCGGTGATGAGCCGCTGGCAGGGCGGTGGTGACGCTAGTCGCGGGTGCCGGTGAGGCTGCGGTCGCGCTGCTTGACCCCCATCTCGCCATACGGGTAGTCGGCCGCCCGGGTGTCACTAGCCGCGTCGAGCGCGGCGGTCTCCTCGGCGCTCAGCCGCAGGTCGGCCGCCTTCAGGTTGGCCTCGAGCTGCTCGACGGTGCGCGCGCCCAGGATCACGGACGTCACTGCCGGCCGGTCGACCAGCCACGACAGCGCCACCTCCGCCATGGACACCCCACGCTGCTCGGCGATGCGCTGAACCGCGTCGATCACGTCCCAGGTGCGCTCGGAGGACCCGCGCCGGTCGTAGGCCTCCATGCCGCGCTGGGGGTTGTCGCCGAGCCGCGTCTCACCGGTCGGCCGCTCGTCGCGCCGGTACTTGCCGGACAGCCACCCGCCGCCGAGCGGCCCCCACGGCAGGAGTCCCATCCCCGCGTCCTCCACGGCTGGCACGATCTCCCACTCGATCTCGCGCACCAGCAGGCTGTACTGCGGCTGCAGGGTCACCGGCTCGGCCACGTTCAAAGCCCGGGCGAGGTGAACGGCCTTGGTGAGCTGCCATCCGGTGAAGTTGGACAGGCCGTAGTAGAGGATCTTGCCGGCGCGGATGAAGCCGTGGAGGGTGCGCAAGGTCTCCTCGAGCGGGGTCCAGGGATCGTAGGCGTGCACCTGGTAGAGGTCGACCGACTCGACGCCCAGCCGCCGCAGCGACGCGTCGAGGGCCCGGGTGAGGTGTCGCGCGGAGGCCCCGTCGGCGTTGGGACCCTCGCTCATGGGGAACCGTCCCTTGGTGGCCAGGACCACCCGTTCGATGAGCTCCTCGGGCCGGTTCGCGATCCAGCGCCCGATGATCTCCTCTGACGCCCCGCCCGAGTAGACGTCCGCGGTGTCGACGAGGGTGCCCCCGGCCTCCACGAACCGGTCGAGCTGGGCATGTGAGACGGCTTCGTCACTCTCGGTGCCGAACGTCATGGTGCCGAGGCAGAAGTGGGATACGGCGCAGCCACTGCGCCCGAGCGTCCGGTAGTCCACGGCCCCGTTCTACCCGAAGGCCCGGTCGGCACACCTGACAGTCCCGCGGGCTGGTACCCGTGAGGCACGGCCCACTGGGCGTATGCCGGGTGGCTCCGCCCGGCATACGCCCACGGGACGTTGGGCCCCTGCGAACGGCACAGGTGCAGGTCATCCTGAGGCTGATGGGCAGGGAAGTGGGCCATGGCTGCAGCGCAGGAAGCCGTCGTCGCCACCAAGCCGCGTGAGGCGTGGGTCGACAACCTCCGGGTGCTGGTGGTCGCCGGCGTCATCGTCGTGCACACCGCCACCGGTTACATCACCGGTGTCGCCGACTGGTACTACGACGAGATCGGGACCCCCACCGTGTGGTCGACGGTGCTGACGTTCCCGGCCGTGGCGGGCGGGCTGTTCGGGCTGGGCCCGCTGTTCTTCCTCGCCGGCTGGCTCTCCCCTCCGTCGGTCGCCCGTCGCGGTGCCGGCGGTTTCGCGCGAAGCCGGCTGCTCCGACTCGGGGCTCCCCTGGTCGCCTTCATGCTGGTGGTGCAGCCGCTCGCTGACTACGTGGGCAGCAGTCGCGACGAGGATCCTACGAGCCTCGCGGAGGCGCTGCGCGACACGGAGTTCGGCGTCATGTGGTTCGTCGCCGCGCTGCTGGTGTTCTCCTTGGCGTATGCGGCGCTGCGGCGCGTCCGCCCGGTACCGGGGAGCGGAAATGCGCGTCCTGCGGAAACCGCGCGACCCACTGGTGGTGCCGGTCATTCGGGTCGCGCGGGAGACGCTGGCCGTGCGGGTGTTGTGGCTGTTGCGGATGTTGCGGGTCGCCGTCGGTTGGGCCTGCTCCTCATCGGCGCGGGACTGGCGATCGCCGTGGGCTCCCTGCTCGTGTGGCAGGTCTGGCCGTGGAACTCGACCGCGTTCCGCACGTTGCGCCTCGGCGAATGGCCACAGGGCGCCTTGCTCTTCGCGCTCGGGGTGCATGCAGGCGAGACCGGGTGGTTCCGGGAAGGCCTGGCCAGGGTGGTCCGCCGGCGGCTGGCGTGGGTGGCCGGCATCGGTTCGACCGCGACGGTGCTCCTGTTTGCCGTTCTCGACGCGAACGGCGAGGCGGCGGCGGTCCTGGACGACGCCGCTGGCTGGCCCACGGTGCTGTTCGCGCTGCTCGACGGGGCTGTCGCGGTCAGCCTCACGCTGTGGTTCCTCGGGTGGGTCCGAGAGCGCTGGCCCAGCCGCGGCCCGATCCTGGAGAAGGCGGCCAGGGCCTCCTACGCCACCTACGTGGTCCACCCGCTCGTCCTCACCTCTGTGATGGTGCTGCTGGCCACCGTCGGGCTGGCGCCGGAGGTGAAGTTCGTCCTCGTGTCGGCAGTCGGAGTCGTGGCGTGCTACGTGGTGGGCTACGCCCTGACCCGGCTGCCTGGGGTCCGC
>DASSJT010000109.1:0-56920 GCA_035691065.1 Dermatophilaceae bacterium
GGCCGTGCGCGGAGCACCCGGTTACGCCACGGTTACGCGGCTCACACAGGTGTGGACAAGTCTGGGGACGGCGGCAGCGCGGCGGTGGACAACGCGCCTCCAGGCTGTGTGCCGCGCGGCAGTCGCACTCGCCCCGGTCCCTGCGGAGGTAGCCATGACTAGTTCCTTCCGCCGTTCCGTCCGAGGCTTCCACCCGGCGGGCAATCCCGGCCCGGCAGCCCCAAGGGCAGTCCCAGCGGGGTATTCCAGGCCTGGCCCCACGGCATACGAGCGACCATCCCCGGGCGGGACCTGTGCTGCTCCTGCCAGGACGCGAGTCAGCGCGGTTGCTGCTTGATCCGGTTGGTGAGCTCGGTGACCTGGTTGTAGATCGCCCGGCGCTCGGACATCAGCTCGCGGATCTTGCGGTCGGCGTGCATGACGGTCGTGTGGTCGCGGCCGCCGAACTGCTGGCCGATCTTGGGCAGCGAGAGGTCGGTGAGCTCGCGGCACAGGTACATGGCGATCTGGCGGGCGGTGACCAGGACCCGCGAGCGCGAGGTGCCACACAGGTCCTCGATGGTGAGCCCGAAGTACGCGGCGGTCTGGGCCATGATCGTGGCCGACGTGATCTGCGACCCCTGCTCGTTGGGGATCAGGTCCTTGAGGACGATCTCCGCAAGGCCCAGGTCGACCAGCTGCCGGTTGAGGCTGGCGAAGGCGGTGACCCGGATCAGGGCGCCCTCGAGCTCGCGAATGTTGGTCGAGATCCGGCTGGCGATGAACTCCAGCACCTCGTCCGGGGCGCTCATGCGCTCCTGGATCGCCTTCTTGCGGAGGATCGCGATGCGGGTCTCGAGGTCTGGCGGCTGGACGTCGGTCAGCAGGCCCCACTCGAACCGGCTGCGCATGCGCTCCTCGAAGCCGGACAGCAGCTTCGGCGGCACGTCGCTGGTGATGACCACCTGCTTGTTGGCGTTGTGGAGGGTGTTGAAGGTGTGGAAGAACTCCTCCTGGGTCTGCATCTTGCCCTGGAGGAACTGGATGTCGTCGATCAGCAGGACGTCGACGTCGCGATAGCGCCGTTGGAAGTTGGCGGCCTTGTCATCGCGGATGCTGTTGATGAAGTCGTTGGTGAACTCCTCGGAGTTCACGTACCGCACCCGGACGTGGGGGAACAGGTTGCGCGCGTAGTGGCCGATGGCGTGCAGCAGGTGGGTCTTGCCCAGCCCTGACTCGCCATAGATGAACAGCGGGTTGTAGGCCTTGGCCGGCGCCTCGGCGACCGCGACCGCCGCAGCGTGGGCGAAGCGGTTGCTCGAGCCGATGACGAAGGTGTCGAAGGTGTACTTCGGGTTGAGCCGGGTGGCCTCGACGGCCTCCTCGGGCTCGTGGATCGAGCGGTGCCGGCCGATGTGGCGCATTGGGGCAAAGCCGCTGCCGGCGTCGACCTCGGTGGCGTAGAGGGCCGTGCTCTCGTCCATCGCGGCCGGGGGCATGGCGAAGGGGTCGATCGTGGTGGCCTGGTCGTCGTCGAGGCCCACCGGGCTGCCGCCGAACCCGGCGGGGGCGCCCGGTCCCGCGGAGCTGCCGTGGCCCCTGGGTCCGCCGGGACCGCCGATACCACTCGGCAGGGGCGCGTGGTTGTCCCTGACCGGTGCGGTCGGCTGCGTGTAGTCCTGGTCGGCGAGCGAGGAGTCGACCGTGACGGCCAGGCGTAGCTCGCTCCCGAGCTGGCGGGAGAGCGCGTCGGTCACCTGGCCGCGCAGGCGCTGCTCGACGATGTCCTTGGTGAAGTCGTTGGGCACCGCCAGCAGGGCGTTCCCGTCGAGGAGGCCGACCAGCCGGGCCAGGCCCAGGAAGGCCCGCTGCTGGATCGGAAGTCCGTTGGCGTCAAGGTGATCGAGCGTGGTCTGCCAGACCTGCGTGAAGTTCACATCGCTGTCTGCCACAGATCCCTCGCCCCCTATGGGTTACTCGTATGCCGGTGTCTCACCGCCGGTCTGCCGGTTCAGTCACAAGCAGGTCAGGGGCCCTGCAGACGTGTTGTTTTCCACATCCTTGTCCACACTCTGTGGGTACAGCCATGGTGGTGCAGCATCAGGTGCGGCATCGATACTGCGTCGATGCCGCTTTGGTTCGGCGTCGGTACGGGTCTGTACGGGTCGGTAGGGTCGGTACAGCAGTGGCACAGCGTGAGTCCGGAGATGGGGTCGAGCCAAGAAGGCCCGACGCTAACAAGGCCGCGACTCCCGCAGCAAGCCGACTCTAGGCACTCTGTGGACGGTCGTGGGCCCAATCGGGTGAGAAATCTTGGCGCCCACGGCGTGTCGGGGATCGGCTCCGTCGGCGAGGACTGAAACTGGTAGGTTCTCCTGGCTGGCACCGGTCCCGCCGAGGCCCATGCTCCGGTGTGGAGAGTCGCGCCGTCAGGAGTAGGTCATTCACCCCCACCGGTCAGACTCGACGGTGGCAGCCGCGAGTTTGACCCCGAAGTCCCGTGCCGCGTACCTTAGACGAGGCCTTTGTGTCGGCCGTTTTCGCATGCCCGTGTCCGCGCCAGCAGGACTGACCCGGTCGCGCGGGGGGTTGTCCCCAAGCGTCGGACCCCTTGTCGGTTCAGTTGCGGGTTTCCGATTGCGGCCGAAGGGCTGCCCCACCACGTCCAGGCGTGCAGATGCCGCCTGACCTGCAACCGGAGAGACAACGTGAGCAAGCGCACCTTCCAGCCGAACAACCGCCGGCGGGCCAAGACCCACGGCTTCCGACTGCGCATGCGGACGCGCGCCGGCCGCGCGATCCTCAGCGCCCGCCGCCGCAAGGGCCGCTCCGAGCTGTCCGCCTGAGGCTCCCGGCGTGCTGCCGTCGCAGCACCGCCTGCGCAGCAGTGCGGACTTCGCGGTGGCAATCCGGGGCTCGGGTGGGGCCCGATCGGGATCGCGGCTGATCGTGGTTCACGCCAACACTGCCGACGCGCGCGCGGGACTCCCGCCGCGGGTCGGTTTTGTTGTGTCCAAGGCTGTCGGCACCGCGGTGGTCCGCAACCGGACCAGACGCCGGCTGCGGGCCCTCATGGCCAGCCGGCTCACCGGCATACCCCTTGGTGTTGACGTCGTCGTGCGAGCCAACCCTGCTGCCGCGCACGCGTCGTATCCCGAGCTTGGCGCCGATCTGGATACGGGGCTCGCTCGGGTGCTGAAGCGGCTGGATCGATCGTTATGAGCAGCGTGACCCGAACCCTCGCCCTCCCACTGATCTGGGTCATCCGGGCCTACCAACTGGTCATCTCGCCGATGCGCCAACCGACCTGCCGCTACTACCCGTCGTGCTCGGCCTACGCCGTGACCGCGCTCGAGCGCCACGGCCTGGCCAGGGGAACCTGGCTGGCGGTCCGTCGGTTGCTCCGGTGTCATCCGTGGACGCCCGGGGGCGTCGACCACGTCCCGCCCGCGGCTCCCAGAAGGCACCAGACGACGTAGACCTACCGGCGCCCGCTCGCGAGGGCGGCGCCGGATCACCGGCAGGCACCACCTGCCTCCAGCACAGAGGACAGCATGGACTTCATCACTTCGCTGATCTACCCGTTCGAGTGGATCGTCGCCTGGATCCTGTGGGCGTGGCACTCCGCCTTCTCGGCCATCGGCCTGCCCGAGGGTTCCGGCTGGACCTGGGCCCTGTCGATCGTCGGCCTGGTGATCGTGATGCGCGCGGCGATGATCCCGCTCTTCGTCCGGCAGATCCACGCGTCCCGCCGTCTCCAGCTGATCCAGCCGGAGATGCAGAAGATCCAGAAGAAGTACAAGGGCAAGAACGACCCCGACTCTCGGCAGGCGATGACCGCCGAGACCATGGACCTGTACAAGCGGACCGGCACCAACCCGTTCCAGTCCTGCATGCCGATCCTGGTGCAGTCACCGTTCTTCTTCGGCCTCTTCCGCGTGCTCAACGGGCTCCAGGGAATCGCCAACGGCAACAAGCAGCCGATCGGCCCGATCAGCCGGGACCTGGCGTCGCAGGCGGAGGCGTCGACGCTGTTCGGTGCCCAGCTGTCCGACACCTTCACCCACGCCAACACGCTCTCCACCCAGATCGTGACCGTGGTGCTGATCATCCTGATGTCGGTCACGACCTTCACGACGCAGCACCAGCTGATGCGCAAGAACATGCCGGCGTCAGCGCTCGACAACCCCTTCGCGAAGCAGCAGAAGCTGCTGCTCTACGTGATGCCGATCTTCTTCGCGGTCTCCGGCATCAACTTCCCCATCGGTGTCCTCATGTACTGGTTCACGACGAACGTCTGGTCGATGTGCCAGCAGTTCTATGTGATCCGGCGTATGCCGGCCCCGGGCTCGCCTGCGGAGCAGGCCCTTCAGGACCGCCACCGCAAGCGCGGCAAGGAGGCGCCCACGTTCACGGTCAAGGGCCTGGACGCGGCACCATCCGACGGTTCGGACGGCACCGGGCCGGTGCAGGACGCGGTCAAGAAGAGCGGCCAGCGGCAGCAGCCCAAGAGGAAGAAGCGGAGTAAGGCCACAGGCGGCGGCTCCGGCAAGCCCGGCGCCGTCTCGAACACTGGGTCCACGCCCGAAAACTGACCTCAGCCAGACCCTGACCTGCGGCAACGCGGTGACCTGGGCAGCCACGTGCGAGGCTGGCTGCCTTGCGACACGTCCATGAGACACATACGTCCAGGAGACACACATGACAGAGCAGAACCTGAGCGCGGAAGCCGGCCAGGACAGCGACCTGACGCCGGGTGCGTCCGGCCCGTCGGGGGTCCCTGGCGACCTGGCCGAGGAAGGTGCCTCGGCCAGCGAAGAGAGCGACGCGCAGGTCGTCGGTGCGGTTGACTCCGAGGAAGTCGAGGAGCGCGGCCGGGAAGTCGAGGAGCGCGGCCGGGAAGTCGAGGAGGGTCAGGAGACCCAGGAGGGCCAGGAGGCCTGGGGCGGCACGGTGGAGGGCGATGCCGACTACTCGGCTGAGACCCGATCGTCTGAGGCGTCGACCGACGACGAGGCGGCGGGCCCGGCGCGGGTCAGCAACCGGAGGGCTCAGCTCGAGCGGGAGGGAGAGGTCGCCGCCGACTTCCTGGAAACGCTGCTCGACATCGCCGACCTGGACGGAGACATCGACGTCGACATCGAGGGCGACCGGGCCGCGGTAGCCATCGTCGACTCCGAGGATGGTCGGGTGCCGCGTCGCCTCGTCGGCCAGGACGGCCGGGTGCTTGAGGCGTTGCAGGAGCTGACCCGCTTGGCCGTCCAGTCTGCGACAGGTGAGCGCAGCCGGTTGATGCTCGACATTGCTGGCCACCGTGCCGAGCGGCGGTCAGCCCTCGTAGAGGTCGCCCGCGCCGCGATCGCGCAGGTCAAGGAGTCCGGGGAGCCGCGCTCGCTCGAGCCGATGAGCGCATTCGAGCGGAAGGTCATCCACGACGAGGTCCTGGCGGCCGGGCTGGTCTCCGAGTCCGATGGTGTCGAGCCCCGCCGCTTCGTCGTCATTCACCCTGCTTGACGAAGACGCCAAGAGGGTCTGGCTCGTGGAGTCGTCGGTGCGCAGTCTCCCGCCCCGGCTGACCAGGGCGAGTTGCCGGAAGTCGGGGCCGGCGCGGGTTGCGAGCGATGCACGCCCAGTTGATGAGTCGTCATGACTGACCAAGAGGACCGAGGCGGTGGGCCACCGGCGATACCGCCGGCGGCCCACCACGTCTTCGGGGACCGCCTTTCGCAGGCAGAGGCGTTCGCGACCGTGCTGGCGGACACCGGGGTCAGTCATGGACTGATCGGGCCACGCGAGGTGCCCAGGCTCTGGGACCGGCACATCCTGAACTGCGCGGTTATCCACGACGCGTTTCCGGAGGGCGCGACCGTGATCGACGTGGGGTCAGGTGCGGGGCTGCCTGGAGTGGCCGTCGCCATCGCCCGGCCCGACCTGCGCATACACATGGTCGAACCCTCGCTTCGCCGGACGGCCTGGCTGTCCCGGGTGGTCGCAGACCTCGAGCTGGCCAACTGCACCATTCACCGCGGCCGGGCGGAGGAGTTCCACGGTCGACTTCGAGCGCCGTTCGTCACCGCACGGGCGGTCGCCCGGATCGACAAGCTCGCGCGGTGGACGTTCCCCCTGCTCGGGAGTGAGGGCACCCTTGTAGCCATGAAGGGTCGCGGCGCCATCGAGGAGCTCGAGGCGGAGCGCGTGGTGTTGACTCAACTGGGAATGGTGGGGGCGGTGTTCTCCGAGCACGGGGTCGGTGTGCTGGAGGAGCCCACACTGACTCTCGACCTGAGCGTTCGGCGCGGCGGACAGGCCGCGTTGGCCAGCAGGCGCCGAGCCACTCACACCCACCCTCGGCGGTCGCGGAACGCCCGGTAAGAAGCGACCGACGCAAGTGCTTTCTCGGTTCCGTTCGTCAGCAGAGGCCTGGGACAGAGAGGCAATCCCGGGCCATGTTTCACGTGAAACGGCGCCTGGGTGCCTCGTCCGAGTCGCGCTCAGATGTATACCGGCCATCCGGTGGGCGTGGACACCGGCGGACGCCATAACCGGCCTGAGGCGGCAAGAAGGATCTGCCTTCGGCCAAGCCAGCATGCGCCAGGCCAGCATGGCTAGACCAGCGGCGGCCTGGGTGTGCCGTGGCCGTCCTAGGCTCGGCGTGGTGCGCTCGAGACCTGGGGCCCCAACACCTCATCGACCATGTGGACCGTGGCGACCACCTGAATGATTCGGCCGTCCGATCCACTGTCTCCTCTCTGGGTGAGGAATCTGGTCATCGTGCTGGTTCAGTCGTGACCTACCATTCTGCGTTTCACGTGAAACGTCGCGTTCACGTGTTCGCGGCGGCCTCGTGGTGGCCCGTGATCTTCCAGGGCTCACCCAGGGGGCTTGGCATGAGTGGTCGCCTCACTCGTCGATGGAGAAGGGGTCGGCCCAGTCCCGGCTCCTCCGGGCGCTGCCGTTTCACGTGAAACGGAAGACTGAGGCAACGCCCAATCCTCGGTGGAGTGGTCTTGCCGCACCTTGGTTGGCGGCTCCCAGCCGACGTGAACCTGGCGCGCGAGCGCCCAGTCGACGGGCCTTCATGTGGACACCGGGATGGGGACCGCTGAGGCGCTGCTGTTTGCTGGGTCGATATGCCGGGCAGCGCGGATGAGGAACGGGCGTAGGTGCGTGCTTCTGCGTCTGTCGGCCCTTCGCGCGCCAGGGCCCATCGGTGCCTGCTGCCGTGGACACTGGTGGGCAGCCAGTTGAGGGCGTAGCCTCGAGTCGGCGGTGGACGAGAGTTGATGGCCGCAGCGAAGAGCAGGGATGGACTGAAACCCTGCCGCGCAGCTTGCCCCTTCGAGGGCCAGTAGTCGCGTCCCTTTTGCCTCGGCCTCGTCCACCGTCTCGGGCTCAGACTCGGATGTGATGGCACCGGCCACCAACTGGTCCGTGAGTCGACGCGTGCTATGGGCTGGGAGCGGCGGCGGGCTATGGCGGAGTGGACGGCGTCCTCCGTGGTGTCGACGACCGCATCGTGTCTAGCCGGCTCGAGGGGCTCGACACGGCATTATTCCCTCCGCCTACAACCATTTGCGGCGTCAGACGCCCGCAAATCCACGACAGTCCGTCGTGGAGCGCACGCCGTTCCCAGGCGTTGTCATCTTCAGGGTCTGCCTGGAGGCGAATGGATCCGCGATCCATCGGCCGCTAGCCGTGCGGCAGTCGCAAACCGGCCCGCCAGCCCCTTTCGTCGCCCCGGTGGATGTGCCTGCCACCGCGACGGGGCCGACGAGATGGCGTTGCCGCCCGACCGCTTCCAGGTGGCTCGCCGTCAGGTGCCGCCGGCACCCCTCGCCGAAGGCCCTACGTGTCGTACTGGACTCAGACCCGCGGCCGACCCTGGCGGCACTCCTCTTCACCGGGGCGGCGCTTTCTGTCGCGAAGTGCGATGGACTACGGGTTGTTGGTGGACCGCCTATGACGACTCGGTAGGCGTCGACGACCAGCAGGCGCGAGGGCAACGTGGCAGAGGTGGGCTGTCCCTAGGACCGGTCAGCTGGTCAGGCTGTGCTGCTGAAGCGGCGACGCGCCGAGGCGTCAAGTACTCCAGTCCCGGGCCATCGACCGGCCCGACTCTCAGTTGGCCCGCGGCTCTCTCCCAGGGTCCCGCGTCAGCCGCGAGCGGTACCGCGTAGCCAGCGGCGGATGGCTCGGCGAGCCCGGCCGACCAACCCCGGGGCGTGGCCAGCCACGCCCGGACCGTAGACGCCGATGTTCGGCGGCAGGTCCAGTCGATCGAGCCAAGGTCCGGGGGCGACACCGTGGCGCAGCGCCCGCAGCGCCTGACGGCCGTTGGCCGCCCGCTGCCGATCGCCGGGCTCCCAGACCACGCCCGAGGCGTGCTCGTTCCGGTCGACTGGCTCGCCGGCCAACTTGCGCCGGTCGATGTCCCTCTGGATGGACTCGAGCTGCGCCTCGAACTCGGCCCGATTGTCGAAGGCGTCCACGATGACGTGGCGCCGCTCGCGGCGCTCCGGGTCAAACCGGTGATGACGCACGACGAACCGGCGAATCGTGTCGTCGGCGGCATCGACTCTGGCCATGGAGTGAGGTTAGCCGGGTGGCGCGTTCCAACCTCATCGGACAGGGAGTCGGGACAACGCCCTCGTCTGGCCAAAAGGGCCTGCCCGAAGACGAGTGCAGGACGTTGCTGCTACGTGGCGCTCCGAGTGGACCTGATCCGGCCGAGACCGAAAAGGCGGCTGCGGACCTGAACCCGTCCCGGAGGGCGGGTGCTTGCTGGGCTGCGGCCCGGGGCACCAGAAGAGAGGTGTGCGCTGGCATCGGCATCGAATGGCTCGGGCTGAGAGAGGCTAACCCGGCGGGTCTCCTATCCCAGCAGAGCCAGTGATGCAGGCGTCTGGCCAAGAGGTCCGCGGCTCCAGTCAGGCTCAATCAGCCCGACATGTTCGCCGGGCGTCGCTGAGCCGGCCGGCTGGGGTACGGGCCGGCCACGTCGATTGACGTGAAACGGCGGCAGCTTGGTCACCTCAGGGGCGCGTTTTGGGCCGCTGGCCGACTTGTAGGGACGGGCCATCTACGGTGGTGCGTCCGTCCAGGCCCCCTGCCGCTGGCTCAGCGTCAGGCACACCGGTCGGTCGCGCAGCACTGGGTGCCGGTTGGGGGACTCCAGGATGTCGCCGATGTCCGTGCCTGGCAACGCGTCTGCTGTCTGTGCCTGGCAACAGAGGGGCAACAGGGCGGGGCCGGGTGAGCGAGCACCTGGCGTGGCGAGCGGAGTGCACCGTCCACGTGTATCACCAGGCTGTTTGGCAAACCGGTCGAGCCCGGTCGAAGTCGGACGAATGGTCCGAGTCGAGTCGGCACGGCTGCGTCGAAACGCCACGGGATTGCGGACGAGTGCCGGGTGTTTCACGTGAAACATCGGCGCGGCGGGGACTGTGCCCGGCGCGGCCCGGCGCGCTGGTCTTGCTCGTGTCAAGTAACTCCCCTGGAGAAGCATGCACCACGCAGCCCAGGTCGGAAGGCGGCAGTACAGGGCCGGATCAAACAAGGCTCGGGCGCCGGCCCCCGAGGCCCGCGGCGGGTGGCGCTTCCGTGACCTTGGGCATATGTCGGGCCGCGCGCCAGGCGGCGGCCCCGTCGGGCCGACGGGCAGCTTGGGTTGCCAGACCACCCGCGGCTCCGGGCCGCCCGGCGAATGCGAGGCGTCCCCAACCTCAGATCCGGCCCCGCGGATCAGGATGTCGAGACCCCGCCTCCCGCGGGAATGCGAGTGCCGGCGCGAGCGTCTGAGACATCCCCGGGGCGACTCGCCAATTCAGCGCGGTGTCTCACGGTGAGCCGCCTTGGCGTGTCTCCACCACGTGCGGTTGGATGGGCTGATGACATCCCGGAGCGTCAGGTGAGGGGTCTCCTGTGACGGCCACTCTCAAGGCCATCGCCGACGTGCAGCAGTCTCTGCACATCGCCCGGGGGATTGGCTGGCCCCAGTACCGCGGCAAGGAGACGACGCCTTTGGGATGGCCCGCCCACGACACCGTGCCGCGAGAAATGCCAACGGACCACAGCCACCACACCGATGTTTCACGTGAAACCGACGGTGAAGACACAGTTCTGGATCAGGCCGTACCCCTGCCAGGCAGAGAGGACCGCGAGCCGATGACGGAGAGCCCGGTGGAGGCCGGCCTCGTCGAGAGCGTTTCACGTGAAACGCAGTTCGACGATGCCGACCACCACGAGCGCGTCGAGATCGCCTCGGCCCTGCCCGAGACGGACGGCGAGACCCCTCTTGCCCATGCGATCGCGGAGAACGCGCGGAAGCGGATCGCCCTCGCCGGCAGGAAGTTCCCCAAGCCAGCCCGGCCGCGGGTCATGACCGTGGCCAACCAGAAGGGCGGAGTTGGCAAGACGACCACTGCGGTGAACATCGCGGCGGCCCTGGCCCAGGCCGGCCTGACCGTCCTGGTGGTCGACATCGACCCGCAGGGGAACGCCAGCACGGCACTGGGCATCGACCATCACGCCGAGGTTCCGAGCATCTACGACGTCGTGGTGGACGGAAAGCCCATGGCCGACGTCGTCCAGCAATGCCCCGACGTGCCGGGACTCTGGTGCGCCCCCGCTACCATCGACCTGGCTGGTGCCGAGATCGAGCTGGTGTCGCACGTGGCCCGCGAGACGCGGATGCAGAAGGCCATCGACGGCTACTTCGAGGACCTGCGCGCACGCGGCGTCGAGGCCCCCGACTACGTGTTCATCGACTGCCCACCCAGCCTCGGGCTGCTCACCGTGAACGCCTTTGTCGCGGCAGAGGAAGTCTTCATCCCCATCCAATGCGAGTACTACGCACTCGAGGGCCTCTCCCAGCTGTTGAAGAACATCGAGCTGATCAAGAGTCACCTCAACCCGGAGCTCCATGTCTCAACCATCCTGATGACGATGTATGACGGCCGGACGCGGCTTTCCGCTCAGGTCGTCGATGAGGTGCGCGCCCATTTCCCCGGCGAGGTGCTGCAGACCATGGTGCCGCGTTCGGTGCGCATCTCGGAGGCACCCAGCCACGGCCAGACCGTCATGACCTACGACCCCAACAGCAGCGGGGCACTGTCCTACCTTGAGGCCGCCAGCGAGATGGCCGACCGCGGTGCGGCCAGGCTCCCCGAGAGCGCAGTGCGCGCGTGAACGCCTCGCCCCACATCGGTCTGGCACCCCGGCCACGCCGAACCACGGCTGTCCGAACGACGTCCACCGAGAACAGCAAGGAACGAGCATGAGTGAGAAGCGTCGCGCCCTTGGCCGTGGCCTTGGTGCCCTGATCCCCAGCGCCCCCGCTGCCCAGACGGCCGCGCGACCGGTCGACGTCTTCTTCAAGGACCACCCCTCGGCTGTCGACGGCAGCTCGTCGGCCGGGGCTCCACATGTCAACGGTCGGGATGGGATCGCAGTGGGAGCCTCGCCTGGGGCGTCAAACGGCTCCGGCGCCCACATGGCGGGTGACGCGGCGCTGGACGGCCAGCACGGCTCCAACAGCGCTCCGAACGGCGCGGCGGGTACCGAGCAGGAACTCGCACCGGTGCCCGGCGCCTCCTTCGCGGAGCTGCCCGTTGACTGGATTCGGCCCAACCCACGTCAGCCACGATCGGTTTTCGACGAGGACGAGATGGCCGAGCTGGTCAACAGCATCAAGGAGATCGGCGTCCTCCAGCCCGTCGTCGTGCGACCGATCCCCGACTCGGAGCAGGACGGGGGGTCGGTCCGCTACGAGCTGATCATGGGTGAGCGGCGGTGGCGGGCCAGCCTGGAGGCCGGCAAGGAGACCGTTCCCGCCATCATCAAGGAGACGACCGACGACGTCCTCCTGCGCGACGCCCTGCTGGAGAACCTTCACCGCAGCCAGCTCAACGCGCTCGAGGAGGCGGCGGCCTACCAGCAGCTGCTCGAGGACTTCGGGTGCACCCAGGAAGAGCTGGCAAGCCGGATCCACCGTTCCCGCCCCCAGATCTCCAACACCCTGAGGCTTCTGAAGCTCCCACCCCTGGTGGCTCGCCGGGTCGCGGCGGGGGTTCTTTCGGCAGGTCACGCCCGGGCGCTGCTCACCCTCAACGACGGCGCGGCGATGGAGCGGCTCGCTCAGCGCATCGTGGCCGAAGGCCTGTCGGTGCGCAGCGTGGAGGAGATCGTCGCGCTCAGCTCTGAGGACCGGCCGACGAAGTCGCGCCGGCCCCGTGCCGGCACTCGACACCCCCAGCTCGATGACGTCGCGGCCAGGCTGGCCGACCAGCTCGAGACGCGGGTGGCCATCGCGCTGGGGCAGCGCAAGGGCAAGGTAACCATCGAGTTCGCTTCCGTTGAAGACCTCAACCGGATCCTCGACGTGATGGGGATGCGCGGCAGCCAGAACTGACGTGCCGTGATCGTGGCACTCGGCTGTGGGCAACCAAAACGCCTGTCGCCCAACGCAATTCGATGCGTCCGAATGATGCTTCGCGAGTCATGCGCAGGCAGCGACTGGCCGCGACAACAACTGGCCACAGAAGAAGGCCCCGCCTCCTGGGGAGGGAGGCGGGGCCTGCTGCTCTCACTCGGATCAGCCGATGAAGTCCTCGAGCTCGCGGACGAGACGCGGCTTCGGCATGGCACCCACGAGGGTCTTGACCACCTCGCCGCCCTTGTAGACGTGCATCGTCGGGATGCTCACGATGCCGTAGCGGCCTGTGACCTGGGGGTTCTCGTCAGTGTTGAGCTTGACGACCCGGATCTTGTCAGCGTGCTCGGTGGCGAGCTCCTCCAGCACCGGGGCTACGGCGCGGCACGGCCCGCACCATGGCGCCCAGAAGTCCACGAGGACGATCTTGTCGCTGTTCAGGACGTCGGCCTCGAATGTGGCGTCCGTCGTCTCCTTGGTGGCTCCCATCTGGTGGGGCTCCTTCCGGTGGGTGCGTGTTCTCGTGGACAGTGGTGTTGAAGTCAACGCCGAGGGACCGCTGGGTATGCCGCTTCAATACTGTCAGCCGGCGCCGACAGTCGAGTCCTCGGCGAGGTTGCTCGTGAGTGCCTGGTCGACGGCAGGGGCGGCGGCCTCGTGGTGGGCAGCCAGGAAACGCTCGGCGTCGAGCGCCGCCGCACACCCCGAGCCAGCGGCGGTCACCGCCTGGCGGTAGGTGTGGTCGACAAGGTCACCGCAGGCGAAAACACCCTCCAGGCTGGTCAGGGTGGTCCGGCCGCGAACCTGCACGTAGCCGGCGTCATCGAGGTCGACCATGCCCTTCACCAGGTCGCTGCGCGGGTCATGCCCGATGGCGACGAACATGCCGGTGACGGCGAGCTCGCGGGTGGCTCCGGTCCTCGTGTCGCGGAGCGTGACACCAGTGAGCTTGTCCTGGCCGTGCACCTCGACGACCTCCGAGTTCCAGATGAAGGAGATCTTCGGGTTGGCGAACGCGCGCTCGGCCATGATCTTGGAGGCACGGAGCTCGTCGCGGCGGTGGACGATCGTCACCGACTTGGCGAACCTGGTCAGGAAGGTGGCCTCCTCGATCGCCGAGTCGCCGCCTCCGACCACGATGATGTCCTGGTCGCGAAAGAAGAAACCATCGCAGGTGGCGCACCACGAGACGCCGTGCCCGGAGAGCCGCTTCTCGTTCTCGAGCCCGATCTCGCGGTAGGCCGAGCCCATGGCGAGGATGACCGCGTGTGCCGAGTAGGTGTTGCCGTAGCTGTCGGTGACCGTCTTGATGGGGCCCTCGAGGTCGAGCGCCGTCACGTCGTCGGTGATGATCTCGGTGCCGAACCGCTCCGCCTGGGCGCGCATCTGCTCCATCAGCTCCGGGCCCATGATGCCGTCGCGGAACCCGGGGAAGTTCTCCACCTCGGTGGTGGTCATCAGGGCTCCGCCGGCCGTCACCGCTCCCTCGAACAGCAGGGGCCTGAGGTTGGCCCTGGCGGCGTAGACAGCGGCCGTATAGCCCGCCGGACCGGATCCGATGATGATGACACTGCGGACGTCGGCGGTGGTCACGAGTACTGCCCCTTGTGGTCGATACGGCGATCCACCGCAACATACGGTGGTTCGAAGGCGTGAACCGATCCTACGACCAGTTTGTTCCCGGGGGAGGGGGGCACACGGGTCGCGCGGCCTGGGCTTTCGCCTGCACCACGGCGGTTCAGGGCCGCACGGGGATCGGGCCGGCCAAGAGGGCCGAGCCGGCCGGACCGCAGCTCCTGGAGACGGCGTATGCCGTCGGCGCGGCTGCCTGCCCGACGACCAGGACCGCGGCCGGCTGGCCATCGAAGTCAGCGACATCGGCCACGATGGGCTCCTCCGGTGCGATCCCCAGCGCGTCAGCGCAGGCACGCATTCCGGCCGGGGTACTGATCGGCCCACTGGGGGCGGGCTCAGCGGCAGCCGTCGGATAGAGGAGAGGGGCTGTCGACGCCAGGAGCGCGCGCGCCTGGCCGGCCAAGCGCGCTCTGGTGTATGCCGTTCCGGTCATCCGCACGGTCACCGCGCCGACGGCCGCACCGCTGCTGCCTTGCGCCAGCTGCCCAGCCCGTTCCTCGCTGCGCGAGTCGGCGGCCGACCCCGCCACCGAGCTGCCCCCTCCGAACAGGGCGCTGAGGTTCCCCGGAGCCGTGCCCGTGGCCAGCGGTATGGCGACGAGGAGCACTGCAGCGGCGCTGGCGGCGGCGAGGAAAGCAGTGCGCCAGGGATGCCGACGGTGCAGGGGAACGACACCAGCGCCGTGGGGAGCGCCAGAGGCGTGACTCTTCCCGGCCTGTTGCTCCAGAGCCGCCGTGATGCGCTCGACGAGGTCGACGGGCATGGGTCCGGGGTCTGGAAGCGAGGACAGAAGCGCACGCATACCGGTGGGGTCGACATCTGGCGACTCCTCGGCCGGTGGGCGGGGGCTGGTCACGTCATCCTCCAGTGACTGCGGGAGAAGGTGTGGAGCGGGGCTGGTGGGGCCGACGGGTGCAAGGCTGGCGGGTGCGAGGCTGAGAGGCGCGCGGCCGACGCGGTCCACGTCGCAACCACCGGCGCCGCCGCACAAGGGTTTGACGTCATGGTGAGGCCGTCGGTTCCCGGTCGGCCGTGGACAGCAGGGTTGCAAGGGCCTCTCGGCCTCGGAAGCAGCGTGACTTCACGGTGCCCTCGGCGACCTCGAGGATCTGGGCCACCTCGGCCACCGGCAGTCCGTGCATGTCGACCAGCACCAGGGCCACGCGCTGCGCCTCGGGAAGCTGTGCCAGTGCGGCGTGGACGTCCAGACGGGTTTCGAGACTGGCGTGGGCGTCGCGGGGCTCGGCCAGCTCGAACTCGGGTAGGACACTGGTGGGCTTGGTCCGTCGCAGCCGGTCAAGGCACGCGTTGACGACGATGCGGTGCAGCCACGTGGTCACGGCAGCATCGCCCCGATAGGAGCCGGCGCGACGGTAGGCGGCGAGGAACGCCTCCTGAACGCAGTCGGCAGCCAGCTCGCGATCCCCGGTCGTTCGGACGGCAACAGCCCACATGCGGTCCCGGTGGCGCCGGAAGAGCTCCCCGAACGCTTCGTTTTCGCCCGTGAGGTGGCGCCGGATGAGCTCGCGGTCGTCGCACTCCCGCAATGGCACTTCCCCCGACATGCGCGGCCTCGCTGGACTGGTGTAACTGGACTGGTGTGACTGGACGGTGGCTGGGTGAGGGTGGGTGGAGTGCGGGCAGGCCCACTGTTGAGTAACGGTCAGCCCTTGGCCGTGACCTCGGCGAGCGTCGCGCGATAAGCACCATCGCTCACTCGCGACACGCGCGTGAACCAGACGATCAGGTACTGGCCTGACGCACCGCCGGTGACTTTGATGGTGATCTCGCCCGACTTGTCGGAGGATGACCCGAGCTTCCTGGCCCCGTCAAGGCTCCGGTCGGGGGCGAGGTAAAGGTCGAAGGTCGCGGGGTCGGGGAGCAGCAGGCTCACCTCCGAAGGCTTGACCGTCTGGCCGAAATCGAGGATCACCCCGGCCCCATCCTTGAGCCCGCCCATGTCGGGAGTCTGGTAGCCCTCCGAGCTCCAGTACGTGCTGTCCTTGCCATCCCAGACGCGTCCGGCCTCGCCATTGCGCTCCTGGCCATCGCCCTGAGGGTCGAATCCCGATGCGCTCAAGAAGGCCAGCTTGCGGTCCGGCGAGTCCCCGGTGGTGGTGGTCGTGGTCGGCGAGACGGTCACGGTCTGCGGCGGAGCCGTCACGGCCACTGTGCGGGTGGTCGCGGGCGCGGGGGGGACGTTCCCCTCGCTGCTGGCACCAATTTGGCTCGCGCCGAAGAGGCCGACGAGCAGGGCGACGACCACGAACCCGGCCACGATCAGCAGGGCGAGCTTGGACTGGTGGCGGGTCGGCGCCGCCGCGGTCTCGGCGGGAAGCATGGGCAGGGGCGGCTCAAGATCCTCGTGGGCACCCAGCAGGGCCTGGTCGAGCGAGATTCGGTGGCGCTCGGCCTCTTCCTCCTCGGCCTGGCGATAGGCGCGCCGCTCCGCTGCCCGCTCAGCGGCTGCCTTGGCGAAGATCCCAACTCGCTCCGACACAGCTCCCGCCGCGTGACCCGCGGCCCCCAGAGCGGACCCGACGGCGCCCGCCACGGCTGCTGCGGTCGCACCCCCGCTGCCCTCTTGCCCGCTGGAATCAGCCCTACCTTCGCCGACCTCCGGATCGGTCCAGGTCGGCCAGCGGAACTGCTCGGTCCTGACCTCTCGTGCGCCGCGGCTGGAGCCCTCGCGGTCGCTTGAGCTCCCTTCGCCAGCCCGGTCCTCGACGAGCTCGTCCTCCGCGGGCTTGTCCTCCGCGGGCTTGTCGTCAGCGAGCGCCGAGCGCTCTGCGCGCGCCCCGACCGGGACCGACTCGGTCTCCTCTTCGTCGGAGCGGGTCTGAAGACCCTTGCCCCCCGCACCCGCGGACGTTGGCGCGGCCACGGGCTCCCCAGGCTCAGAGCTGCGGGCGTCTTGGCCTGGAGCCCCGCTCGAGGTGGGCGGGACCGGGGAGAGAACCTCCGTGCGAGCCGACCCAGGACGAGCCCACGCCGGAACGCCCGGCTCGGGGCCTGGCCACTCGGGCTCCTCGACGGAAGGCTCGGGCGGCGGAACTTCCCCCAGTTCCTCCGGAGTCTTCTCGCCCGGCTGAACCCCGCGCCGCTCCACGAGGGCGGCACCCGCTGCTGCCGGGACCGAACCAGTGCCGGACGGCTCCTCCCTCGTGACGTCTCGCGCGTCACCAGTCGAGGTCTCGGACGGTGCCTCCACCTCGTCCGGACGTGTCGTGACTGCGTCGGTCTCTGCTGACGAACCCACGCCAGCCAAGCCAGCAGCGTCGGGCTCCCTTGGCTGGCTGGGCTGCTCGCCGCGCTGCTCGGCGGGCTCAGCCCGCGCCGTTGTCTCGGTGCGCTCCCGCGCGAGGGCTTCCGCTGTCCCGGCCGGCTCAGTCGCCTTCGTGGACTCCGTCTTGGGAGCGGTCTCCGGAGACCCGCCCGAGCCGGCCGCGTCCCGGGCCTCTTCTCCTGCCTCGACAGCCTCGGCGGCGCGCGATGACGCGGTCGGCGTGGACTCACCCGAGGCGGATGCACTGTGAGCGGATTCGACCGCCGTCGTGCCGGCCGCCGCCGGCCCTGCGGTCGCGGACGACAGGCCAACCGGCGGGCGAACAGCGTGGTGGGCAACGGTTGGCTCCTCCGAGTACGCCACTCCGATCTCGGTGGACGCTTCCTCGGTGGCCTCAGCTGTCCTGGCTACGGGCTCGGAACGGGGAGGCGTGGTGAGCACGGCCGTGTCCGGGGTCGTCGTGGGAGGTGCGTCGGGCGGGGTCATTGGGGCTGTGGCGGGCTCCGCGGCCGTGGCTGCAGCCCCCGACTGCTCGAGCGAGGCGGCTGGACCGCCCGATCCCGCTGGACCTCCCGATCCCGCTGGCGCGGGCGACTCCACGGGCGTCGACGACTCCACAGGCGTGGGCAGCTCCGTCGGCTTTGGGGTGGAAGCCGGAAGCCGAGAGGGCAGCCCGAAACGCGGGGCGGGGCTGGGAGCAGCCGGCGCCTGCACCAACCGGCCGATCTGGGTCAGGGACCAGGGCGCGATCTGGGCGGCGAAGTCGCCGGGTGACACCGGTCCCTGGTTGCGGTTCAGCGTGAGCCGGCACAGCGCATCGAGGTCGCTGGGCACGCCGGCGGCGATTTCCGAGGGTGCCGGCACGCCGCCGACGACCCGCGGGGCCCGTTCCAGGCCACCCGCATCGGTGTCCAGCGGCCACCTGCTGGTGAGGCCGGCATACGCCAGGGCCACCGCACCGACCGCGTCGATCCTGGCCGCTTCGTCCGACTCCACGTCGTCAGAGCCGGCCAGGGCCGCCGCCACGGCGAGCCCGGCCACTTTCACCGAGCCGTCATGAGTCCGCAGGACCTGGCTGGGGGAGAGCATGAGGTGGTGGAGGCCCCGCTGGCTCGCGGAGTCCAGCGCCGTGGCGGTCTCGCCCACCATGCGCCGCACCTCCTCCGCGGGCAGGCCGCCCTGGGCGAGGAGAGAGGTGAGGGTGTGCGCGCCGTGGAGGGACTCCTCGACGACGAAGGCCAGCCCGTCCCAGACTCCGACATCGAGCACCCGCACCAGCCGCGGGTTGTCGAGCCCCGCCGCCCGACGGGCCGCGTCGACCGCAGCCTCGGCGTGCTCGTGGGTGGCGGGGAAGCACAGCAGCTCGACCTCGCGCTCCAGGGTCTGGTCCTGGGCCGACCAGCGCTCGGCCCCGCGCATCTGCGCCAGTCGCCGCTGCGCGGTGTAGCGCTCCGCCAGGACGGTGCCTGGTCCTATGCCGTGCAACGCCAGCTCCCTTACGTCATCGTCCGCGTGTGCGGCCACATCCTAGGTGGTGTGCATGGGAGGGCCACCGGAGTGACGGCCCGAATGACGCCCCGGGGGGCGCCTCCGCAGGCGCCGCAGCAGCGGGGAGATCAGTTCGGCCACTTCGCGCACCTGAAGAACGTGCGCGGCACCCAGCACCAGGAGCAGGAAGACGGCCGCGGCCAGGGCCAGGGTCGTCGCCCGGGCCAGGAGCGAGTCCTTCGCGCCCGTGCCGACCACCATCACCAGCCCCCACGCGACCGCACCGGCCAGCAGCGATGCCAGCGTCATCCGCAGGTACATCCGGGCGGTGCTGCGCAGGTGAAGCGGCCCCAGCCGGCGTCGAAGCAGGACGAACCCGAGCACCGCCGCCGCGAGGTTGCTCACGGTCTGGCCGATCCCCACGAGCACCGCGGTGAAGCCGGGGTTGACGAACCCGGCAGTCACGTTGACCACCGTCGCGATGGCGGTGACCACGACCTGGAGGTAGAACGGCGTCCTGGCATCCTCGTAGGCGTAGTACACGCGCTGGATCAGGTAGACCCAGCCGAACGGGACGATGCCCACCAGCATCGCCATCATGACCCCGGCCACCGCACGGGTCTGGGCCGGCGGGTTGGCGAACAGCACCACGCTGACGGCCAGCGGGCCGAGGATCAGCCCGGCCACGGTGGCCGGCACCAGGAGCACGGCTGGCATCCGAAGCCCTCGCCCCAGGTCGGCGATCACGGCGTCGTGGCGGCCTTCGTGCACCGAATGCGAGAGCCGCGTGAACAGCGCCGTCACGAGGGACACCGTCACGAGCGAGTGCGGCAGCATGAACAGCAGGAACGCGTTGCTGTAGCCCAGCTTCCCGGCCACGACCAGCCCGTGCTCCTCGGCGAGGTGGGTCGAGCGGGTCAGGACCCGGGACGTCACGATGAAACCGAGCTGGCTCACCCCCACTGCGGCGAACGTCCACAGCGCCACCCGGGACGCTGACCGCAGGCCAACCCCTCGGAATCCCCACACGGGTCGGTAGCGGAAACCGTTGCGGCGCAAGGGAATCACGAGAGCGAGGGCTTGGACTGCCACCCCTAGGGTGGTGGTCCCGGCCAGGACCCAGATCATAGTCGGCGTCCAGTCCTCGACCGCGGCCTGGCGCGGCAGCTGGAGGTAGAAATAGACCAGACCGGCGATCCCCACGATGTTGGCCAGGGCCGGAACCCACATGTATGCCGCGAACTGGCCTCGGGCGTTCAGCACCTGTCCCAGCACGGTGTAGAGCGCGTAGAAGAAGATCTGCGGAAGGCAGATCAGCGCGAAGGTCGTGCTGAGGTGACGGGTCTGCGCCGTCCAGCCCCCGGAGTAGAGCGCCACGAGGAGGGGCGCCGCCGCGGTCACCAGAAGGGTGGCGCCCAGCATGATGGCCATGGAGAGCGTGACCAGCCGGTTGACGAACTCCTGGCCACCGTCCTTGTGGCTCGCCGCCCGCGTGATCTGCGGGACGAGCACGGCGTTGAGGATGCCGCCGGCGAGGAGCAGGTAGAACTGGTTGGGCAGGTTGTTGGCGACGTCGAACGCGTCGGACGCCAGGAAGCCGACGCCCAGCACACCGGTCAGCAGCGCCGACCGGAGCATGCCGAGCACGCGGGAGACGATGGTGCCGGCCGCCATCACCGCGCCGCTGCGGGCGAGGCTCCGGGTCGCGCTCTGGCCCCCCGGGCTCTCCGGCACGTCCTCGTCAAGGGCCCTGACATCCTGCGCGTCCTGCTCCAGGGCCGCCTCCTCCGGAGCGGCCTGCTCCAAACCCGCCGGCTGCTCCAGCGAGACCTGCTGCTCCAGAGCCGAGTCCGCCCCCGGCGGCTGAGAAGCCCCGGGGTTGGCGCCCCCACCCTGGCCAGCGCTCTGGCTGACTCGGGGAGTGGGGCCGTCGGCACTCATGGGCAGGAGGTCTCCTTGCGTTCGGCTGGGACGGCGGCAAGGACCGCGGCCCGTCGGGGGCGCCGCCGCACACTCCTCACGACGCCCAAGACGAGGATTGTGCCCGCGATCGCGCCCAGCGCCCAATAGACCCAGTCGCCGGTCGGGCTGAGCTGCACCTTGAGCACGGCCCCACGGCCCAGCACCGTGCCGTCAGGTCCGGTCAGGGTCGTGGTGATCGGCACGAGCCCGGCCGACAGGCTCGTCACCCGAGCGGTGACGGTCGTGCGGCTCCGGGCACCGATGTGCATGACGGCCGGCTGCTGGTCGACCCGGAGCCGCGGGTTGTCGGGGATGAGCCGCAGGGTGACGTCGTGCACCGGAACATTGAGCGTGTTGGACACGGTGATCTGGAGCCGGCCCTTGTCGGCCAGGAAGTTGACGTTTCGCGGCGAGACGGTCACGGCGCGTGCAGTGGCCTGGGCCTCCTTGTCCACGCGCGTGTCCACCTGGCTCCACTGCTGGAGGCGCCCGCGCCACCGGGCCGAGGTGAGCTGCTGTCCTGCCTCCGTCCAGACGCGGGCGAAGTCGGTGCCGTCGGCCCGGATCCGGGCCACGCCGGCGACCGTGCTGAGCGTGCTCTCCACGGCACGACCGCGGGCGCCCGTCAACACTGCCGAACGCGACGCGACCGGGTCTCTCGGCGTTCCGGGAGGCCGCTTGACGAGGGTGTCCGTCGGGGAGATGGGGGTGGCCCGCGCCGCGGCATCCAGCAGCGAGTCGAGCCCGCTCTGGGCCAGCCAGGGAACTGCTGAGACGGCTGACAGGAAGGTCCGGAGCGCCGCCGGGTCGGGGGCGAACGACCTCGGTGCCGCGACCAGCACGCTGCGTCGGGTGCCGGGCAGCTCGTTCAGGAGGAGCACGCTGTCGGCGATGAACTGCTGCGCGCTCAGCACCGCCGAGGGCACCGATCGGGTCGAGGCGAACATGCCGCTGAGCCGCTCGTCATAGGCGAGCAGGGGCACCCCGTTGGCGCTGCGCCGGGCGGCATCGGTCACGGCGGCCGGAGGGAGCGCGGTCTGCGACACGATCTCCGCAGCCAGCCCATCGGCATACATCTGCCGGATCACCCGCTCGCGGATCGCGGTGTAGGCCCCGTCGGCGGGCCAGGCGACGTCCGCTCGCCCGCCAAGCGCAGCAGCGGCGTCGGCAGCCTGGCGCACCTGCTGCGTGACGAGGCCGCGGGCGCCGCCACCCGGCTGCGCGGCTGCCGCCACGTCCGCATCGGAGTCGGGCAGCACGAGCGGACTGTGCTGTGGCGCGAGGCTGGTCAGGCGCGATGCCAGCTCGCTGCGCAGCTGGGCCTCGGCATCGGAGGTGCTGCCGCCGACCGTCGGCGCCGGTGGCGGCCCGGTCGGGCTGCTCGTGCTCGTCGTGGTCGTCGTGGTCGTAGTGGTGGCGGACCCTGACTCGCCCAGGACCACCGGCTGGCGGGTCAGCAGCGGATCGATCGCCCACGTCACCGGAGCGCCGTCGGTCGCAGTGAGCAGCCGGTCGAGGCGAGAGCCGTCGCCGATGGCCGCCGTCCAGGCCCGGTCGCGGGCGGTGCCCCCCGGTCCGAACAGGGCCGGATCGCCGTCGAGCGTGATTGGCACGACGAACGACAGGGCGAGCGGCTCGTACTCCTTCTTGCGCTGGTAGGCGGCGAAGGTGTGCACGGCCCCGGACGCGGTCTGCACGCTGATCGGCACAAAGCCGTATGCCGGTGGGTGCAGTGAGTCGACGCCCTTCACCGAGAGGGTGAAGGCGGCCGAGGCACCGGGCGCCAGACTGCGGCTGACGGTCTTGGAGGCGATCGCCCGGCCGTCGACCGGGTCGCGTCCGGACGCCCAGGCGGAGATCTCGGAGCGCTGGGTCAGCTCCGCGGCGGGATGCACCACCTGGACCACGGCACGGGTGGCGGTCGAGCCGTCGTTGCGAACCGTGCCCTTGATGGTCAGGCGGGTGGACGGTGTCACGACCGCCGGGCTGATCGCGCTGATCGAGACCGTGAGGGATGAGGTGGCCGCAGCAGTGGCCGAAGCTGTGGCCGCGGGCGCTGCCGCATCAGTGGCCGCGGGAACCGCGAGCGTCGCGGGGGCGAAAGCGAGGAACCCGGCGAGGAGAGCGGCGGCCAGCGCGGCCGCGGTGGCGAGCACCCGGCATACCCGCCGATCCATCACTCCTCCCCGGACAGGCGCTGCCATGCCTCGCGCGTGATGCGGCGCTCGTTGGGGAAGGTCAGGTGCTCGTGAGCGGTGCGGAGCGGAAACCAGGCGACGTCGACGGCTTCGTGGTCGGGGTCGTTGTCGACGGTGAGGTCGCCGCCGATGGCCTCGAGGAGGTAGTGGTGGACGAACTTGTGGACGCGTTTGTCGCCTGTCGCGAACCAGTAGTCGATCGTGCCGAGCTCGAGCAGGACCTTGCCCTCGATCCCGGTCTCCTCGGCGACCTCTCGGGCGGCGGTCTCGGGAAGGGTCTCCTCGCCCTCGATGTGCCCCTTGGGGAGGCACCACTCCAGCCGACCAGCCCGGTTTCGCCGAGCGATCACGGCGATGCGGGCCTCGCCGTTCTGGACGTCGACGACCACGCCGCCTGCCGACCGCTCTTCCACCGACGGCAGTCGGCGGGGAAGCCGAGCGGAGTCGGCGGCGGCGTTGGTCACGGAGTCACTGTAACCAGCACCCCCGAGTGCCGCCCCGCCGTCTGGCGCGCGTCACCTACCCTAGAACACCGTGTCTTCCGATCCTCGCGCCGAGCTGCTGCGGCGGGCTCTCGCACACCTCGCGCCCGCCCTGCCGCTGCTGACCGATCTGGGCGAGCGGTTCGCGGCAGGGGGTTTCGAGCTGGCCCTGGTGGGGGGTCCGGTGCGGGATGCGTTCCTCGGGAGGGTGTCGCCCGACCTGGACTTCGCGACGAGCGCGACGCCGGAGCAGAGCGAGGCGATCCTGCGGCGCTGGGGCGAGGCGCACTGGGACATCGGACGCGAGTTCGGCACGATCGGGGCGCGCAAGGGGCCGGTCACCGTGGAGGTCACGACCTACCGCGCCGACGCCTATGACCGGACGACCCGCAAGCCGGTCGTCGCGTTCGGGGACAGCTTGGAGGAGGACCTTTCGCGGCGGGACTTCACGGTCAACGCAATGGCCCTGCGACTGCCGTCGCTGGCGTTCGTCGACCTGCACGGAGGTCTGGAGGACCTGGCTTCCAGGATCCTGCGGACCCCCTCGACACCCGAGGTGTCGTTCGGCGACGACCCGCTCCGGATGATGCGGGCAGCTCGGTTCGCCGCCCAGCTCCGGGTCCGCCTCGCGCCGGACGTCGTCGCCGCCATGAAGGCCATGGCGGACTCGCTGTCGATCGTCTCGGCCGAGCGGGTCCGCGACGAGCTCACGAAGCTGATGCTGGCGCCGACGCCGAAGCCGGGTCTTCGGGTGCTGGTCGACACCGGCCTCGCCGACCAGATGCTGCCAGAGCTCACTGAGATGCGGCTCACCGTGGACGAGCACAACCGGCACAAAGACGTCTACGAGCACTCGTTGATCGTGCTCGACCAGGCGATTGCGCTGGAGGGGCCGGCCGACGGGCCGCCGGAGTCGGTGCCGGGGCCAGACCTGGTGCTCCGCCTCGCCGCCCTGCTCCACGACGTGGGCAAGCCGGCGACCCGACGTTTCGAGCCCGGCGGAGGGGTGAGCTTCCACCACCACGAGGTGGTCGGGGCGAAGCTCGCCGCCCGGAGGCTGAAGGCGCTCCGCTACGACAAGGACACGGTGAAGGCCGTGGCCCGCCTGGTGGAGCTGCACCTGCGGTTCCACGGATACGGCGAGGGGCAGTGGACCGACTCGGCCGTGCGCCGCTACATCACTGACGCTGGGCCCCTCCTGCCCCGGCTGCACCGCCTGACCCGGGCCGACTCGACGACCCGGAACGTGCGAAAGGCCCAGCGGCTGGCCAGCGCCTACGACGACCTGGAGGCGCGGATCGACCGGCTCCGGGCACGGGAGGAGCTCGATGCCGTGCGGCCCGAGCTCAACGGCAACCAGATCGCGCAGATCCTGGGCATCAGACCCGGCCCGGTGCTGGGCCGCGCCTATAAATACCTGCTGTCTGTGCGGCTCGACGAGGGCCCGATCGGCGAGGACGCCGCGGCCGAGCGGCTGCGCGCCTGGTGGGCCGAGCAGCCGGAGTCGGCGGCTTCCCGGTGAGCCGCGCGGGGCGCGCCCTGGCGAGCAGTCGGCATACCTCTTGAGGCGGTATGCCGGTCACTCACCACCCGGGGGAAGCCGCCGGTCCCAGCCGGTGTCGGCGGGCTGGACACGGGCCCCGCGACATGTGAAAAGGTGTGGGCCGATGCGGGTGCCGACGCGGAGGCACTGAGGGTAGGCCAGGTGTCCACGCGGAGAGAGAGGTGGCGGTTGACGACGCTGTGCTGCCGCGGCGCGGGTCCTCGTCCTGCCGACGGTGAGGTGCACCGGTGAGTGACCACGTCAGTGACCACTTGTCGACCGACGGCACCCACCTGAGACTGCGCGCCGGTGCCGCCACGGACGTGGGAAGGGTTCGCGCCCACAACGAGGACGCGGCGCTTGCCGAGGGTATGGTGTTCGCCGTCGCCGACGGCATGGGCGGCCACGCCGCCGGCGAGGTCGCGAGCGGGATCACCGTCGAGGCGCTGCGCGAGCTGGCGGGGCGCCGGGGCCTCCGCCCGGACGACGTCATCGGCGCGCTGGCCACCGCTAACCAGCGGATCCTGGAGCGGGCCGCCCGGCAGCCTGACCAGCGCGGGATGGGCACGACCGCAGCGGGCATCGCGGTCGTCTCGGCCGGCGGATCCGACCACTGGGCAGTGTTCAACATCGGCGACTCGCGGGTCTACCGCATCGTCGACGACCAGATCCAGCTGGTCACCGTCGACCACTCCGAGGTCCGCGAGCTGATCGACGCGGGCGTGATCACCGAGGCGGAGGCAGCCGTCCATC
This sequence comes from Dermatophilaceae bacterium, assembly GCA_035691065.1. Taxonomy (GTDB): domain Bacteria; phylum Actinomycetota; class Actinomycetes; order Actinomycetales; family Dermatophilaceae; genus DASSJT01. The sequence goes on from DASSJT010000109.1 coordinate 25,757, forward strand.
CCCTGCGCAACGTGGTCACCCGGTCACTGGGCTCGAGGCCGATGCCGACACCGGACGTGTGGGTGTTCCCGCCCCACCCGGGCGAGCGGTTCGTCATCTGCTCCGACGGCCTGTCCAACGAGCTGTCGGCGGCGGCGATCCTCGACCTCGCCTCCTCGGCCGATGACCCGCAGCAGGCCGCCGAGGCGCTGGTCCACGGTGCGGTCCAGGCAGGCGGCAGGGACAATGTGACCGCCATCGTGGTTGCACTGGATCCGGGGGACGGTGACGATGGCGATGTCGATACCGCCCCACGAGGAGCGAACGGGACGGTCGCGTGACAGACATAGGCGTTGAGATTCAGGACGAGCGCGGCTGGGTCGTCGTGGCGACCCCGCGCGTCGTCATGCTCGTGCACGCCTCGGAAGGCGAGCCGCGGGTCGCCTCGCTTCGGGCGGTTGCCGAGGACGGCAGCATCGACGACGTCCTCCAGATCCTGACTGAGGGCGGCATCCTCGAGACGCCTGACTTCGTGGCCATCGAGAGTGGGACCCCAGTGAGGGTGGTCGCCCGCGGTGGAGGGTATGCCGTCCTCACCAGTCGCGACGCAGACTCACCGTCCGAGGTGCGTGCGACCGGACGTGCGCCATGGGCCGACGAGGACGCGCCGACAGACCTGGCGCACGTGTCCCTGCGCTGTGTGCCCTCGGTGACCCGGCCTACCGGATACGTCCCCAGCACCGCACCCGCGACCCTGGCCGGGGCGATCGCGGAGTCTGCGGCCCATGCTGACCGCCATGGACGCCAGCGAGCCGACTCGGTCGGCGCTGCAGAGTCTGCAGCGCCTGGAGCGCCCGAAGCCTGGTCAGCCGCGGCTCCGGAGGCCGGAGCACCCGGTGCGCCGAGCGGCCCGGTGGGCGTGGAGGCGGAGGCGGCCTCCGTCGCGGCCAGGCCAGACGTCCAGTCCAGGGGCGCAGCAGCGGGCGACTCCCCTGGCGTCCCCCCGGTCGAATCAACCGCCACCGCGGAGGAGGAGCCGACCGCCGCGACGCGCTGGACTCCGGCTCCGGGCGGTGCCGCCGGCCAGCAGCCCGCGGCTGCAGAGATCCCGGTACCTGCCCAGCCTCGTGGCGAGGCACCGGGCGAATCCCCGCCCATGAGCGGGCAGTCCGTTGAGCTGCATCCATCGAGCCCCGAGGCCGCGGCACCCCCTCGCGAGGAAGGGGTCGTGGCGTCCCCGTTCGTCGAGCACACCACGGCGTGGAGCCCGGCATCGCGCCCGGTCCAGGCCGCCTCACCCGACAACCTGGCGAACGGCGAACGCCCGCGCGCAGCAGGCGTCGGCCCTGAGCCTTCGGACTCCACCCCGGCTGCCGGCGAACCCTCCTCGGCGCAGGAGCCCGGCCCTGTGGCCCCGCCAGCCGGCCCGGTGCCGCAGCCCGCCACGTCGGCGCCCACACCCGCGCCCCTGCAGCCGCCCCTACCCGTACCCGCGCCCCCGCAGCCGTCCGCACCCGCACCCGCGCCCCCGCACCCGTCCGCACCTGCGCCTCCGCAGCCTGGCCAGCTCAGCGGGGCGGGGCAGACCACTCAGGCCGGGCCGCCCGCTCAAGGCGGTGAGCCTGCTCGGGGTGGGCCACCCGGTCCAGGCGGGCAGGGCCCACAGGCCGCACGGCTCGGCCAGACCGGCCAGGCCCCCCAAACCGGCCATGCCCCGCAGACTGGGCAGCCCGCGCCGACCGGGCAACCACCGCCGACCGGGCAGCCACCGCAGGCAGGCCAGCCGCCCCAGACCGGCCCACCCACGCAGGGGGGCCAGCCCACGCAGACGGGCCAGCCCCCGCACACCGGCCAGCCCACGCAGGCGGGGCAGCCCCCGCGGACAGGCCAGCCGCAGGGCGCCGGGCAGCCACCGGGACCCCAGGTCCTCGCAGTGATGTGTCCGGCGGGTCATCCGAACCCACCGCACCTGTCGTCCTGCCGGCTCTGCCAGCAGCACATCCCTCCGCAGCAACCGGTCCACGTGCCACGACCGCCTCTGGGGGTACTGCGCCTCTCCACCGGCGACGTGGTCACACTGGACCGCGGCGTGGTTCTCGGCCGCTCGCCCCAGCTGCGCCCTGACCTGCCTCCCGGGAGCCGGCCACACGTCCTGCGGCTCCCGAGCCCGCAGAACGACATCTCGCGCACCCACGCAGAGGTGGTCCTGGAGGGCTGGCACGTCATGGTGCGCGACCTGGGCTCGACCAACGGGACCACCGTCACGCTGCCCGGTTACGAACCGGCGCGCCTGCGCCCAACTGACCAGCCGGTCCTCGAACCTGGGACGGTGGTGACCCTGGCCGACGAGATCACGATGACCTTCGAGGTCAGGGCATGAGAACTCCTCGGCGTGCTCCTCGGCTGCCGGGGCTCACCTGCGTCCAGCCCATCGGCTCTGGCGGCTACGCAGACGTCTTCCTCTACGTGCAGAACGGCTCGCGGCGTCCGATGGCCGTCAAGGTGCTTCGAGACGGGCAGTCCGCCCCAGCCGTCCGCCGGTTCGCCGACGAGGCCCAGGCGATGGCCCGGCTGGGCGGACATCGCCACGTCGTCCAGCTTCTCGGCTCAGGAGCGTGTGGAGACGGTCGGCCGTTTCTCGTCATGGAGTACTGCCCCCCACCGAACCTGGCGCTGCGGTCTGGGCGGCAGCCGTTCACCGTGCCGGAGGTGCTGCGCACGGGGATCCAGCTGGCCGGAGCCGTCGAGGCCGCCCACCGCGCCGGTGTGGTCCACCGTGACATCAAGCCGGCCAATGTCCTGGTCACCCGGTCTGGGGTGCTCGTGCTGGCCGACTGGGGCGCCGCCGGGCGTCTTGGGCTCGCAGCAGGCCCGCAGGACGATGTCGAGATCTCCGTTCCGTGGGCAGCACCAGAGCTGCTGTCGGCGGAGTCCGATGGCACCGTCTCCTCCGACGTCTACTCCCTCGCGGCGACGCTCTGGTCGCTCCTGGTGGGTCGCTCGCCGTTCGCGCTGCCCGGGGGCGACAACTCGGCATACGCCCTCAGCGATCGCGTTCTGAGCCTTCCGGCTCCGCCGACCGGCCGGGATGACGTGCCGAGGGCCCTCGAGCGTCTCCTGGCCCATGCACTGGACAAGAACCCGGTCGCGCGTCCTTCGACGGCGAGCGAGCTGGCTCACCGACTTCAGCGGGTTGGCGGGAGCAAGCAGCTGCCGTCGAGGGCTCTTGCCGCCCCGCTGTCGGGGGGCACCTCCATCGCGGCGGCACCGCCCACCCCGTTGGTGGATACGTCGTTGTCCCGGCTCGCCTCTGTGGCTGCGGTTGGGGCGTCCGCGCCCGTCGTCGGCGGGTGAGCACCCGGAATACCCGCTGGTCGTATGCCGTCCGGTCCCCTGTTCGGCCATCGTTCCCTGCCGCTGTGGATCCTGTCGGTGCGGGTTGCCATGATCTGCCGACCGACGGCCGCTGAGCGCGGCTTCTTGTCTTGAGGGGCGGATACATGCTTGGTGGGAAACGGCGCTCGACGACGGCTGCCGTCCTGGCGTTCGCGGTTGCGGCGTTGGGCTCGGTGGCCGTCGGTCCAGCGGCAGTGGCGGGAGGCAGCGGGAGCCAGCGCACTCTGCGCGGGACGCTTGAGCGGGTCATCAGCGATGACCACTTCGGTCGGCCCAGCGAGCCGGGGGCAGAGCACCTGCGCAAGATCGGCCGCGACCAGCACGGCGATGCGGCCGAGCGGGCGTCGGTCGTGGTCGACGGACGTCGCATCCCGGTGTCGCTCGAGCAGGCGGGGCGGGCGGCCTCCGGCTCGACGGTGCTGCTGAAGGTCCAGGCTCGCAGCGCCGACCAGACCACGGCCGATCTCGTGCGCGACGCAGCCGCGGGGACGGCTCCGGTTGCCGAGCTGTCGGTCGAGCAGGCCGCCGCGACCACAGCCGCGGTGGGCACCCACCACGTCTCCGTCGTTCCGCTCTTCTGGAAGACGGCAAGCCTCCCGGCGGGGGAGCCGACCACGACGGATCTCGCTGCGGCCTTCGCCGGGGTGGACAGCTACTGGGACCAGGCCAGCGAAGGGCAGGTTCGCGTCACGGTCGACTCCGTCCGAGCGTGGCCGAGCCAGCCCGAGACGCTGACCTACGACAACACGATCGCTGACGCGTGTGACCGCGAGAGCAACGCGGTGGCGAACCGCGCGATCCAGCTTGCCGGTTCGGTGGCGGCGGATGCGTTCCACCATGTCGTCGCGTACTACCCCAAGAGCGACACGTGTGCCTTCGAGGGGCGAGCCACGGTCGGTGCCTCCAATCTCGGGTTCGGATTCATCTGGCTGAACGGTCCCACCTGGCTCGACGGCGTGGCGTCACACGAGATCGGGCACAACTTCACGCTTCGGCACAGCGGCATGCTCGACTGCTTCAACGGCACTGTCCAGGTCACGCTGTCCGACGACTGCGACCATGCGACCTACTGGGACAGCTGGGACGTCATGGGCGCGATGCCGTTCGGGCAGATGGGCATGACCTCGGCCGAGCACCTCCGCCAGCTGGGCGCCATGAGTGCGGGTGGCGCGGCAACGATCACGGCGAGCGGTCCGGTGACGCTGGGCCCGCTCACCGGCACGAGCGGCCTGCGCGGGGCGAGCTTCACGGTCGGGTCGCGGACCTTCCTTCTCGAGTACCGCACCCCCGTCGGCCTGGATGCGTGGATCGACGACCTCACCTTCCAGGCCGCCGACGGCAGCCCCTACACCGCCCCGCTCGGGGGCATCGTGGTCCGCGTTGTCGACTCGGCCGCGCCGGCGCCGTTCAACACCGAGGAGGACTCCCTCGACTTCCACCCCGACAGCGACTTCAGCCGGCCCCCAGTGCCGGGCCTCCAGCTGGGGGAGTCCTGGAGCGGCCCCTCGGGACTGAGCCTGCACGTCACCTCGATGTCGGACTCGTCTGCCGTTGTGGATGTGACGCTTCCTGACAACTCCGTGACCCGCCTGGCGGGCGCCGACCGTTATGCCACCTCCGCGGCAATCAGCGCCGCGTCGTTCGGCCCGGGCGCGCCGGTCGCCTACGTCGCCAGCGGGGCGGCGTTCCCCGACGCGCTGTCCGGCGCGCCCGCGGCCGGGACCGCCCGCGGCCCGGTCCTCCTGACGGCACCGACGTCGCTGCCGTCGTCCATCAGGGCGGAGCTCGACCGGCTGCAGCCGCAGCGGATCGTGGCCCTCGGCGGCTCGGGTGCTGTGTCCTCGACGGTGTTCGAGGCGCTCAAGGGGTACACCGCCGGGACGGTCACCCGGCTCGCCGGGGTCGACCGCTACGCCACCTCCGCCAAGATCAGCGCCGCCTCGTTCGCGCCCGACCCGCAGGTGGCGTTCGTGGCGGGTGGCTCCAACTTCCCCGACGCACTCTCGGGTGCGCCGTGGGCCGGTGCCAACCAGGGACCTGTCCTGCTCACCTCAGCGACCAGCCTGCCCTCGTCGATCACCACCGAACTGACGCGGCTGAAGCCGCGCGAGATCTACGTTCTCGGGGGCACGTCGATGGTGAGCGACGCGGTGCTGTCGCAGCTGGCGAAGTACGCCACGCAGGGTGTCGTCAAGAGGTATGCCGGTGCGAACCGGTACGAGACCTCGGCCAAGATCTCGAACGAGGGCTACGTCGCGCCCCGCGACGTGGTCTACGTCGCGTCGGGAGAAGCCTTCCCTGATGCCCTATCGGGTGCTGCGGTGGCGGCCATGGGCGGGGCTCCGCTGCTGCTCACCAAGCCCACGTCGCTGCCCACCCCGATCCAGTCCGCACTGACCCGGCTCAGTCCCACGAAGATCGTGATCCTCGGCGGCGCCGGGGCGGTCAGTGGTTCCGTGGCCGCAGCTCTCCAGGCTTACACGCCGTGAGCACACCGAGATGCTGGCCGCACCCAGGGTTGGGCCCGCCGCACCCAGGGTTGGGCCCGCCGCACCCTGGGTCGACCCCTGCGGGGCTCTTCGGCTCAGAGCAACACTGGGGCCTGCCCTCAAGGCCCACCAGCCCCACGGGCGACCCACCTTGGGTCACCCAAGGGCAGAAGCGAGTGGGCGGCATACCAGCAACAGCCGGTATGCCGCCCGCTCACCGTGCGCGAAAGGGGACGCTCAGCGCTCCTCTTCGCCTCGGATGAAGGCCTCGAGCTTGGCCCGGCCGAGGTCGTCTGGGCGCTGGACGGGCGGTGACTTCATCAGGTAGGACGATGCCGAGATCAGCGCGCCGCCGATCCCGCGGTCTTTGGCGATCTTGGCCGCCCGGATGGCGTCGATGATGATGCCGGCCGAGTTGGGGGAGTCCCAGACCTCGAGCTTGTACTCGAGGTTCAGCGGCACGTCACCGAATGCGCGGCCCTCGAGGCGGACGTAGGCCCACTTGCGGTCGTCGAGCCACTGCACGTAGTCGGACGGGCCGATGTGGACGTTCTTGTCGCCGAGCTCGTGGGAGATGTTCGACGTGACGGCTTGGGTCTTGGAGATCTTCTTGGACTCCAGGCGCTCGCGCTCGAGCATGTTCTTGAAGTCCATGTTGCCGCCGACGTTCAGCTGGTAGGTCCGGTCGAGGACGACACCGCGGTCCTCGAACAGCTTGGCCATGACCCGGTGCGTGATCGTGGCGCCCACCTGCGACTTGATGTCGTCGCCGATGATCGGCAGCCCGGCGGCCTCGAACTTGGCGGCCCACTCCGGGTCGCTCGCGATGAACACCGGGAGCGCGTTGACGAAGGCGACGCCCGCATCGATGGCGCACTGGGCGTAGAACTTGTCGGCCTCCTCCGAGCCCACCGGCAGGTAGGACACGAGCACGTCCACCTTGGCGTCCTTGAGCGCCTGGACGACGTCGACCGGCTCGGCGTCGGACTGCTCGATCGTCATCGCGTAGTACTTGCCGATGCCGTCGAGGGTGTGGCCGCGCTGGACGATGACGCCCGTGGGGGGCACGTCGGCGATCTTGATGGTGTTGTTCTCAGAGGCGTTGATCGCCTCCGACAGGTCGAAGCCGACCTTCTTGGCGTCGACGTCGAACGCCGCGACGAACTCGACGTCCTTGACGTGGTAGTCACCGAACTGGACGTGCATCAGCCCGGGCACGGTGCCCGACGGATCGGCGTCCTTGTAGTACTCGACACCCTGCACCAGCGAACTGGCACAGTTGCCGACGCCGACGATGGCGACGCGGATGGAACCCATGGCACTTACTCCTTGCTTGACGGGTGGGTCGGGAAAGGGTCGTTTGACGGCGGGTATGCCGTGGACTCGGGCTGGGTGCCCGCGGCACCGTCGGGGGCCGGCTCGGGTGGGAGTGGGCCGGGGTCGTAGGGGGCGCGGCGCTCGGCGTCGATGAGCTCGGTGAGCCACCGCACCTCGCGCTCGGCCGACTCCTCGCCGTGCCGCTGCAGGGCGGCCGTGTAGGCGTCGAGGCGCTCGCGGCTCTTGGCCCGCGCCGCCCGGACGTTGGCGAGCCGCTCCTCCAGGCGGGACCGGCGACCCTCGAGGATGCGCAGCCGCACCTGGGCCTCGGTCCGCGCGAAGAAGGCGAAGTGGACGTCGAAGGTGTCGTCCTCCCAGGCAGCGGGATCGGCCCGGCCGACCAGATCCTGGAAGCGCTCCTTGCCCTCGGCGGTGAGCTCATAGGAGATGCGCGCCCGCTTGCTGACCACGGCCGGGACCGGAGGATCGGTCTGGGTGATCAGGCCCTGCTCCACCAGGGAGCGCAGGCACGGGTAGAGCGTGCCGTAGGACAAGGCCCGGAAGACACCGAGGGCGACGTTGAGGCGCTTCCGCAGCTCGTAGCCGTGCATAGGGCCCTCGTGGAGCAGGCCGAGCACCGCGAACTCGAGGAGCTGTGCGCGTCGGCTCATCCGTGCTCCTTCGAGGTGCGGACTCGGTGTCGGTGCTGACATACTCCGACTTTGTCAGTAGCAACTCTACCCTAGATATATCGCGCCGATATATCTAGATCCCCTCGCGGGATCGCTCGAGCTCGCTCGGGGGGCGTGGCTCGCCTCGACAACCGGAACGTGCCCTGCAACGTCTGTGAGTCATGCCGCGGACGCCGACTCAGGCTTTTCCAAGGATTCGGGCCATACTTGCGGACGGTGACCGTCGGGCCGATGCGCCGCGGCGTCGCCGTTCCAAGGTGTCCCCGACCTGAAAGCCACCATGACGACTCGTGCAGAACTGCGCGCGCAGGCCGAAGCCGAGAGGCGACGCGGACGGCGCGCGGCCCGCGAAGCCGGCCCGGGGGGTCCAGGGGGTCCGGGCGGCCCGGAGGGTCCAGGCGGCCCTGACCGGCCCCGGCGCGCCGACGTCCGGGGGCGTCCCCGGCGGCACTGGGGCCGCATCATCCTGTTCACCCTGCTCGGTCTGGCCATTTTCGGCATCGCCAGCGTGAGTATCGCCTATGCCATGACCGACATCCCCAAGCCCAACGACGCCGCGCTCGCACAGGCCTCGGTCATCTACTACGCCGACGGCAAGACGGAGATGGGCCGGATCAGCGAGGTCAACCGGCAGTCGGTCAAGCTCAAGCAGGTGCCCGACCACGTGCAGAAGGCCATGCTCGCAGCCGAGGACCGCACGTTCTATGAGAACAAGGGTGTCTCGCCCTCCGGCATCATCCGGGCCGTGTGGGTCGGCCTGAGAGGCGGCGAGCAGCAGGGTGGCTCGACCATCACCCAGCAGTACGTCAAGAACTACTTCCTGACCCAGGACCGCACCTACGCGCGCAAGGCGCGCGAGATCCTCATCTCGATCAAGATCGACGGGCAGCTGTCCAAGGACGAGATCCTGGAGAACTACCTCAACACCATCTACTTCGGCCGTGGCGCCTACGGCGTCGAGACCGCGTCGAAGGCGTACTTCGGCAAGGACGTCAGCCAGATCAATGCCTCGCAGGCGGCCCTGCTGGCCTCGGTCATCAACGCGCCCAGCCTGTTCGATCCCGCGATCAGCGCCGAGAACAAGGTGCGTGCCGAGAAGCGCTGGAACTACGTGCTCGACGGGATGGTCACGAAGGGCTGGATCAAACCGGAGGAGCGGGCGTCGGCCAAGTTCCCGGCCACGGTCGCCGCGAAGCAACGGGGGGCGTACGGTCCGACCGGCTACATCATCCAGGCGGTCAAGAACGAGCTGACCGACAAGCTGAAGCTCACGCAGGCCGACATCGACCGCGGCGGGCTCAAGATCGTCACGTCCATCAACAAGAAGTCGCAGGACGCCGCTGTCGCGGCGGTCAAGAACCGCATGCCCACCGGACCCGGCACCGGCAACCTGCACGCCGGGCTGATCGCCATCAAACCCGGAGACGGCGCGATCGTCGCGATGTACGGCGGCAAGGACTACCAGAAGGTGCAGTTCAACACGGCGCTCGACGCCCGGCTCCAGGCTGGCTCGACGTTCAAGGTCTTCACCCTGATCGCGACGCTGCAGGACGGCGAGAGCACCAAGACCCGCTACAACGGCAAGAGCCCGCAGTACTTCCCGGAGTTCGAGGACAACCGGCCCGATGCCAGCGCCGACGAGCGACGCGGGAAGGTGACCAACTTCGGCAACGAGCAGTTCGGGAACATCGACGTCCGCACGGCGACTGCCCATTCGGTCAACACCATCTTCGCCCAGATGAACATCAAGGTGGGCGCCGACAAGACGGTCGAGGCCGCCGTCGCCGCGGGCCTCCCTGAGAAGACCGCCGGCCTGAACAACAACCTCGCCAACGTGTTCGGAACGGCCTCGCCGCACATCATCGACATGGCCAACGCCTACGCGACCATCGCCGCCCAGGGCGCCAAGGTGACCCCGTACATCGTGAAGTCCGTGTCCTCGACCGACGGCACGTTCAACTACAAGGCGCGGATCAAGAAGCAGGCCGTGTTCGACAAGGGCGTCATGGCCGACACCGTCGACGCCATGCAGCAGGTCGTCAAGCAGGGCACCGCGCAGTACGCCAAGAACCTCGGCCGCCCCACCGCAGGCAAGACCGGCACGACCTCGGACAACTACGCCGCGTGGTTCGACGGGTTCACGCCGCAGCTGGCAACCGCGGTCGGCATCTACAAGGGCGACGGCAGCCAGCAGGAGAAGAACCGGATGGACAACGTCCCCGGTGTCGGCGAGCTGACCGGTGGGACTGTTCCCGTCCGGATCTGGACCGACTTCATGGAAGCGGCGCTCAAGGGCCTGCCCGTCGCCGACTTCCCACCGCGCGAGGGCATCGGCGATGACCAGGTCGCGCCGGTCACCGACACGGCCACGACGAGCAGCTCCACGAGCACCACCACCAGCACGACGAAGACTCGTGGCAACCCGCACACCAGCTCGACCTCGTCCTCTTCGAGCGTCACGTTGCCCTCCATCACTGCCTCGACCTGCACCCTCCCACCCGGCAAGTGCACCTAGCGCATGAAGGTTGAGGAGGGGCTTCCCTCCGGCTCGCGCGACGTGCTCCCCGCAGGAGCGCTCGGCGCGGTCGGGGGACCTCTGGGGAGGTATGCCGCAGGACGCGCCGGCGGGTGGTCGACCCGCCTGGTGGCGCTGCTCGCGCTGATGACGGCCACGATGGTGGTCGGCTCGGTGGAGCGCGGGCACTGCGTGGAGCGGGGCTGGAACGGCAGTGACCAGTTCTGGCATGCCTGCTTCTCCGACCTGCCCGCCCTCTACCAGCTGGGGCACCTCTCCGGCGGGCTGCCGGCATACCTCGACAGCGGCCCCGGCGGAGCGGCACTGGACCACCCGGTCGTGACCGGCGCGGTGATGGCCTTCGTCGGGGGTCTCGTCGGCGACGGCCGAGTGGCCGACCAGGTTCGCTGGTACTTCATCCTGTGGGTGCTGCTCGCGACGCTCCTCATGCTCGCCGTCGTGTTCTTCACGGCAGCGTCGCGGCCCCGCCACCTCTCCGACGCCGCACTCGTGGCCCTGAGCCCCGTCGTGGCACTCGCCGCCCTGGTGTCGGCCGACGTCGTGGGCGTCGCCCTGGTCTCGGCTGCACTGTGGGCGTGGAGCCGCCGAGCGGTCGTGTCGACCGGCATCCTGCTGGGCTTGGCCATCGCGGCCCGCACCTACCCGGTGCTGGTGCTTGCGGCCCTGCTCTTCCTGGCCGTGCGCACCGGGCGCCGGCAGACCGCCCGCTCGCTCCTGCTGGCGGTCGGTGCGACCTTGCTGCTGGTCGCCCTCCCCTTCCTCGCAGCCAACCCGGGTGCCCTCGGTGCCGCCTACTCGGCCTGGTGGGATGCGGCGCCGAACCTCGGGTCACTCGCCATGCTCGGCCAGATCGTGGGCCATCCGCTGTCGGCGGGCGCATCAACGGCGATCGCGGTCCTCGGGATGGTGGTGGCGGTCGTGGTGTCGGCGCTGCTGGCGCTCAGTGCGCCGCGCCGCCCGACCGTGGCCGAGGTGGCCCTGGTGGCTGTCGGCATCGCCCTGGTGACCGGGAAGTCGGTGCCGGTACAGGCTTCCCTCTGGCTGGTGCCGCTCGTGGCCCTGTGCGGGTTCCGGTGGCGCGACAAGCTGATCTGGGCAGGAGCCGAGGCGGTGCACTTCGTGGCCGTGTGGCTCTACGTCGCCGGAGGCTCCGACCCCAACCGCATGATCCGGCCGGCCTGGTATGCCGTCATCCTCCTGGCCAGGCTCGCCGCCATCGTCTACCTCGTCTGGCGAGCCTGGGCGCAGGCGCAGGACCGGCTCCCCCGCGAGGCCGACCCGGAAGGGGAGTGGCCAGGCGATCCCGACCGCGACGAGGTCGTCGACGAGCTGGCGGGAGACTTCCACGAGCGTCCCGACCGCCTCATCGTGTCCTTCGCCTGAGTGCGCCTTCGTGCACCTCGAGTCTTCGAAGGATCCTGGCCCCGCAGGGGCGGAGGTCCTCCAAACTGTCAGCGCACGTCGGATTCGGGAAGGGCGGATTCGTGCGGGGCGCGTGGGTGCAGGTACCCTTGTGCGGTTCGCGCCCGGCATACCCGCTTCCACTGCAGACCTGTGGACAGCGTCGCTGGGGTGTCGGACATCGATGCAACCCTCCTGTCACGGAGAGACCGTGACCGCTGAGACCAAAGGAGGCGGGTTACCGCATGCGTCAATACGAACTCATGGTCATCCTTGACCCCGAGCTCGACGACCGGACCGTCGCTCCGGTGCTGGACAAGTTCCTGACCGTCATCACCAAAGATGGCGGAACGATCGACAACGTCGACATCTGGGGACGCCGCCGTCTGGCCTACGAGATCAAGAAGAAGTCCGAGGGCATCTACGCCGTGGTCAACATGACCACCGAGCCGGCCACCGCCAAGGAGCTCGACCGCCAGCTCGGCCTGTCCGAGCAGGTCATGCGGACCAAGCTGCTGCGCCCTGGCGCCTGAGCGACGTCCCACACACCACGTCTGTTCGCACGTCCACTCCGCACCACCCAACTGCACGTCTCGTCCCAAACGTCTCGACAGCCACCAAAGGGGATCTGATCCATGGCAGGCGACACCGTCATCACCGTGATCGGCAACTTGACCGGCGACCCCGAGCTGCGGTTCACGCCGTCAGGGGCAGCCGTCGCGAACTTCACCGTGGCCTCCACGCCGCGGCAGTTCGACCGTCAGAGCAACGAGTGGAAGGACGGGGAGACCCTGTTCATGCGCTGCTCGGTCTGGCGTGACGCCGCCGAGAACGTCGCCGAGTCGCTCCAGCGCGGCACCCGCGTGATCGTGTCCGGCCGTCTGAAGTCTCGTTCCTACGAGACCAAGGAGGGCGAGAAGCGCACGGTCATCGAGATGGACGTCGATGAGGTCGGCCCCTCGCTGCGCTATGCCACCGCCAAGGTCAACAAGACCCAACGCGGCGGAGGCGGCGGCTTCAGCGGCGGCGGCCAGGGCGGCTATGCCGCCCAACAGGACGACCCGTGGGCGACCGGCCCGGGCGCAGGTGCCCAGGCCGGCGGCCAGCAGAGCGCCCCGCAGGGTGGCGGCTGGGGACAGGCTCCGTCCTACGACGAGCCGCCCTTCTAGATTTCTGGATAGACGCGAGGTATGCCGACACACGGGGCTCCGCCCCGTGCCCCCCGGGGCCGGCATACCAGGAAACCGAAAGACACCATCCCGAGGCAGGGCCTCGGGCTCTCAACCACTGAGCTGTTAAGGAATGGAGAGCACCACGATGGCCAAGCCCGTTGTGCGCAAGCCCAAGAAGAAGGCCAACCCGCTGAAGGCGGCGAAGGTCGAGAACATCGACTACAAGGACACCGCGCTGCTGCGCAAGTTCATCTCCGATCGCGGGAAGATCCGCGCCCGGCGGGTGACCGGCGTGTCCGTCCAGGAGCAGCGGCTCATCGCCACGGCCGTGAAGAACGCCCGTGAGATGGCACTGCTGCCCTACTCGAGCTCGTCCCGCTGAGCTCGGGCGCAAGGAGGAACTGAGCACATGAAGGTGATCCTGACGCACGAGGTGTCCAACCTCGGCACCGCTGGTGACGTCGTCGACGTCAAGCCCGGCTACGCCCGCAACTTCCTGTTCCGCCGCGGTCTGGCGACCGCCTGGACCAAGGGCGGCCAGAAGCAGGTCGAGGCGATCGCCAAGGGCCGTGAGGTGCGCGCGGTGAAGTCGCTGGAGGAGGCCAAGTCGATCAAGGGCAACCTCGAGTCCAAGGCGGTCACGGTGGTCGCCCACGCAGGAGGCTCCGGTCGCCTGTTCGGCGCGGTCTCGACGTCCGACATCGCCGACGCGGTCAAGGCCGCGGGTGGGCCGACGCTTGACCGCCGCAAGATCGAGGTGACCCAACCGATCAAGTCGGTCGGCTCCCACCAGGCGCTGGTCCGTCTGCACCCCGAGGTCCAGGCGACCCTCACGCTCGACGTCGTCGCCGGCTGACCCAGCTCGGCCGCGGGGGCCCGGTTCCGCACTCCGCGGGGCCGGGCCCCTGCGCATGTGGGTGCAGGCCCGGGGGGGGGTCAGCGACGGCGGCGTGGGGCCGGGCGTCGGCCATGGGGCAGATGATGGGATGGCAACGCGGTCGGGCGTCGGTGACGCGGCGCATGACGCGGTGGCGACGAACGAGGGGCTCTATCGCTCGTCGACCATGATGTCGATCGAGTAGTCCTCGGCGCGGTAGCAGTGGTCGCCATACTCGATCGCTGATCCTGCGGCGTCGAACGCCAACCGGGTCATGGTCAGCACCGGCTGGCCACTGCGAAGCCGCAGGCTGCGGCGCTCGGTCGGCGTCGGCATGCGGGCGCCGATGGTCTGCCGGGCCACGACCGGACGGACCCCTCGGGCGCGCAGCGCGGCATAGAGACCTGTGGCCTCGAGCTCCTCGGCGGAGATGTCGCTGTATGCCGGTGGCAGCCAGTTGTGGAGGATGGCCAGGGGCGAGTCGCCCGCGAACCTGAGCCGCACGGTGGACAGCATCGGGGTGTGGGGAGGCAGGTCGAGCGCGGCTGCGGCCACCTCGTCTTCGCGGATGTCGTGGTGCAGCACCTTCGTGCGGGGCGTTCGGCCCTCGCGAGCGAGGTCGTCGAACAGACTGGTGAGCTCGGCCCGGCGATGGACCTTGCGGTTGGCGACCGTGGTACCGAGGCCGCGGCGTCGCACCAGAAGGCCGTGGTCAACCATTTCCTGGATGGCGCGCCGAACGGTGGGGCGGGATAGTTGAAGCCTCTCGGCGAGCGCGATCTCGTTCTCGAACGAATCCCCCGGCTGGAGCCGGCCGTCCCCGATTGCCGCACTGAGCTGCTCGGAGAGCTGGTGGTAGAGCGGCACAGGCGAGGCGCGGTCGATGCTCACGCTGACCTGTTGTGCCGTCATGGGGTGAGCCTACTGGAGATCAAGACAAAGTCCATACGTGAGAATGTTAGGACAAAGTATTGACAGGGATTTAGTCGAGCAGGCACTGTGATGTCAACGCCGCGTCGCGGGCCATCCGGGTGCCGAGCGGCTTGACTCAAAGGAGAGCGGAATGCGCATCGGCTTGGCGGGAGTCGGAAGGATCGGCGCGTTCCACGCCCAGACCCTCTCCGCACTGGATGCCGTCGATGAGGTGGTCGTCACCGACGCCAACACCGAGGCAGCCAAGGCGGTCGCCGCCGAGCAGGGTCTCGGTGTCGCACCCGACGCCGACAGCCTGCTCGGGCAGGTGGATGCCTTCGTGATCGCTACCGCCACGCCCGGCCACGCCCCCCTGCTCCGACGGGCCCTCGCTGCCGGTGTCCCGACGTTCTGCGAGAAGCCGGTCGCGGCGTCGATCGAGGAGACGATCGACCTGGCCCGCCTCGCTGCCTCGACGGACGTGCCAGTGCATGTTGGCTTCCAGCGGCGGTTCGACGTCGGCTACCAGCGGGCCCGCAAGTCCGTGCAGTCTGGCGAGCTGGGCTTCGTCCACACGATCCGCGCCAACACCCACGACCAGTCACCGCCCCACGCTGCCTACATCCCCACCTCCGGCGGCCTCTTCCGGGACTGCAGCGTCCACGACTTCGACATCATCCGGTTCGTCAGCGGGCGCGAGGTCGTCTCGGTCTACGCCACTGGCGCCAACAAGGGCGCGGACTTCTTCCGGGAGGCGGGCGACGTCGACACCGCCGCGGCGGTCCTGACCCTCGATGACGAGACCCTGGTCGTGGTCTCCGCAACGCGCTACAACGGCGCGGGCCACGACGTCCGCATGGAGGTCATGGGGGAGAAGGGCAGCATCGGGGTCGGGCTCGACGACTCGCTCGCGCTCGTCTCGGCCGAGGAGGGCGTGGACTGGCCGCGCGGTCCGCAGAAGTGGTCGTTCATGGAGCGCTTTCTGCCCGCCTACCGATCCGAGCTCACCGCCTTCACCGCTGTGGCGGCCGGGCGCGAGCCCTCGCCCTGCACGGTTCGCGACGCGCTCCAGGCCTCCCGTACCGCCGAGGCGTGTGAGCTGTCCCGCGCAGAGAACCGTCCCGTCCTGCTCAGCGAGATCGCTGGCGCCGACCTCTGAGGGGCTCGCATGACTGCCACTGCCGACAACTCAACTGGCAGCAACGCCACTGCCGCCACCGCCGCGCCGGCGGCCGTCGACGCTGTCGCCACGGCTACCCCGGCCTCCGGCGCCGTCGACGCCGTCGCTGCCGGCCGGGCTCCCCTGGGCGAGCGCGTGGCCGCCGCACCGATCTCCTGGGGGGTCTGCGAAGTCCCCGGTTGGGGCTACCAGCTCGAGCCTGACACCGTGCTCTCCCAGATGCGCGAGCTGGGAATCGCCGCAACCGAGTTCGGCCCCGACGGCTTCCTCCCGGACGCGCCTGAGGACAAGGCGTCGACGCTGGGCGGCTTCGGGCTCCGGGCCGTGGGTCAGTTCGTTCCTGTCGTGCTCCATGACCCGCGCCACGACCCGTTGCCCGAGGTCGACGCGGCGATGGACGGCCTCGTGGCCGCGCACGCCTCGACCGTCGTGATCGCCGCGGCCACGGGTCTCGACGGCTACGACGAGAAGCCTGCCCTTGATGGCGCCGGGTGGTTCACCTTGCTCGCCAACCTCGACCGGATCAGCGACGCGGCGTCGGCGCGGGGCCTCACGGCCACCCTCCACCCGCACGTCGGCACCATGGTGGAGTCAGGAGAGGACACCCAGCGGGTCCTCGACGGCTCGGGGATCGGGCTGTGCCTCGACACCGGCCACCTGCTCATCGGAGGGGGTGACCCCGTGGCGGTCGCGCGGCAGTACCCCCAGCGGATCGCGCACACCCACCTCAAGGACGTCGTCCTCGCCGCCGCCCGGCGCGTGCAGGCGGGCACCGCCAGCTACACCGAGGCCGTCGCCGAGGGCATGTACGTGCCCCTCGGTCGGGGCGATGTGGACATCGCGGCCATCGTGTCCGCCCTAGAGAGCAGCGGGTATGCCGGGTGGTACGTCCTGGAGCAGGACACCATCCTCACGGGCGCGCCGGCATCCGGCGACAGCTCCAGCCCCGACCCCGTGGCGGACGTACGCGCCTCGGTCGACTACCTGCTCTCCCTGGCGCCAGGAGGTGCCTCACATGGCTGACCACACGACCGACGACACGGCATACGACCTCATCGCCATGGGGCGCACCGGGGTCGACATCTACCCGCTCGACCACGGCGTGGGCCTCGAGGATGTGAAGACGTTCGAGAAGTTCCTCGGCGGCAGCGCCACCAACGTCGCCGTGGCAGCGGCCCGCTACCAGCGCCACGCGGCCCTGATCACCCGCACCGGGCGCGACCCCTTCGGCCGCTACGTCAAGCGCGAGGCGGCCCGCCTCGGCGTCGACCCGGCATACATCTCCGAGGTCGACGGGCCGCCCACCCCGGTGACGCTCTGTGAGGTCTTCCCGCCAGACCACTTCCCCCTGTACTTCTACCGCTACCCGATCGCGCCGGACCTGCTGATCGAGGCCGGCGACCTGCCGCTCGACGCGATCCGCAGCGCCCGTATCTTCTGGGCCACGGTCACCGGCCTGTCCCAGGAGCCCAGCCGGGACGCCCACTTCGCGGCCTGGCAGGCCCGCGGCCGGCGCCGGCACACCATCCTGGACCTGGACTACCGGCCCATGTTCTGGCCGCACCCGCAGGAGGCGCACGCGCAGGTCGCGAAGGCGCTCGAGCACGTGACAGTGGCCGTGGGCAACCGCGAGGAGTGCGAGGTGGCGGTCGGAGAGACCGAACCGCAGCGCGCCGCGGATGCGCTGCTGGAGCGCGGGCTGGAGCTGGCCATCGTGAAGCAGGGTCCCAAGGGCGTGCTGGCCGCCACGCGCGAGGAGCGGGTCGAAGTGCCGCCGTTCCCCGTGGAGGTGGTCAACGGGCTCGGCGCGGGCGACGCGTTCGGCGGGGCGCTGGTGCACGGGCTGCTGAGCGGGTGGCCGCTGCGGCGGATCCTGGAGTTCGCCAACGTTGCCGGGGCGATCGTCGCCTCGCGCCTGGAGTGCTCGACGGCGATGCCGACCGAGTTCGAGGTGGAGGCCCAGCTGGCCTCGCGAGCAGAGAGGGGCGAGTGATGGGGGCAGGGGTGGACATTGCGGCGATCACCGAGGTACGGGCCACGCGACCGCAACAGATCGGGGAGTCGTGGGAGGCGCGGCAGCGTCGGCCGCTCCTCGGCCCTGACGGCAGACTGCTCATCGTCGCGGCTGACCACCCGGCGCGCGGAGCCCTGGGGGTTCGCGGCCACGGAGCCGCCATGGCCAGCCGCAGCGACCTGCTCGACCGCCTCGCGACGGCGCTGTCGCGTCCCGGTGTCGACGGGGTGCTCGGCACCCCCGACATCCTCGACGACCTGCTGCTCATGGGCGCGCTCGAGGACAAGGTGGTGATCGGCTCGATGAACCGCGGGGGCCTGCAGGGCGCCGCGTTCGAGCTCGACGACCGGTTCACGGCATACACGCCGAAGGAGATCGCCACGTGCGGCCTGGACGGCGGCAAGATGCTCACGCGGATCGCACTGGGCGAGCCCGGCACGGTCGCGACGCTGGAGGCCAGCGCCCAGGCCATCACGAAGCTCGCCCGCCTCGGGCTCATGGCGATGGTGGAGCCGTTCATGTCGATCCGCGAGGGCGGCCGGGTCACCAACCAGCTCGACCCCGACTCGACGATCAAGTCGATCCATATTGCCAGCGGGCTGGGCGCCTCGAGCGCGCACACCTGGCTCAAGCTCCCCGTGGTCGCCGACCTCGAGCGGGTCATGGACGCCACGACCCTGCCCACGCTCCTCCTCGGCGGCGACCCCCAGGGCGACCCGCACGAGACGTACGCCTCGTGGGGCAAGGCCCTCGAGCTCCCGCCGGTGCGCGGGCTGGTGGTCGGCCGGGCTCTCCTCTACCCGCCGGACGCCGACGTCGCCGCGGCGGTCGACGTCGCCGCGGAGCTGGTGCACGGAGCGCCGCGATGAGTGACAACGCCCGCTGGGTGCTGCCGTTCGGATCGGCGAAGGCCGATGGCTACGACGTCGCGATCACGCCCGAGGGCGAGAACTGGCAGCACACCGGTCTGTATGCCGTGGGGCTGGCCGCCGGCGAGCGCCGCGAGATCGCGGGCGGCGAGTTCGAGTACATCGTCGTGCCGCTCTCCGGGTCGGTCTCGGTGGACGTCACCGGCCGTCAGATCGTGCTCGCGGGCCGAGACTCGGTCTTCGCCGGACCGACCGACGTGGCGTACGTGCCTCGGGGAGCCGGGTTCACGGTCAGCTCAGCGCGCGGCGCCCGGGTGGCCGTGGCTTTCGCCCGGGCCGCGGAGCGGGAGCAGCCGCTCCCCGCGCGCCACGTCCACTCCGACGAGGTACAGGTCGAGCTGCGCGGCGCCGGCCAGGCCTCCCGGGAGGTGCGCAACTTCGGCACCCCCCAGGTTCTCGAGGCCGACTCGATCATCGCCTGCGAGGTCATCACCCCCGCAGGCAACTGGTCCTCCTACCCGCCGCACAAGCACGACGAGGAGCGCGAGGGCGAGGAGACCGAGCTCGAGGAGATCTACTACTTCGAGCTCCAGCCCGAGTCCGGGAGCTCCGTAGCGGGCGAAGACACCCGCGCGTGGGGGCCAAAGGGGGATGGGGGGCCCACGGGAGGCGGAGCCCCCCGTGCGTTCGGATACCAGCGGGTCTACGGCACGGCCGAGCGACCCATCGACATCCTGGCCGAAGTGCGCACGGGCGACGTCGTGCTCGTGCCGCACGGCTGGCACGGCCCAGCCATGGCACCCCCCGGCTACGACCTCTACTACCTCAACGTCATGGCAGGGCCGGGAGCGACGCGAGCCTGGCTGATCTGCGACGACCCGGCCCACGCCTGGGTCCGGGACACCTGGGCCGACCAGGACATCGACCCCCGACTTCCCCTGGGAGGAGCACCCTCATGACGGCCGACCACACCGCCATGCATCCCGGCGAGCGCGCTCTGGAGCACTCCTCCGAGCGAGCCGCCGCGACAGTGCGGCTCACCGTGGCCCAGGCGCTGGTGCGCTTCCTCTCGGTGCAGCACTCCGAGCGGGATGGCGAGCGGCAGAAGCTCTTCGCCGGCTGCTTCGGCATCTTCGGTCACGGCAACGTCGCAGGTGTCGGGCAGGCACTCCTCCAGCAGGAGGTCGAGGCCGGCACCTTCGAGAAGGCCGGGCTGCCCTACGTCCTCGCCCGCAACGAGCAGGCCATGGTCCACACCGCGGTCGCCTACGCGCGCCAGAAGGACCGCCTCCAGACCTGGGCCTGCACCGCCTCCGTGGGCCCGGGCTCGACCAACATGCTCACCGGTGCCGCGCTCGCGACGATCAACCGAATCCCGGTGCTGCTGCTCCCGTCGGGCACGTTC
Organism: Dermatophilaceae bacterium; assembly: GCA_035691065.1. Taxonomy (GTDB): domain Bacteria; phylum Actinomycetota; class Actinomycetes; order Actinomycetales; family Dermatophilaceae; genus DASSJT01. The sequence continues at coordinate 45,996 of DASSJT010000109.1, forward strand.
GCGACGCGCGTCTCGTCCCCGGTCCTCCAGGAGCTCGAGAGCCCGTATGCCGGTGACGTCACCGTCAACGACGCGTTCCGCCCGCTGTCGCGGTACTTCGACCGGGTGACCCGTCCCGAACAGCTGCCCGCGGCCCTGCTCAACGCCATGCGGGTGCTGACCGACCCGGTCGAGACCGGTGCCGTCACCTTGGCGCTGCCGCAGGACGTGCAGGCGGAGGCGCACGACTGGCCGGTCGAGCTGTTCGACGAGCGGGTCTGGCATGTGGCGCGTCCCCCGGCCGAGGCGTCCCGCATCTCCGCCGCTGCGGACCTGATTCGGTCGGCCAAGCGGCCGCTCGTGGTCGCGGGTGGCGGGGTGCACTACTCGGGCGCCGAAGAGGCGCTGCGGGAGCTCGCCGAGGCGACAGGCATTCCGGTGAGCGAGAGCCAGGCGGGCAAGGGCTCGCTGCCGCACGGCCACCCCCAGGAGATGGGCGCCGTGGGCTCCACCGGAACGACCGCGGCCAACGCGCTCGCGAGGGAGGCCGACCTCGTGATCGGCATCGGCACCCGCTACAGCGACTTCACCACTGCATCGCGAACCGCCTTCCAGGACAGTGGAGTCCGCTTCGTCAACATCAACGTCGCCAACTTCGACGCTGGCAAGCACTCCGGCATGTCCGTGGTCGCCGACGCACGCGAGGCTCTCGTGGCGCTGACCGCAGCGCTGGACGGGTATGCCGTCGACCCGGCATACCGCGAACGTCAGGCCCGGCTGTGGAGTGAGTGGGACGCACAGGTGGAGGCCGCCTACAACCCGACCGCTGAGGTGACCGACCAGCTGGCCGAGGGGCTCCTGACCCAGGGCGAGGTCATCGGAGCCGTCAACGAGCTGTCCGACCCGCGTGACGTCGTGCTCTGCGCCGCCGGCTCCATGCCGGGTGACCTGCACAAGCTGTGGCGTGTCCGCGACCGCAAGGGCTACCACGTGGAGTACGGCTACTCGTGCATGGGCTACGAGGTTCCGGCGTCGATCGGGATCCGGCTGGCTGACGAGAGCCGTGACGTCTTCGCGATGGTCGGCGACGGCGGATACCTCATGATGCCAACCGAGCTCGTCACCGCGGTGCAAGAGGGCGTCAAGGTGATCGTGGTCCTGGTGCAGAACCACGGTTTCCACTCGATCGGCTCGCTGTCGGAGTCGCTGGGCTCACAGCGGTTCGGGACGAAGTACCGCTACCGGTCGGAGTCGGGCCACCTCGACGGCGAACGCCTCCCCGTGGACCTGGCGGCCAACGCGCGGTCCCTCGGGGCGCGGGTGATCGAGGTCCACTCGCGAAACGAGCTGGAACTGGCGATCGCCGAGGCCAAGGCCGCTCCGGCGCACGGCGGCCCGGTCGTGATCCACGTGGAGACCGACCCGCTCGTCTACGCGCCGGACAGCGACTCCTGGTGGGACGTCCCGGTCAGCCAGGTGTCCGAGCTCGACTCGACCCAGACGGCATACCGCGAGTATGCCGACCACAAGGCCACCCAGCGCGCTTATGTGGCGCCGTCTGAGAGGAACCCGGAATGAGCAACCCAGCCCTGATCGGAACCGCCCCCGACTCCTGGGGAGTCTGGTATGCGGACGACCCGAACCAGACGCCGTGGTCGAGGTTCCTCGACGAGGCGGCGCAGGCGGGCTACACGCGTATCGAGCTCGGCCCCTACGGCTACCTACCGACCGACCCCGTCCGGCTGAAGGATGAGCTCGACCGGCGGGGGATGACGCTGACCGCCGGGACGATCTTCGAGCACCTGCACCGCAAAGACTCCTGGGACAGCACATGGAAGGGCGTGTCCGCCGCGGCCTCGCTGACCGCCGCCATGGGGGCGAAGCACCTCGTGGTGATCCCTGACTTCTGGCGCGACCCGAACACCGGCTCCGTGATCGAGGACGCGGTGCTGACCGACGACGAGTGGCCGGCATACGCCGCGCAGGTGGACAAGCTGGCCAAGGCGGTCCGCGACGAGTTCGGCCTCCAGGTCCAGTTCCACCCGCACGCCGACAGCCACGTCGACACCCACGCCAACGTAGAGCGGTTCCTCGCCGAAACCGATCCCGAGCTGGTGAGCCTGTGCCTGGACACCGGCCACATCTCCTACTGCGGCGGCGACAACCTCAAGCTGATCCACGACTACCCGGACCGGATCGGCTACGTGCACCTCAAGCAGGTCGACCCGGCCGTGGTCGACGAGGTCATGCAGAAGGGCATCGGCTTCGGCGAGGCCGTGCGGATGGGCGCCATGTGCGAGCCACCGCGCGGCATCCCCGAGATGGGCCCGATCCTCGAAGGGCTGGCGGCCCTGGACCGGTCACCGGAGCTGTTCGCCATCGTCGAGCAGGACATGTACCCATGCCCTCCCGACGTCCCCCTTCCCATCGCCACCAGGACCCTGGACTACCTCACGTCCTGCGGCCCGCTCCGGTAGCCAGACCAGCACCCCTCAACACAACACCGTCAATGCAGGACCCCAGGCGTGTGGACGCCTGACCTCACAGCAGTTCCCACCGACCCATCCGCAACGAGGCGGGTGGACGTGAAAGGCAGGACCAAAGATGATCCGCATCAACCGCACAGCGGGTGTTGCCACCGCCGCGCTTCTGGGAGTCTCACTCGCCGCGTGCAGCTCTTCCGGCGGCAAGCAGACCACCAGCAGCGGTGGCGCCCAGGCCGGCAGCAAGGCCACGACCATGACGGTCTCCATGATCACCCACCAGGCACCCGGTGACACCTTCTGGGACATCATCCGCAAGGGTGCCGAAGCGGCGGCGGCGAACGACGGCGTCAAGCTCGAGTACACCAACGACCCCGACGCGACCAAGCAGGCCCAGCTCATCCAGGCCGCCATCGACAAGAAGGTGGACGGGATCGCGGTGACCAGTCCCAACACTGGTGCGCTCGGCGGTGCGATCAAGAAGGCGGTCGCGGCGGGCATCCCCGTGACGATGTTCAACGCGGGCGAGGCGGACTTTGCGAGCCTGGGCGCTATCGGCTACTTCGGCCAAGGCGAGAAGCCGGCGGGTGTCGCCGTGGGCGAGCGGGTGACCAAGGACGGCGGCAAGAGCATCCTCTGCGTCATCCAGGAACAGGGCCAGCAGCAGCTCGAGGACCGCTGCGATGGCGTGAAGCAGGGCGCCGGCGGCGCGAAGGTCGAGCGGCTGTACGTCAACGGCCGCGACGACGCCGCCGTCACGACCTCCATCCAGGCGAAGCTGACACAGGACAAGAGCGTCGATTGGGTCGTCACGCTCGGGGCGCAGTTCGCGCTCGACGCGGTGAAGTCCGTCTCGGGTGCCGGCAGCTCCGCCAAGATCGGCACGTTCGACACCAACAAGGCGTTGGTCGCCGCCGTCAAGGACGGCAAGGTCGCCTGGGCGATCGACCAGCAGCCCTACCTGCAGGGCTACCTCGCCGTCGACGCGCTGTGGCTCTACAAGACCAACGGCAACGTGATCGGTGGTGGAAGCGCGGTCGCAACCGGACCGGCGTTCATCGACTCCACCAACATCGCCAAGGTCGAGCAGTTCGCCGCCAAGGGCACTCGGTGAGGTGAGCTGACGTGGCCACCGCAACCACCACTGGTGCGGCGGGGGACGACCGGGTCCGCACCCGGTCGTCCCTGGCCATCCTGCTCGGGATGCCGGCGGTAGGCGCCCTGATCGGGGCCATCGCCGTTGCCCTCCTGTTTTTCGCGGCGGCACCCGCCTTCCGCAACCTCGAGAACGTCGGCACGATCCTCTACAACGCCTCCACCATCGGGATCATGGCAGTCTTCGTCGGCCTGCTCATGATCGGAGGCGAGTTCGACCTGTCAGCGGGCGTCGCGGTGACCGCCTCCGGGCTCTTCGCCGCCCACACGGCGTGGTACTTCGGCCTCAACGTGTGGGTCGGCGTGCTGCTGGCGCTGGTGTTCTCGCTTTCCGTCGGGGCGTTCAACGGCTGGCTGCTGCACAAGACGGGTCTGCCGAGCTTCCTCGTCACCCTGGGCACCTTCTTCGTGCTCCAGGGCGTCAACCTCGCGGTGACTCGCATCGTCACCGGGGGCGTCTCGTCCAACACCATCACCGACATGGACGGCTGGGCCAGCGCTCAGGCGGTCTTCGCCTCGAGCTTCGACATCGGCCCCGTGACCGTCCAGATCCCCGTGATCTACTGGATCGTCCTCACGGCGGTGCTGGCGTGGGTGCTGCTGCGGACGCGCGTCGGCAACTGGGTCTTCGCGGTGGGCGGCGATGCGGCCGCTGCCCGCGCGGTCGGCGTGCCGGTCGTCGCCACGAAGCTGGGCCTGTTCATGGCCGTCGGCTTCGGCGGCTGGCTCCTCGGGATGCACCTGCTCTTCGAGTACAACAACGTGCAGTCCGGACAGGGTGTCGGCAACGAGTTCATCTACATCATCGCGGCCGTCATCGGTGGGTGCCTGCTCACGGGCGGCTACGGCTCGATCGTCGGTGCAGCCATTGGTGCGCTGATCTACGGCATGACCCAGCTCGGTATCTCGTACGCCGGCTGGGACGTCGACTGGCTGAAGACCTTCCTCGGCATCATGCTGATCGGCGCCACCCTCGTGAACATGTACGTCAAGAAGAAGGCGGACGCGCGATGAGCACGACCGAAGTCCAGGACACAACGACGACCACGGGCTCCAGTGCGCCCATCCTCGAGATGGTGGACGTGGGGAAGAGCTACGGCAACGTCAACGCATTGCGGGGAGTCTCCCTCCTCGTCCGCCAGGGTGAGGTCACCTGCGTCCTCGGTGACAACGGCGCCGGCAAGTCGACCCTGATCAAGATCATGGCCGGGTTGCACGACTACACCGAGGGCCAGATGAAGCTCAACGGCATCCAGCGCAACTTCGGGTCCCCCCGTGCAGCCCAGGCCTCTGGCATCGCGACCGTCTACCAGGATCTGGCGCTCGCCCCGCTGATGTCGGTGTGGCGCAACTTCTTCCTGGGCAACGAGATCTACAAGGGCCCGATTCGGCAGCTCGACATCGAGACCATGAAGCGGATCGCCAACGACGAGCTGACCAAGATGGGCATCGTCATCTCGGACCTCGACCGCCCGGTGGGCGGCCTGTCCGGTGGGCAGCGCCAGTGCATCGCGATCGCCCGGGCCATCTACTTCGGTGCCAAGGTGATCATCCTCGACGAGCCCACCGCCGCCCTCGGCGTCAAGCAGTCCGGGGTCGTGCTCAAGTACATCGTCAAGGCCCGCGACGCCGGTCTCGGTGTGGTGTTCATTACCCACAACCCGCACCACGCCTACCTCGTCGGCAACCACTTCGTCATCCTCAAGCTCGGCCGGGTCGTCCTCGACGCCCACCGGGACGCCCTGACCCTCGAGCAGCTCACCACCGAGATGGCCGGCGGCGACGAGCTGACCGAGCTCAGCCACGAGCTGCGCGGGATCGACCCCGGGAAGGTCGTTGCCCCACATGAGGTCGAGCACGGAGCGCTGAGCGTGGAGCTGTCGAAGGACGAGCTCGCCGAGCTCCAGCGCGAGACCTCTGGCAGCGCCGCAGGCAGCCCTTCCGGCAACCCTTCAGGTGACCCCGGCGAGGAGAGGTAGATGTCAGTGCAGGACCTGCGGGTGGGCATCATCGGCGTCGGCATGATGGGCGCCGATCATGCCGACCGCTTGGCACGGCGCACCGCCAATGCCACCCTGGTCGCGGTCTCTGACCCCGACCAGGCGCGCGCCCAGGAGCTGGCCGCGCGGTTCGACGGTGTCCGCTCCATCCCCGATCCACTGGACCTGGTCGCAGATCCCGAGGTCGACGCGGTGCTGGTCGCCTCTCCCGGCTTCGTCCACGAGGACCAGCTCCTCGCGTGCATCCAGCACGCGAAGCCGGTGCTCTGCGAGAAGCCGATGACCATGGACAGCGAGTCCTCCCTGCGGGTCCTCGAGGCCGAGCGGGCCGCGGGGAGGCCGCTGATCCAGGTCGGGTTCATGCGCCGGTTCGACCCCGAGTACGCCCAGCTGAAGCAGATGCTCGACTCGGGGCAGTTCGGGCGCACCCTGCTCCTGCACAACACCCACCGCAACAAGGCCGTCCCGGAGGGCTTCCGCTCGGAGATGATCGTCCGGGACTCGCTGGTCCACGAGGTCGACGTGGCGAGGTTCGTGTTCGGCGAGGAGATCGTCGAGATCACCGTCCTGTCCCCGGCGCCGACCAGTGCCGCCGCGGAGGGTGTCGTGGACCCGCAGGTGGCCCTCTTCCGGATGGCCGGCGGCGCGCTCGTCACCAACGAGGTGTTCGTCAACAACCAGGTCGGCTACGAGGTGCGGTGCGAGGCGGTCGCCGAGCGCGGCACCATCATCGCCGGCAACAACAGCACGGGGATCTACAGCACGGTGGCCGACGAACTCGGTGGCTACTGGGGCGGCCACATCCCGGCTGACTTCCGCGCTCGTTTCGCGCGTGCCTACGACCTCGAGGTCCAGGCCTGGGTCGACTCGGCGCGTCGCGGCGAGGTGGTCGGGCCGACGTCATGGGACGGCTACGCGGCCACGGCCGTGTGTTCCGCGGGCATGGAGTCGCTCGCGACCGGGCAGCCGGTCCGGGTGGACCTGGCCCCGCGACCGACGCCCACAGAGGCCGAGAAGATCCTCGGAAAGGCCTGAGCGGCAATGAAACTCGCACTCGACCCATACATGTTCCGCGATGTGCCCCTCCTCGAGCTGCCTGGTCTCGTCGCCGAGCTGGGATACGAGTGGATCGAGCTGTCGCCGCGGGAGGACTTCACGCCCTTCTTCAACCACCCGCGCGTCGACGACGCCACAGTCCAAACCTTCCGCCGCGCACTTCGCAGCGCCGGCGTGGGCGTCTCGTCAGTCCTGCCGCTCTACAGGTGGTCGGGCCCCGACGAGGAGGACCGCCAGGCGGCTGTTCGCTACTGGAAGCGCGCCATCCAGGTCACCGCCGATCTCGGCGTCGACACCATGAACTCCGAGTTCAACGGAAACCCGCGCGAGGCGGCGGCCTGCGAGCGGCAGTTCTGGAGGTCCATGGAGGAGCTGCTGCCGGTGTTCGAGCGCGAGGGGATCCGGCTCGTCCTCGAGCCGCACCCCGACGACTGGGAGGAGGACGGCAAGCGCGCCCTCGACGTCATCCGGGGCATCAACAGCCCCAACGTGTCCTTCCTCTACTGCGCCCCCCACACCTTCCACCAGGGCAACGACTGCAAGGGCATCATGGAGAAGGCCGGCGACCTCCTCACGATGGTCCACGTGGCCGACTCGTTCGACCACACGGGCTCCAGCGGCCTGCGCTACATCGTCAACCCGCCCGGGTCCCAGGTCACCGTGCACCAGCATCTCGACATTGGGGAGGGCGAGGTCGACTTCGACGAGTTCTTCTCCGGGCTGGAGTCGATCGGCTTCGACGGCATCGTCACGACCTGCGTGTTCGCCTGGGAGGAGCGGGCTCGGGAGTCGAGCACGTTCATGCGTGAGAAGATCGGCGAGTACCTCGGCAAGTGGTCTTCCACGCCCACCTTCGAGTCACCCTGACAGCAGCCGGTATGCCGTTCACCAGCCTGAGTGCCCACCCGCAGTTCCTCGGGTGGGCACCCTTGCATCAGGCGCACGGCGGCGACGGCGCCGGGCTGGCTGCCGACCAGCGCACTGGCAGTGGTGCGGCAGCGCTCGCTATACCGGGCGCAGAGGCACCTCTACTGCCCAGGCCAGCTCCACGGCATACCGCCAGAGGCTGGCACTAGCCGGGTCCGGAGAGCACATGTTAGTATGTCCTTACAAAGTCGTTTGAAGGAGACCGCAGTGAGCACCACCCCCACCCGCATCACCCACCTGATCGGCGGCCAGTCGTGGACCGGCACTGCCGAGCGCACGAGCCCCGTCTACAACCCGGCCACGGGTGAGCAGACCGGGGAGCTCGACCTGGCGTCCGCCGAGCTCGTCGGCGAGATCGTCGCCACCGCCAGGGCCGCCTGGGCGCAGTGGGACAGCACCTCGCTGGCCAAGCGCAGCCAGGTGCTCTTCGCCTTCCGGCAGCTGCTCGACGAGCGCAAGGAGGAGATCGCCAAGCTGATCACCGCCGAGCACGGCAAGGTGCTCGGCGACGCGCTGGGCGAGGTGACCCGCGGGCTGGAGGTCGCGGAGTTCGCCTGCGGCATCCCGCACCTGCTGAAGGGCGGCTTCACCGAGAACGCCTCCACCAAGGTCGACGTCTACTCGATCCGGCAGAGCGTCGGTGTGGTGGCGGTGATCTCGCCGTTCAACTTCCCCGCCATGGTGCCGATGTGGTTCATCCCGATCGCCATCGCGTGCGGCAACGCCGTCGTGCTCAAGCCGAGCGAGAAGGACCCCAGCGCCGCCATTGCCATCGCGAAGCTGTGGACGGAGGCGGGCCTGCCCGACGGCATCATGAACGTCGTCAACGGCGACAAGGAGGCAGTCGACGCCCTGCTCACCCACCCCGACATCAAGTCGGTGTCCTTCGTCGGGTCGACCCCGATCGCCAAGTACGTCTACGAGACGGGCACGACCCACGGCAAGCGGGTCCAGGCCCTCGGCGGCGCCAAGAACCACATGCTGGTTCTGCCTGACGCCGACCTCGACCTGGCTGCCGACGCCGCGGTCAACGCCGGCTTCGGCTCGGCGGGGGAGCGGTGCATGGCCATCTCCGCCCTCGTCGCGGTCGAGCCGATCGCCGACGAGCTGGTCGAGAAGATCAAGGACCGCATGGGCAAGCTGCGCACCGGCGACGGCACTCGCGGCTGCGACATGGGCCCGCTGGTGACCAAGCAGCACCGCGACAAGGTGGCCAGCTACCTGGATGCCGGCGTCGACGCGGGTGCCTCGTTGGTGGTCGACGGCCGCGACGGCGACTTCGACTCCGACGGCGAGGGCTTCTTCCTGGCGCCGACCCTCTTCGACAACGTCAGCCCCCAGATGTCGCTCTACACCGATGAGATCTTCGGTCCGGTGCTCTCGGTGCTCCGGGTGAAGTCCTACGACGATGGCCTGAAGCTGATCAACAGCAACCCCTACGGCAACGGTACGGCGATCTTCACGAACGACGGAGGGGCCGCCCGGCGGTTCCAGAACGAGGTCGAGGTCGGCATGGTCGGCATCAACGTCCCGATCCCCGTGCCGGTGTCGTACTACTCCTTCGGGGGCTGGAAGCACTCCCTGTTCGGCGACACCCATGCACACGGCATGGAGGGCGTCCACTTCTTCACGCGCGGCAAGGTCGTCACGTCGCGCTGGCTCGACCCGAGCCACGGCGGCCTCAACCTGGGCTTCCCGCAGAACGCCTGACGCCCAACCGACCCGACCGGACCCGACCCCACCACCGCCCTCACGTCGACGTCTTGCCCGACCCACCGACGTGGCCCAGCCCGTAGGCCGGCCACGTCGGTGTCGGTAGGTCGGTCAACACGTCAGCACGTGTGAGTCGACCTGTTGAGTCATAGGCCTTCGTCCGGTCGTGGCCAGGGAGTCGGGCGGGGCAGGGGCAGACCCAGGGCAGGGCCGGACGCAGGCCAATCCAGACGCGGGGCAGGGCCAGACGCAGGTCAGGTCTCGAGGCTGGGGCGGGGCACGAGGCCGGCCGCGCGATAGGCGGCGTCGATGAGCTTGGCCTGGGGCACGGTGTCAGCGACGTCATACGGCAACGCGGCCCCTTGACGCAGGTGCGCGGCCAGGGCCTCGAGCTGGAAGGTGTAGCTGGACCGGGTGCCCAGGTGCTCGACCACCTCGGCCTCGCCCTCCCGGCGCAGCAGGAGGCGGTCGTCCTCGTGCGGCCGCGGGAAGTCAGGGACGTGGAGGACACCCTCGGTTCCGGTCACGGTCAGGTGGAAGTCCCAGCCGGCCGCCGCCATGTCCGAACCGGCGCTTCCCACGGCTCCGGAGGGAAAGCGGAGCTCCACGGACAGCGACTCGTCCACACCAGGTCGGCCCGGCCGCTCGCGGGCCGCACCGCTCACAACGGACGGCTCGCCGCCCAGGAACCGCAGCCCCAGATGGCGTTGGCAATGCAGGGCGTAGCAGCCGAGATCCATTGTGGCTCCCCCGGCCAGTGCCAGGTCCCAGCGCGGGTCGGAGTCCGGCGGCGCCGCCATCCGCAGCACCGTGTCCACGCGCATCACCTCGCCGACCGCCCCGGACGCGATGAGCTCGCAGACCCTCTGGAACAGCGGGTGGAACGGGTAGTGGAAGGCTTCGACGACGGTGACTCCCGCTGCCACGGCCGCCTCGGCGACCCGCTCGGCCTCGGGGGCGTTGGCCGCAAACGGCTTCTCGGAGAGAACGTGCTTGCCGGCGCGGATGGCGCGCAGGTTCCACGGGCCGTGCAGGACGTTGGCGAGCGGGTTGTAGACGACCTCGACCTCAGGGTCGGCGACCAGGTCGTCGTAGGTGTGGTGGACCCGCTCCACACCATGCTGCTCGGCGAACGCCTCGGCCCGCCGGGGGTCGCGTGCGGCAACGGCCACGAGGCGCTGCCCCGTGGCCGACGCCGGCTTGACGATGCTCAGCTCCGCGATCCTCGCCGCGCCGAGAATGCCGATGCGCAGCGGTTCGGCACCGCCAATGCGAGGAGACTCGGCACCGCCGCCAGTGGGAAGGGGCTCAGCACCGCCGACGCTGGCCGCGTCCGGGCTCACAGGGCCCTCTCGGCGTCCAGCAGGGTCTGGGCGGCGAACCGCAGGCCCTCCATCTGGTCCAGCTCCTGGTCCTCATGCTCGATGTTGACCGGCATGTCGGGGTCGACGTCGCCCAGGGCCCGCAGGATCTCGGTCCAGTACGCCGTGTCATGCCCGCGGCCGACGGCCACGAAGTCCCACGAGGAGTTCGTCGGCCAGCCCGAGAGAGTCGTGCCGCCGCCGAGCGGGAGGTACCCGGGCTGGCCCTCGGCGACCCGGCTGAACCGGTC
>DASSJT010000110.1:0-64711 GCA_035691065.1 Dermatophilaceae bacterium
GGATCTCTGTCTCGCGGACGGTGTCGGGGCGACTCTATCGGTGCCTGTGCCATTCTTGAGCCCTTGTCAGCGGACCCCGGCCGCACCGTCTGGCCGTGAGATCTGCAGGTCCGGGAGTGGGTGCGGGCGCAGTTCGCGGTCGACCTCACGCTGGCGCGGGTGGGCCACGGCGCGGACGGCTGGGCCAGCGTGGCGCGGTCGCTCCAAACCCTTTTGGGGGGTTCGCCCCGCACCGTCTCGGGGTCGGTGCTGGGCGAGTGGCCGCGACCGTCAGGTGCAGCGCGGCAGGGTGGCCAGCCGGCCGGCATACCCCCGCTTCTGTTCTCGCGGGGAGGTCAGGGACGATGGTGACGTGACAGCCCAGCCACCACCCCGCAGCTCCTACAGCGCCGGGTCGACCTCCAACCTGGTCCGGTCGCTCCTGGCGGTTGGCGGCATCCTGGTGGTGTTCTTCTTCATGGTGCCGCGGGTGAGCTCGGTGTCGCAGCCGCCGGTGGACGTGGAGTCGACGGCGCGTGACGTGGCGCGCTCGTCCGGCTGGGCCGTCTCGGTGCCGCGAGGTCTCCCGGAGGGCTGGCAGGCCTCGGCGGCGAGGTTCGTGCGCAGCACCGACGGGCTCATGACCTGGCACGCGGGTTACATCTCGCCGGCCGGGCACTACGTCGCGCTCGAGCAGACGCAGGCGTCGACCCAGGGGTGGGTCGAGGCGGAGACCAACCGGGCGGCGCGCACCGGCGAGCTCACGGCTGCGGGCAAGGTCTGGGTGAAGTACAACCGCGACACGAAGGTCCAGCGCAGCCTGCTCGACCGGCCGCAGGACCCGAAAGCGCTCACCACACTGGTCACCGGCGACGGCACGTTCGAGGAGCTGGTCGTGCTGGTCGACCACCTCCAGCCGGTCACCGCCGGCTAGCTTCTTCAGCCTTCTTCGTCGGCCGCCCCGCGCAGGGACGCCTCGGCGTCGTCGAGCCAGGTGCTGCAGTGCGCGGCGAGCGCCTCGCCGCGCCGCCACAGCCGCATGCTCTCCTCAAGACCGGCCTCGCCGGCCTCCAGCCGGGCGACGATGGCGACCAGCTCGTCGCGGGCGGCTTCGTACGACAGCTGGGCGATGTCCGTGAACTCCGGGCTCGGGGTGGCACCTTGGGACTTGGCGTTGCTGGGCACGGTGGCCACCCTAGGCCACGGGCAAGGACGGCCCGACGGCTCGCACGTCGAAGTCCCCGCGGGCGACCCGCACCGTGAGCAGCTCGTCAGCGTCGAGGACGGTGGGATCGGTGACCACCTCACCGGTGCCCCGCTGTACCACCGCATAGCCGCGCTCGAGCGTCGACTGGGGCGAGAGTGCGCTGACCTGGGCCCGCAGGTGGGCGACCTGGTCAGCCGCGCGGTGCACCCTGGACAGGAGCCGGGTCTGGGCGCGCTCGCAAAGCGCCTCCAGCTCCCGGCGATGCACCCGGAGCAGGGCGTGCGGGTCGGCCAGGACCGGCCGGCTGCGAAGTGCGTCGAGGTGCCGGCGCTCGACGCCGATCCGGCCCGCCACTGCGCGGCGGGCTTGCCGCCGGGCCTGAGCCAGGCCCTGGCGCTCTGCGGCGGCGTCAGGGACGACCAGCTTGGCGGCGTCGGTCGGCGTGGAGGCGCGCCGGTCGGCCACCAGGTCGAGGATCGGTGTGTCGATGTCGTGACCGATGGCACTGACCACGGGTGTCTGGGCGTCGGCGACGGCGCGCACCAGGGCCTCGTTGCTGAACGGCAGCAGGTCCTCCACCGAGCCGCCGCCCCGGCTGATGATGATGACGTCGATGTCGGGGGCGGCGTCGAGGTCTCGCAGCGCAGCCATGACCTCGGTGACCGCAGTGGGACCCTGGACGGCCACCTGCCGGACGGCGAACCGAACCGTCGGCCACCGGCGGCGGGCGTTCTCGACCACGTCCTTCTCGGCCGCGCTCGCCCGCCCGCAGATGAGCCCGACGCGCCGTGGCAGGAACGGCAGGGGCCGCTTGCGGTCGGCGTCGAACAGGCCCTCCGAGGCGAGGTTCCGCTTGAGGTACTCCAGCCGGGCCAGCAGCTCACCCACGCCCACCGGCCGGATCTGTCGCCCGTCGAGCAGCAGTGTCCCCCGCTGGGTCCAGAAGGCGGGCTTGGCCTGGACCACCACCCGCGCGCCCTGGCTGAGCGGCGTGGGCATGGCGTCGAGCGCGTTGACCTGGATCGCGACGTTGAGGGACATGTCGACGTCGGTGTCGCGCAGGGTGAGGTATGCCGTCCGCGCGCCCGGGCGCCGCGTGAGCTGGATGACCTGGCCCTCCACCCAGAGGACGGACATCTTCTCGACGTACTCGGCGATCTTCAGACTCAGCAGGCGAACCGGCCATGGATGCTCCGCGGTGGTTTCCGCGGCCTTGTCGGGAAGCCGCGGCTCAGCAGCGGGGCTGGTCACGCCGCCACTCTAGTGATGAGCACGGCGCCTCCGCCCCGGCGTGCCTCCCGTGCCGCCACGTGCTCCGGCGAAGCCCGGGCGGAGAGCGCCGCCTGACCAGGTGCGTCCATGGAGGACCGCCGGGCGGATTCGGAGCCTCGCAGACCGCAACTTACGATGGAGAGCATGACCCCCACCAAACGTGTGCTGCTGGCTGCCCCGCGAGGATACTGCGCGGGTGTGGACCGGGCCGTGGTGACGGTCGAGAAGGCCCTCGAGCTCTATGGGCCACCGGTCTACGTTCGCAAGCAGATCGTCCACAACAAGCACGTCGTCACGACGCTGGAGAAGCGCGGCGCCATCTTCGTCGACGAGACCGACGAGGTCCCCGAGGGCGCCACGGTCATCTTCTCGGCGCACGGCGTTGCCCCAGCCGTGCACGAGGAGGCCCGGGCGCTGAAGCTCAAGACGATCGACGCCACGTGCCCCTTGGTGACCAAGGTCCACCGCGAGGCCGTGCGCTTCGCCGACTCCGACTTCGACATCCTGCTCATCGGCCACGAGGGTCATGAGGAGGTCGTGGGCACCTCGGGGGAGGCACCCGAGCACATCACGCTCGTCAACGGCCCCGACGACGTCGCCAACGTCGAGGTCCGCGACCCCGACAAGGTGGTATGGCTGTCCCAGACCACGCTGTCGGTCGACGAGACCATGGAGACGGTGCGGCGCCTCCGGGAGAAGTTCCCGAAGCTCCAGGACCCGCCCAGCGACGACATCTGCTACGCCACCCAGAACCGCCAGCTCGCGGTCAAGCAGATGGCCCCGGACACCGAGCTCATGATCGTCGTGGGCTCGCGAAACTCCTCCAACTCGGTGCGACTGGTCGAGGTGGCGGTCGAGCACGGCGCCCGCGCCGGCCACCTGGTGGACTACGCCGAGGAGATCGACGAGGCGTGGCTCGAGGGGGTGACCACCGTGGGTGTGACGTCAGGCGCGTCGGTGCCCGAGGTGCTGGTGCGGGACGTGCTGACCTACCTGGCCGACCGTGGGTATGCCGAGGTGGAGCCGGTCGTGGCTGCCGAGGAGAGCCTGCTGTTCGCCCTGCCCAACGAGATCCGCCGTGACCTCAAGAGCCGTGGCCTGTCGGACAAGATGCGCCACGACGCGAGCTTCGAAGAGGCGGGCTCGCTCCACTAGGCAATCTCGCTGGCCTCGCCGCCTTCCCGGTGGGTGCGGCCCTCGGTCGGGGCGCCGAAGTCGAGCTCCGGACGGGCGTCCTGGCCCGTTGCGGCCTCGATGAGCTCGAGGGCCGTGAGCACTCGGGGGCCAGCCTGCAGCACTTCTGGCCCCGGCAGCTCCGCCTCCGCGAGGTCGAGCTCGCGCATCCGCCGCGCCGTCACCAGCACTCGCGACTCCAAGGCGCCGACCAGCTGGTTGTAGGTCTCCACGGATCGGGTCAGCGCGCCCCCCATGCGCGAGACGTGGGCCCCGAGGGTGCCGATCCGGGCGTAGAGCTCCCGGCCAAGGACCAGCAGCTCCCGGGCATTGGCGGTCAGCGCATCCTGCTGCCACGTGAACGCGACCGTCCGGAGCAGGGCCATCAGCGCCCCGGGGCCGACCAGCACCACCCGCCTGGCCATGGCTGCCTCGTGCAGACCCGGGTCGGCCGCCAGGGCAGACGAGAGCATCGCCTCGCTCGGCACGAAGCAGACGACCATCTCCGGCGAGCTGTCGAACGCCGACCAGTAGTCCTTCCCGGCGAGCGACACCACGTGGGACTTGAGGGATCCGGCGTGCTGGGCGAGCAGCCGTGACCGCTCAGAGCCGTCGAGGTCGTCGGCCTGGGCCTGCAGGAACGCCGACATCGGCGCCTTGGAGTCCACCACGAGGAACTTCGCTCCCGGGAGCTGGACCACCACGTCAGGCCGCACCTGCCGGTCGTGCCGGCTCACCCGGCATACCTGCTCGTCGAAGTCGCACCGGGCCAGCAGGCCCGCGTGCTCGAGCACGCGTCGCAGCTGCACCTCGCCCCAGGCGCCGCGCACCGTGGAGGCGTTGAGCGACCCGGCGAGCGACTGCGTCTGACGGCCGAGGTCGGTGGCGGCCGCATGGACCTGGGTCATGGCGGTCGTCAGGGCGGCGAACTGGTGGGTGCGGTCGCGCTCCAGGGCTCCCACCTGCCCCTCGACGCGCCGCAGCGCCTCCTGGAGTGGGACCAGCGCGGCCGCTGTCTGGGCGTCGTCGGCCACCGCCGCCTCGAGGTCGACGACCCGCTCGCGCAGGAGGTCGCGCTCGGCGGCCAGGCCGGCGGCGCGGGCCGAGCCCACCTGGCGCAGGGCGAGCCACATGACCCCGGCACCCAGAAGGACGCCGGCGACGATGGCGAGCAGGATCTCCATGAGCACGACCCTGCCAGCCCCTGCCGACAGTGCCGTTTCGCACACGCGGGTAGCCTCGCCATCATGGCCGCGCACGACCGTCCTGACCTCGCCACGGAGGAGGGCCGGCTGGCTTTCATCGAGGTGCTCAACGAGCGGCTGCCGCGCAAGCGGGTGATCGCCCAGGGCCTGATCCGCAGTGTGCGCGGCGACTTCCTCCTGTGCGAGCTGACGTACAAGCGCGAGTGGGACCTGCCAGGCGGGGTGGTCGACCCCGACGAGTCGCCCTCCCAGTGCGTCGTCCGGGAGGTGCGCGAGGAGCTCGGCCTGCACGTCGAGGCCCGCGCCCTCCTCGCCGTCAACTGGCTGCCTCCCTGGCGCGGGTGGTCCGACGCGCTCAGCCTCACCTTCGACCTCGGCGTCGGCGCCGACGACCTGCCGTCGACGGCAAGGCTGCAGCCGCGCGAGATCCGGGCGCTGCACTGGTGCGGCCCCCAAGAGATCGCCCGCCACGCCGCGGCCTACAACCAGCGCCTGCTGGCGTTCCTGGGCACCCATGCCGGCCCTACGGCATACCTTCATGACAGCGTTCCGGCGCTCTGAGCCGTATGCCGGGTGCTCACCTCCCAGCCCACCGCCCGTGGGCGTTCCCTCCATCGGACAGGAGAGGCTCTTGAGCGAGAGCGAGAGCGAGTTCGACCAGGCCATCGCCCTCCAGCCTGGAGCCGAGCCGGGCGCCTACGAGGGAGCGCTCGGCGCCGGCTGGCGCATCGGCGGCGGCATCAACGGAGGGGTGCTGCTTGCCCTCGCCGGCCACGCCCTGAGCCACGAGTTCGCGGCCGAGGGGCATCCAGACCCGCTGGCGATCAGCGCGTACTACCTGACCCCGGGCGTGCCCGGTCCCGCCCAGGTGCGGACCGAGGTGCATCGGCGCGGTCGGGCGGTCAGCGTCGGGAGCGCCGCGCTGAGCCAGCCCGATGGCGAAGCCGACCGGGAACCCGGCGGTGATGCCGGCCGGGGTGCCGCCCGGGAGATGGGCAGCGACGCCGGCAGGGGTGCCGCCGTCGAGCGGATCCGGGTGCTTGCGACGTACGGCGACCTCTCCGGAGTGGGCGCGGACCTGCGCACCAGCGCGTCACCGCCATCGCTGCCGCCGATCGAGCACTGCGTGACCACCGCGGACGCACCGCCGACGTTCCTGCAGCATGCCTCGCTGCTCGAACGGCTTGACATCCGGCTCGACCCGGCCACCACGGGCTGGGCGGTCGGCAAGCCGTCGGGAAACGGCGCGATCCGGGGCTGGCTGCGCATGGCCGATGGCCGCGAGCCGGACCCGATGCTGCTGCTCCTTGCGGTTGACGCACTGCCGCCGGTGGCCTTCGACCTGGGTCTCCCCGGCTGGACGCCGACGCTGGAGCTCACCGCACATGTGCGATGCCGTCCCGCGCGGGGCTGGCTGCGCATCAATGTGACGAGCCGCACCCTGTCGGGCGGGCTGATGGAGGAGGACGCGGAAGTGTGGGACTCCGAGGGCCGTCTGGTGGCGCTGTCCCGCCAGCTGGCCCGGGCGTCCGCTCCGCCGCGCTCACGCGCTGACGCAGGTGGTCGGTGACGCGGGTGGCGGGACGCGGGTGGGCGGTGACGCGTCGTTGGATCTGCTGGCCGGCGACTAGACTCTTGGCTTCGTGGCTCTCACTATCGGAATCGTCGGTCTGCCCAACGTCGGCAAGTCGACGATGTTCAACGCCCTCACGAAGAACAACGTGCTCGCCGCGAACTACCCGTTCGCGACCATCGAGCCGAACGTCGGCGTTGTGCCCCTTCCCGATCCCCGCCTGGCCGTCCTCGCGAAGATCTTCCACTCCGAGCGGATCATCCCTGCCACCGTGTCCTTCGTCGACATCGCCGGGATCGTGCGTGGTGCCTCCGAGGGGGAGGGGCTGGGCAACAAGTTCCTCGCCCACATCCGGGAGGCTGACGCGATCTGCCAGGTCGTCCGCGCATTCCACGACGACGACGTCGCCCACATCGAGGGCAAGGTCTCGCCCGAGTCCGACATCGAGACCATCCACACCGAGCTGATCCTTGCCGACCTCCAGACCCTCGAGAAGGCCGTCCCGCGCCTCGACAAGGAGGTCAAGGGCAAGAAGACCGACAAGGCGGTCCTCGACACGGCACTGGCGGCCCAGAAGGTGCTGGAGGAGGGCACCACGCTGTATGCCGGCGGCGCGGCTGCAGGGGTCGCCATGGACCTGGCGCATGCCCTGGGCCTGCTCACGACAAAGCCCTTCGTCTACGTCTTCAACATTGACGAGGAGCAGCTGAGCGACGAGGCGCTGCAGAAAGAGCTGTCGGCGCTCGTTGCTCCTGCGGATGCGATCTTCCTCAACGCCAAGCTCGAGTCCGAGCTGGCCGAGCTCGACGACGACGAGGCCCGTGAGCTTCTCGAGTCGGTCGGCGTCACCGAGCCGGGTCTGGACCAGTTGGCACGCAAGGGATTCCACACCCTCGGTCTGCAGACCTTCCTCACGGCAGGCCCGAAGGAGTCTCGCGCCTGGACGATTCGGAAGGGGTGGACCGCCCCGCAGGCCGCTGGTGTGATCCACACCGACTTCCAGCGCGGGTTCATCAAGGCCGAGATCGTCTCGTACGACGACCTGGTCCAGGCCGGCTCGATGGTCGCAGCGAGGGCGGCGGGGAGGGTGCGCATGGAGGGCAAGGACTACGTGATGGCCGACGGCGACGTGGTCGAGTTCCGCTTCCAACAGGCGTCAGGCACCGGCGGCAAGAAGTAGAGGACGCCCGCATCGCGGCATGAGGGTGCGGGCGGAGGGCTGCGCGTTCTCCCCTCTGGCAGCGATCGGATCCCATGCATAGCGTGCGTGGATAGGTGGAGTGCCGCCGATCTATGCGATGCGAGAGGAAGGACATGCGATGACGCGGTACCTGATCACGTTCCCCAGCGACGCGATGAACCACATCCCCGACGAGGAGATGCCCGAGGTGGGCAGGGCTGCGCACGCGGTCTGTCAAGAGCTCATCGACGCCGGTGTGTACCTCTTGACCGGCGGCCTGGAAGAGGAACCCGCGAATCTCGTGGGCACGGACGGGACGGTCACCGAAGGCCCGAGACCGGACATCATCGGCGGAATCACGATCGTGGACGTGCCTTCACGCGAGGACGCGCTGAAGTGGGCTGCCAAGATCGCTGCTGCGTGCCGCTGTACGCAGGAAGTACGGGCGATCGGGTTCGACCCCGAACTCGAGGCGATGCTCGGCAAGGTTGCTGTCGACGTCGACGCCCTGAAGACGCGTGATCGAGGGTGACCGCACATCGGCATGTCAGGACGGTGGACGCGTCGAGTTCCGCTTCAACGTCTGAAACCCCGGCTCCGAGCAGGCATGTGCCACCGCACCGTTCATCACGGAAGCGCTGGACGCCGGCGTCTTGACGCCCGCGCCTACGCAGCCGACGTCAAGGACGGCACCTTCTCCTGCTTCAAGCAGGCCTTCTGAGCAAGGACAGACAAGAGTGAAGCCCATGGCCGTCGGCCCGCGAGACCTGCCCGAGTGGGCGATCTGGGAGCACCGCCCCTTCCCCGACGCGAACCTCCTGCTGCTCGCTGGCCGGCGCCCGGTGCTGGTGGACAGCGGCTTCGTCGGCCACGCCTCCGACACCGCGGCATGGGCTCGCGCGCACGCCGGGCGCGTCGACCTGGTCGTCAACACGCACTGGCACTCCGACCACGTCGGCGGCAACGCGCTGCTCCAGCAGACGGGCGCCGGCGTGGCGGCCAGCACCCCGGACGCCGAAGCCCTGCAACGACGAGACCCCGGGTGCTGTCTGGTCGAGTACCTCGACCAGCCGGTCGCGCCCTACACCGTTGACCAGGCCATCAGCCACGGCCAGACGCTGCAGCTCGGTGACCGCGACTGGCAAGTCATCGCCACCCCCGGCCACACGCCGGGACACCTGGCGCTCTGGCAGCGCGAGGAGCGTCTGCTGGTAGTCGGCGACGCGTTGTCAAGCTACGACGTCGGCTGGGTCAACCTCGCCCTCGATGGGCCCGAAGCGGCCGTCGCGAGCCTGACCTCACTGCGGTGCCTGGCGGACCTGCGCCCGCGCGTCCTGCTCCCATCCCACGGTCCCGTCCCGAAGGACCCCGCGGCGGCGTTCACTGAGGCACTGCGCCGCGCCCAGCGCCTCGTGGACGACCCGCAGGGCGCCGTCTGGTACGGCGCCAGGCGCATCTTCGCGTTCGCCCTCATGATCCGCGGCGGCATCCCCGCCGCCGATGTCGAGGATTACCTGCACGCCCGAGCGTGGCTGGCCGACGCCGCCACGCTGCTCAGCCTGCACCCGCATGCCCTGGCAACCGAACTGGTCGACACGATGGTCCGCAGCGGCGCCGTCGTCAACGACGACGGGATGCTTCGGGCAGCCGCCGACCACACCCCGGTCAGGAGGGCGTCGTTGAACCAACCGTTCCCCAAGGACTGGCCGCCAGCCCGAAACTAGGCGCACCACCC
Organism: Dermatophilaceae bacterium; assembly: GCA_035691065.1. Taxonomy (GTDB): domain Bacteria; phylum Actinomycetota; class Actinomycetes; order Actinomycetales; family Dermatophilaceae; genus DASSJT01. Next base: position 9,325 of record DASSJT010000110.1, read on the forward strand.
CAGCGCCAGCAGCACTGCTACTTCCGCCGGCGCGACCAGCGCCATCGCCCACAGCGCCGGCGGCTACGCCGCCCTGAGCCTCTTCCCGAACGACGCCGAGGTGCTCACCGTGGAGTACAAGATCAACCTCCTTGCCCTGGCCCAAGGGGACCGCCTGGACGCGATCGGAACAGTGATCAAGTCCGGACGCACACTCACCGTCTGCCGACTGGAGGTCCACGCAGCTCAGCAACAACAATGCACCCTCGTCACGACAGGTCAACAGACGCTGATCCGGGTCCCGGGACGCCGCGGCACGGCAGATCCGGAAACCCAGTAGCGCGTTCACCGGTGGGGCGGCGGGCAAGCCGACCCTGGCCGAGCTCGCCGTCAGCGCAAGATCCGCTGGTCAGCTGTGAATGGCCGGACTACTGGCCTATGCGTCCGTCGATGCGCTCGCGCAACAGGTCGACGTGGCCCATGTGGCGGGCGTACTCCTCGATCATGCCGACCAGCACCTCGCGCAGCGACATCAAACCTCCACCGCTGCCGTGCTGGTTCGAGGGATCGTTGCCGGTGATGTCGAGACTGGGCGCCTCGGCCACGAACCGCGTCGCGAAGTCCACCTCCGCACGCCATGCATCCCATGCCCCCGCAACCACCTGCGGGTCAGGAACGGCGCCATCGAAATCGCCGTCACGGTCGGTGTCAGAGCAGAACAGCCGGGGCACGTCCTGTCCCGCCATCATCACCCGGAACGTCCCACGCTCCTGCTCGGCCAGGTGTCGCACCAGCCCCAGCAGGGACATCGTCGACGGCTCGACGGAACGGCGCGCCATGGCCTCCGCATCAAGCCCTGAGCACTTCATCTCCAACGTGAGCCGTTGACAGCGCAGGGCCTCGACCAGCGTGGTTCGCTCGTCGCCCAACCTGGGTCCGTTCTCACGCGGGTCGTCGTCCGACGGCTTGCCGTCCGCGGTGAACATGTCAGCTCGTCGGGTCGAGGCCATGGCCGCAATCCTCGGCGATGCACAAGGCGGCCCACAATCGATTAACAAAGAGGCTCCCTCATGCTGCACCGCGAGTGGCCGACCCACGAGTCTGGATCGGGATCGGTGAGGGTTCTTGACCGGCTCGAGCGCGGCTTCGCTCCCCGCGGGGCCCGCGATGAGGCCCCATGCTTGGGGGCCCGCGCTGGCGCCGTCCTCGCGTCTCCAGCACCCGGCGTAACACAACGAAGCGACGCTGGATCACATCCAGGAGCACTCCTCACCGCCGAGCTGCCGAGCCGGCTCCTCCGCATCCGGCAGGCTCTCGCGACCCGGTCACGGCGTAGCTCCCAGCCCGGGCAAGGCGCATCCTGCGTGTACGGCCAACGTCACTACGCCAGGCGGCATTGCTCATTCCAAAATTCAATGGAACTATGTAGTGGGAGCAGCTGGGGAGGAATGGATGATCGACGTGGACGTGATCCCGCTGGTGGACGAGGGGTTGGGCAACTCGGCCTATCTAGTGGATCTGGGTGATGGTCGGGCGCTGGTGGTGGACGCCAGCCGGGACCTGCGCAGACTTCGTGCGGCGGCGAAGCGGCTCCGCCTGACGGTGGCTTATGCCGCGGACACCCATCTGCATGCGGACTTCCTCACCGGGGCACTGCAGCTCGCTGCGCACGACGATGCGCGGATACTGGCGTCCGCAGCCGGAAACCGGGAATACCCGCACACCGGCCTGGCAGACGGCGACGAAGTGGACCTGGGCGGGCTCAGCCTTCGCGCCCTGGCAACCCCGGGGCACACCCATGAGCACATGGCCTTCGAGCTGCTCGACGGTCCTCGGCTGCTGGGTGTGTTCACTGGTGGCTCGCTGATCGTCGGGTCGGCTGCCCGCACCGACCTGGTCTCGCCGGAGCGGACCGAGGAGCTCGCCCGCGCTCAGTACCGGTCTCTGCAGCGGCTCGCGCGGCTCGACGACGTCGTGGTCGTGTGGCCCACCCACGGCGCCGGGTCGTTCTGCTCCGCACCGCCGGGCGCGGAGCGCACCACCACCGTCGGCACCGAGCGCGCCACCAACACGCTCTTGCGTGCCGAGACCGAGGACGCGTTCGTCAAGCAGCTTCTGGGCTCCCTCGGCAGCTTCCCCCCGTACTTCCTCCGACTGGGCGAGGTGAACCGCCGCGGCCCCGCGCTGACCGAAGGCGAGTCGCTGCGCGCCCTTTCGGCGGCAGACGTAGGCCGCCTGCGCATGATCGGTGCGCAGGTTGTCGACGTGCGGCCGGTGCCGCACTTTGCCGCCAGCCATCTGCCCGAGTCGGTGTCGATCCCACTGCGGCCGGTGTTCGCCACCTGGCTCGGCTGGCTTCTCGACCCGGAGAAGCCGCTGGTGATCGTGCGCAACGCGGACCAGGACCCGGGCGAGATAGTGTGGCAGGCCCTCAAGATCGGCTACGACTGCCTCGCCGGCGAGCTCGACGGCGGGATCGATGCGTGGACCGCGGCCGGTCAGCCGGTCTGGACCATCCCGCTGACCTCCCCCGAAGCGCTCGAGGACGCCGCCGGCGTGCTCGACATCCGCCAGGACAACGAGTACGCCGCCGGTCACCTTCCCGGCGCCGGCCACATCGAACTTGGTGCGCTGGCGGCTCGCATCGACAACCTTCCGCCAAGGCCGATGGTGGTGATGTGCGGTCACTCCGAGCGAGCAATGGGTGCCGCCAGCCTGCTCGAGCGAGCCGGACGCGACGACGTGTCGGTACTCGACGGGGGGCCGCAGGACTGGGCGGACGCCACCGGCCGCGCACTGGCGACCGGCGTCTCAACCGACGAGGAGACGAGCAGGTGAACCCCATCTCCGACACCCGGACCACCGGGACGACCCGAACTGGCCACGCGGGCCGTCGGATCGAGTTGGGGCTGCGGCAGAACCTGGCCCAGTTCGTGTTGCTGGTCGCGGTCAACGCACTGGTCGGCGGCATGCTGGGCCAAGAGCGGACTGTGGTGCCGCTGCTGGGCAAGCAGATCTTCGGTCTGCCCGGCTACACCGCCGGGCTGACGTTCATCCTGGTTTTCGGGTTGGCCAAGGCCGTCACGAACTACTTCGCCGGCACCTGGTCGGACCGGTTCGGCCGCAAGCCCGTGCTGGTGGTCGGCTGGATCGTCGCGGTCCCGGTGCCGCTGCTGCTGATTTGGGCGCCGTCGTGGGGTTGGGTGGTCGCCGCCAACGTGCTGCTCGGCATAAGCCAGGGAATGACCTGGTCAACCACGGTGGTGATGAAGATCGACCTGGTCGGCCCGGCCCGACGCGGCCTGGCGATGGGGCTGAACGAGGCGGCCGGCTACGCCGCCGTTGCGGTCACCGCGCTGGCCACCGGCTATCTGGCCCAAGCCTACGGGCTGCGCCCGGAGCCGTTCTTCCTCGGCATCGCCTTTGCCGCCCTCGGCTTGGGACTGTCCACGCTGGCGGTCAAGGACACCCGCGAGCACGCCCGGCTCGAGGCCACCAACCACGTGGCCCGCGCCGACGGCCGCCACGACCACCTGCACAGCGAGCTGACCAACCGGGAAGTGTTCAGCCAGACCAGCTTCCGCGAACCGGCACTGTCTTCGGCCAGCCAGGCCGGACTGGTCAACAACCTCAACGACGGTCTGGCCTGGGGCCTGTTCCCGATCATCTTCGCTGCCGCCGGCCTCTCGGTGGGCAAGATCGGCGTGCTCGCCGCGCTCTACCCGGCGGTATGGGGGGTCGGGCAGCTGATCACCGGTGCTCTCTCGGACCGGGTAGGTCGCAAGTGGATGATCGCCGCCGGTATGTGGCTGCAAGCAGCCGCCCTGGCGATCATCGCCACCGTGAACGCGTTCGGCCTGTGGGCCCTCGCCGCAGTGCTGCTCGGCGCCGGCACCGCGATGGTCTACCCGACCTTGCTCGCCTCCATCGGCGACGTCGCCCACCCCGCCTGGCGGGCCCGCGCGGTCGGCGTGTACCGGCTCTGGCGCGACGGTGGGTTCGCCGCCGGCGCGCTGCTGGCCGGCATCGTCGCCGACGCCCTCGGCGTTCGGGCCGCGGTGTGGGTCGTCGCCGTGCTGACCGCAGCGTCCGGGCTGGTCGTCGCGATCCGCATGTACGAGACCCACCACCGACCCGCGTCCACCGAACCGGAAGGAGCCCTCGATGGGTGAGCGTGGAGCCAAGGACGCCCTGTTCGCCGAGTTCGCCGCCGTCGGCAAGGCACTCGGCAACCCCAAACGGCTCGAGCTGCTCGATCTGCTCGCCCAGGGACCTCGCAGCGTCGAGGACCTGGCCAACGCTGCCGAGGTCGGCGTCAGTACCTGCTCCGCGCACCTGCAGACCCTCCGAGAGGCGGGCCTGGTCGGGGCCCGCCGCGACGGCAAGCGCATCTACTACTCCCTCGCCGCCGACGACGTCGCCGGGCTGTGGGAGCACCTGCGAAGGGTTGCCCAACAGCACCGACCGCACACCGAGCTCGCCCGCCGCGCCTACCTCGGCCCCGAGGACACGGCTGCCGTCGACACCGACGAGCTGCTCCGCCGGCTCGACGCGGGCGAGACCTTGGTGCTCGACGTTCGTCCCGACGTCGAGTACGCCGGCGGGCATCTGCCTGGCGCGGTGCACATCCCTCTCGAAGAGCTCGAGCAGCGCCTGTCGGAGCTGCCCCGCGACCGAGACATCGTCGCCTACTGCCGCGGCCAGTACTGCGTCCTGGCGCACGATGCGGTTCGGCTGCTTGCCTCCCACGGCCTGACCGCTCGGCGGGCCGCCGACGGCGTCCTGGAGTGGCGGGTCGCCGGCATCCCGGTGCAGACTGGCGCCGCATGACCCTTCCCTGCCACGCCTCGTAGCGCCTTTCGCGCGTATGGCCTGCTCCACCCTCGACCGGATGCTGAGGACAGTGCACCGCCGCCTCTCGTGCCGGGGAATCGTGATGCGCGTCAGGCGAGCAGGCGATGGGCCGGCCGTGGACGGCGTGGCCGCGATGGAGCGCAGGCGCGAGCTACACCATCAGTAGAGCGTCTAGGAAATGGATCCACCCTTCGGACAATGGACCGAAAGTCCCAATCTCTGGAGTGTCAAAAGCCAATACCGTGCAAACGGCACAGAACCAGGGATCAGGAGGGGGACCATGATCCGCATCATCACCGCAGCCTCCGCCGTCGCGCTGGCGGCATCACTGGCCGCATGCGGTGGCGCACTACCGGTTGCCACCACACCAGCGACGACGAGCAGCTCCAGCAGCAGTCCCAGCAGCTCCAGCAGCAGTCCCAGCTCGACGTCGCCAGAGCCGACAGCTGAGTCAAGCCCATCGCCGGTGATCGAGAAGCGGACGGTGACCGTGAAGAAGAAGATCGCGTTTGCGACGAAGACCGTCCATGATCCGTCCCTCACCAAAGGCACCCGGAAAGTGAGGACCAAGGGTGTTGCCGGGGTGAAGGCGCTTACCTACGAGGTGACGCTGACCGACGGCGTTCAGACCGGCAGGAAGCTGCTGAGACAGGTGATGATGAAGAGGCCTGTCACGCAGGTGATTGCGATAGGCACGAAGGAGGAGCAACAAGGGCCGTCGTGTGATCCGAACTACGAAGGCGCCTGCGTACCCATCGCCAGTGACGTCGACTGTGCCGGTGGTAGCGGTAACGGCCCGGCCTACGTTCAAGGTCCTGTGACCGTGGTGGGTTCCGACATCTATGACCTGGACCGCGACGGCGACGGCGTCGGCTGCGAGGCGAGCTGATCGGGCCCGATTCCAGGTCCAGTGCTCCGGGAGGCATCCGAGTCGGGCCTCAGATGGTGAACTAGGGTCTCCCACCAAGAACGACGACATCGGCCCCGGCTGCTTCCCGTGCGACCAGCAAGGGACAACGTCTCTGGCGTCGCGCGAGGGCGTCGGGTAGCCCGCTCATCGACGAGTGGCCCATACGTTCAACAGCACTCCACCCCGGCTGGCTCGCACTGCTGTCGACCCAGCACGTCGCTTCGTTCACCGAGTTGACACCGGAGGCGGGTCGATGGCGCATAAGGCCACAGCGGAGGGGCTGCTACTCCTTGGGAACCGTGGTGAACCTCGACACCAGCCCGGTCAGGGTGTCGGCCACGAGCCCTTTGATGACCCTCGAGCGGATGAAACCGGGCAGCGGCAGGTTGTGGTGGATCGTCAGGTCGTAGGTGACGCTGGTGCGCCCCGGTCCGGCGCTGCGCAGCGTGTAGACGCCCTCCTGGCCGGTCTGCAGGCGGCCCTTCACCATCGACCAGCGCATGCCGTGGGCTGAGTGCTCATAGGCCAGCGTGTAGCGGTCGGTGCCGACGCTGGTCGACGCGGCGAGCTCGGCGGTGAGCGGGCGGCCGTGGTCGTCGGTCTCGAGCACCTTGGCCTCCCGGATCTGCGGGATCCACTCGGGCTGGCGAGCTACGTCGCGAAGCAGCGCCAGCACCTCTGCCTGGCTGGCGTCGACCAGCACGCTCTGCTGGGCGTTGTCTGTGGGCATGGCCCTCCCTTCCGGCCGGCCGCGCCCGTCTCCCTACTGAGGCCCCGGCTCCCGAAAGCATCGCCCCGGCTCCTGAGAGCATCGCCCGGCTCCTGACAGCATCGCTGCGCAGAAGAGGCTCGGACAGAGTCGATGGTCCTCGTGCGCACCCGCGGCCCGGCGTGGTAGGCCTTCTCGCGTGACCACTCGCGTGCGGGTCCTGGTGAAGGGACTGACCCCCGGCTACTTCGCGCTGGTCATGGCCAGCGGCATCATCTCGCTGGGCCTGCACCTCGACGGCTACGACCTGCTGTCCTGGGTGCTGTTCGCCGTCTGTGCCGGTGCCTACGCCGTCCTCGTCACGCTCAATGCCTGGCGGTTCCTGCGGTTCCGGGAGGCCATGGTGGGAGACTTCCGCGAGCCGCGCAGGGCCTTCGGGTTCTTCACCTTCGTGGCCGGCACCAACGTGCTGGGCGTGCGGGCGGGGGCAGAGGGCTGGTATGCCGTGACCGGTGCACTCCTCGTCGTGGCCGGGCTCGTGTGGCTGGTACTCGGCTACGTCGTCCCCTGGAGCGCGGTGCTCAGCCGCGAGGAGCGGCCGGTGGTGGCCGCGGCGAACGGCACGTGGTTCATCTGGGTCGTGGCCAGCCAGTCGACCGCGATCGCTGCGGCCACTCTGGAGACCGTGGTCACCGACGGCCGGGCGGGTCTGGCGGTGCTGGCGGTGCTCTCGTGGTCGGTGGGCGTCTTCTTGTATGCCGCCTCGGCCGTCATCGTGTCCCTGCGGCTGATGCTCTACCGGCTCAACCCCGCCGAGTTCGACCCGCCGTACTGGGTGTCCATGGGTGCCGTCGCGATCACGGTCGTCGCCGGCGCCCGGATCGTCGAGATGGACAGCGCGCCGATGGTCGATGCCACCCGGGGACTCATTGCCGGTCTGTCAGTGGTGTTCTGGTGCTTCGCCACGTGGCTCATCCCCGTCCTTGTGGCGGCCGGCTGGTGGCGCCACGTGCGGCGGAGGGTTCCGCTTCGCTATGAGGCGACCCTGTGGAGCATCATCTTCCCACTCGGGATGTACTCCGTTGCGGGTGTCTATCTCGGCCGCGCCGACCACCTGCCGCTCGTGGAGTCCGTCGGTTCCATCTGGCTGTGGGTGGCACTCGGTGCGTGGCTCGTGGTCTTCATCGCGATGCTGACCAGCCTCTGGTCGGCGCTTCGGGCCCCGCTGCGCACCCCCGTGCACACGTCGTGACTTCGGCGCCGGGTGAGCCGGCCCCTCCCACCAGTCACCCGGACGTGCCCGCCCGGGTTTGTGCGAGGGTGATGCCATGGAGAAGTCCTCTTTGACCGCGCTCGCCCGGGAACAGCTGAAGCTTGCGAGGCAGGCTCCGAGTGGGCGAAGCGCCGACACCGTCTACGGCGGCCACGAGAAGGTACTGCGACAGACCGTTATCGCCCTGACCGCAGGGCGCACTCTCGACGAGCACGCGAGCCCGGGCGAGGCCACCGTGCACGTCTTGGTGGGTCGGGTTCGCCTCAACGGCGGCGGCCATGGTTGGGAGGGCTCACCCGGAGACCTCCTCATCGTTCCGAGCGCTCGCCACTCGCTGGAGGCTCTCGAAGACTCCGCGGTGCTTCTGACCGTCGCCAAGCTCGGCTCGTAGCTCACGTTCCAAGGTCCATCGCACCGGGGAGACCCCCCTCTCCTAGCAGCTCATGGCCCCTTTGATCGCGTCGCTGTGGGCGTGCAGGACCGTGGCTTGCTCCGGAGGTATGCCGCTGCCAGTCTTCGCGTCCACCTCGTGGTCGAATGCCTCCAGGACATGGCAGGCGGGCGTGGTGTGCCCGCGGCGGCAGTCCCGCTGGGCGTTGCGGAGCTTGGCGGTGAGGCTGTTCGCGAGTCCGTGCGCCAGGCCCAACGACGAGATGTACGACCCAAGCTCGGCCATTTGTTCGCACGGGTCTGCAGCCACGACCGACATGTCGCGTTGCGCCACGTTGTTGTCGAACGGGATGAGCCGCCAGTGCTCGATCGGCCCGGTGACGGTGTCCGCGTTGCTGGGGTCTCCGGTTGCTGAGGCGCTGGCCAGGAGGGAGGTTGCGCCTACGACCGGGGGCGACCAGCTGAACGGGCCGACAACCGTCGCGCCGCCTGAGGGGAGCGGGCCGCTGGCAGCCAGCTGAGGTGTGGCGGTGGCCGACCAGGCGCCCGGCCAGCCGAGCCCACTTGCCGGGTCGGCGTGGAAGAGCTTCACCGCCGGGTCGGTGGCCGTGCCCGTGCCGCGGTTGCGCACCCGCACGTAGACATAGCCCGGGAAACCGGCAAGGGGCTCCTGGTGCCCCGCGCCTCCATCGGGGAAATGGCGGTTCCACACATCGGCCGTGGCCGAGAAGTCGGTCAGGTAGGGCTCGTACGTGCCGGCGCGGCCGTCGTCGATGTAGACGTCGACCTCCGGCGGCGCGCCTGGATCGGTCGTCGGGGCGCCCGCAGGACGGAAGAGGCCCTGGACCTCGAACGCCCAGCGAATGACCTTGTGGTACGCACCGCCGGTCAGTCCCTCGGTTGTCCAGTCCAGGGCGTCCGTGGCCATGAGGCGCGTGCACCAGGCGTCCGCGGTCCCGGGATTCGTCATGGGCGTCAGATCGCCCACACCGCGGAGGATGAGGTAGGTGACCACGCGCGATGCGAGTCGGCGCCGGCTCAGGTCGGGGGAGTCGCCGCCGATCGCCCGGTAGATCCTGAAGTGGCTCGTGGCCAGGATCTCCTCACTGCTGTAGCCCCCGACGTCGTTGGCGCCGCCCCAGCCCCAGCCGGTGGCCACATCGCGGTTCATCCAGCGGATCGGGCGGAACGGGGTGTAGCGGAACCGCTCCACCATCCCCAGCTCGCGGAGCAGGGACTCAGGGTCGCTCTGGATGCCGGCGAGTCCATCGCCGGCGCTGTGCGCGAAGCCGAAGTTGGGGGAGTCGACGTGGTCCCAGAGGATGCCGTGACCACCGATCTCGTGCCAGTGGACGTACTTGTCCACTGCGCGTCCGAGCGGATTGGCGGTGTCCGCCAGGTTCGCGAGGCAGTACCCCACGAGCCCGATCCCGTCACCCTGCGCATCACCCCCGCAGAACGCATTGATCTCGATGCCGTTGGGGTCGCCGAAACTGGCCCGGTGGTCCACGTGCACCGGGAAGGCCGTGCCGTCGAAATAAGTGTCGCGGTCGAACCCGAGGTCTTCGACGACCGCGAAGAAGCTGTTCGCGTGGTAATAGGCACTCACTGCGGCAAAGTCGTTCGTCCGCGAGATGTAGTCGAAGTCGGCTCCAGCGGCCTCGGAGGGAGGTGGGATCGCGGGGGCGTCGTCGTCCGAGAGCATCACATTGGCTCCCACGAGCGACTGGATGCCCGCAATCGGAGCGGCCAGCCCCTCCAGCGTGACATCGTCACGAAGCGGGTCGAGCGTGGTGGCAGGCTGGTCGGCGGTGTTGGTGAGCACGCCCGTCGAAGTGATCGGGTCGTAGGTGAAGACGAGGCCGTTGACGCCCGCGATGAGCGCCCGCAGCCAGAGGACTGCCTTGGTCTCGACCTCGATGAGGGCACGCCAGTTGAGGCTTTCGAACCCGGCGAAGGGAAGCGTGAACACGACCTCCGTGACCAGGTAGTCTCCGCCCGGCCGGATGCTGTCCGGCACCGGGGGCAGGGGAAGCGTGGGCTCGACATCGTCCCGCTCCAGGTCGAGGGGCTCCCCCCGGCCGCCCTCCGGCCTCCCATGCTGGCGTTCTGCCGGGTCGTAGCGGTAGATGAAGAAGCGCCCTTGGTTCACTCGCAGCCGACCCCCGTCAGCCACGCCTGTGGGCAGTTCGCCACCTCGTTCACGGCCAGCCGAGAGGCCGAGGGCGTCGCCCACCATTCGGTCCGCCTCGGACTGCTCCGAGCTCTCGCCCAGGTCGCGGGACCGCCGCTCCGCGATGGCGAGAAGGTCTCGCCAAGGGGCGACGGCCTCGCCCGACGGCATCTCGGCACGGACCCCGGCGAGCGTCGTGCTCGTGCTCTCGACCACGCGGTTGGGTCGCCCGGCGACGGTAACCGTGACGCCGGTCCGCCACACCGGCACGTTGAGGTAGGTCTGGGCGAACGCGAACGTCGTGCTGTCGAACTGACGCTTCTCCTCGACCAGCCGGTAGGACTCGCCCTCGGCTCGTGGCTCGGTGTACTCCGCGCGCTCGTCCGGGCTGCGCAGCGCCTCCTCGCTGATGTCGAGCACGCCCGCATGCGCGCGCAGGTACTCCACCGCGGCGCGGCGTTGGTCACCCTCACCCGTCTGCCACTGCTCCTGCCCGTGCAAGATCTGGCGCACCCTTCCCTCGTCGTCGACCGACACGTGCGCCCTCAGGTCGGGGCGGTACTCGTTCTGCATCGCGCTCTCCTCCTTGGTTCCCAACTCGGCACGCGGCGGTGAGTGGTTCCGAACAGCAGCAGATCAGGTCAAGCCTGTCCGGACGCGCGTCCCCGTAGCTGGTCCGAGACGATCCCCCGAGCCACAGACCTCCTGCTCTCAAGGGTCGCACTGCGGACCCGCGCAGTCACCTGGTTGAGACAACTTGGGGCCTGGCCGACGACCGTCGCCGGACCCTGGTCGGGAGGACCTCTCTGATCTCGGTCTCCGGCCGTCCTAGGTCGCTTTGCTCCTCAGGTATCGCTGCTCCGGGATGCTCGTCGCCAGCCGGGCCGCCAAGGCGTAGGCAGCCCGGGCCTCCTCGACTCGTCCGTCCATCTCGAGCAGGTGCGCCCGGACCGCATGGAGCCTGTGCTGGCGTCGCAGGCTTGGGTCGTCGAGCAGTGGCTCGATCATGGCAAGAGCGGCAGCCGGGCCGTCGACGTTCGCGACCGCGACGGCGTGGTTGAGCGAGACCACCGGGCTGGGTGTCAGTGCCTGCAGCATGCGATACAGCACCTCGATCTGGGCCCAGTCGGTCGCGGCGGCGTCGGCCGCTTCCGCGTGGATGGCCGCAATCGCAGCCTGCAGCTGGTAGGGGCCCACCGGGCCGGTCGGCAGCGCACCCTCGACCAGCCCAACCCCCTCCGCGATGAGCGCCTGGTCCCACAGCGACCGGTCTTGGTCGGCCAGCGGCACGAGCGAGCCGTCGGGCAGGGTGCGAGCCGCTCGTCGGGCATGGGACAGCAGCATCAGCGCAAGCAGACCGCTGACCTCACCGGCCGCGGGCAGGTGCTGATGCAGCTGCCGGGTCAGGCGGATGGCCTCAGCGGCGAGCGGCGGATCTGTCAACCCGGCCCCCGTGGTAGCGGTATGTCCCTCGGTGAAGACCAGGTAGAGCACCTGCGCAACGGCCGCCACCCGGTCGGGCAGGTCCTGCGCGGTGGGGACGCGGAACCGCGCGCCCACCTGCCGGAGTCGCGACTTCGCGCGGCTGATCCGCTGCGCCATCGTCGCCTCCGGCACCAGGAACGCCCGGGCGATCTGGGCCGTGCTCAGTCCGGCCACGGCACGGAGGGTGAGTGCAACTTGGGAGGGGCGTGACAGCGCCGGGTGGCAGCACAGGAAGAGCAGACTCAGCGAGTCGTCCCGCTCACTCCCATGGTCTGCGTCGGCTGGCGCCGACAGGAACCGGTCGGAGGGGGTATGCCGGCTGACCAGCTGCTCGCGGTCGGCCCGAGCCTGCTCCGACCGCCATTGGTCCACCAGGCGGCGAGAGGCCACCCTGATCAGCCAGGCCCGGGGGTTGTCGGGAACCCCGTCGGCCGGCCACTGGCGCGCAGCGGCCAGCAGCGCTTCCTGGGCCGCATCCTCCGCGGCGTCGAAGTCGCCGTAGCGGCGCACGAGCGCAGCCAGGACGTGCGGCGCGCAGTCACGCCACACGTCCTCGAGGCCCACGGTCGTCATCGTGCAGACGTCACGAGTCGCTGCCGCCAGGCCACATCACCGGCCGGAGCTCGACCACCCCGCCCGGCTGGGCGAACACCGCGGCGATCTGCTCGGCGCGTTCTCGGGTGTCACAGTCGATGATGAAGAAGCCGGCCAGCTGCTCCTTGGTCTCCGCATACGGGCCATCGGTGGCCAGGTGGCCCTCGGGGCTCCACCCGAACAGGGTGGACGACGCGGGGTCGGCCAGGGCCTCCGCGGTCACGAACTCACCCGAGGCGGAGATCTCGCGCATCAGCGCTTCGAACTGCCGGTCCATCTCCTCATGCTGCTCTTCGGAAAGCGCTCGCCCTTCAGGGGTATAGCGCTGCGTGGGGTGGCCCCACGGGTCGGGGTTGGAGTGGATCAAGATCACGTACTTCACCAGGAGACTCCTTCTGGACTCGGGCCGCCGCACGGTGCCGCGGCCAGGTGATCGGCCATGTCAATGGGCCAGGTACTGAGGACGTCGGAGCCGGGGTCCTCTTCTCGACGCCTCCGGCAGGGCGGTTTCCCGCTTGCCACAGTCCTGGTCAGCCTTCTCGCGGTGGAGCCTCACCCTCGCGGGGCACGTCGACGTCCACGTTTCGGATCATCATGGGCGCCATCCTGTCCGAGATCCCGTCCCGCCCGCCTCTTGCGAGCCGCGATCGGCCGGCCCACAGCCTTGGGCTGGTCGGCAGGCCCTTTGGCCCTTACCGGAGTTCGCACCGTCAGGCTCCACTGGAGCCGGCGACCCACCGTGGGCGCCTGCCGTGGCGCTCAGAGGTGGCTCGGTCGCCAGCGAACTCGGTCTCAGCAAGGAGGCCATCATGAGGGGCACTCGAACCGTACGGCGGGCTGTGGTCGCAGGCACTGCCGTGGCCGCGCTTCTGACTCCGGCAGCGTGCGGCAACGGAGGCCAGACGTCACCGGCACCAGGCACGACCAGCGCGACGAGCACAGTCGCGCCCACACCCACCACGACCACCAGCACCTCGCCCACGGCGACGTCCACGACGGGCCAGCTCACCGGCATACCGGTCTATTGGATCGCCGAGTCGCGGAAGAGCTTCCGGCTGTACCGGGAGTTCCGCTCGGTGCCCAAGGTGAGCGGCGGCACCGTGGCCTCGGCCATCGCCGCCATGATGCGGCTCAAGCCGCTCGATCCCGACTACATGACACCGTGGCGCCCGCCGTCCAGGCTGACGGTCACCCAGAGCGGCGCGGCCATCAAGGTCGACGTGTCCAAGGACGCCTTCACCAACACCCAGGTGGGGAGTGAGCTCGCCGAGCGTGCGCTCCAGCAGCTGGTCTACACCGCCACGGCAGCCGCGCACGTCGCGGGACACGACGCCACGACCGTCTCGGTCACGGTCAACGGCGGGGGCTACGACGCCTGGGGAGTGATCCGGGTCGGCGCACCGATGCGGCGGGCTCCGCTGCTGGACGTCCAGGGCCTGGCGTGGGTCACCTCGCCTCAGCAGGGTGAGGTGCGCAAGGCTGGAACCGTGACCTTCACCGGATACGGCACGTCGTTCGAGGCGACGTTCGGCTGGAAGGTCACGACTGCGGCCGGTGCCGGCGTGGCGCGGGGCTCCGCGATGGGCGGCACGGGGACCGGGGGCTTTGGAGCGTTCACCTTCTCGGCTCGCCTCGCGAAGGGGTCATACACGGTGATGGTCTCGACCGACGACCCGTCCGGGGGCGCCTCAGGTCTTGGTCCTGCAACGGATGACAAGGACTTCACGGTGAACTAGACCGTGCACCAACGGAATTGGGACAAGGAGGCAACCATGCCCAAGAAGAGGGTCAAGAAGAAGTGGTCAGAGCTCACGCCGCAGCAGCAGGGGTTGACCGTGGTCGGCGCAGTGATCCAGATCACGTTGCAGGTGCTGGCCCTCCGGGACCTGCGCCAGCGACGGGCCGACGAGGTCAACGGTCCCAAGTGGGCTTGGGGGGCAGCGACCTTCATCAACACGCTGGGTCCCCTGGCCTACTTCGTCTTCGGCCGCCGGCGCGCAGATCGGCCGTGACCCTGGTTGCCGTAGGGCGCTCTCGTGCGCGAGGTGACCCGGGCACAAAGGCCCTTCCCGGCATACGGCCAAAGGGCGACGGTCAAGACATGACGAGCCCACCGATCGTGGCGACGCACGGCCTCACCAAGCGTTACGGGTCGACCCTCGCCCTGCGCGACCTCGACCTGGAGATCGACCGCGGCGAGGTGTTCGGCTACCTCGGCCCCAACGGCGCGGGGAAGACGACGACACTGCGCCTGCTGATGGGTCTGCTCAGGCCCACCGCAGGCAGTGCCCAGATCGAGGGCAGGGACACCTGGCGGGAGTCGGTCGCGGTGCGCCGCGGCGTGGGCTACCTGTCCGGAGAGCCCGCCCTCTACGGCCGCATGACCGGCGCCCAGCACGTCGAGTACCTGGGTCACGTGCGCGGGGAGCCGACCCGGACTCGGGCTGAGGCACTCGCCAAGCGGCTCGACCTCGACCTCACGAGACGGGCGCAGGAGCTGTCGAAGGGCAACCGGCAGAAGCTTGCCGTGGTCCTGGCCCTGATGGCTGCTGCAGACCTGCTCGTCCTCGACGAGCCGACGGGCGGTCTCGACCCGCTCGCCCAGCAGGAGTTCTACTCCCTGCTGCGCGAGCACACCGGCCGGGGGGGCACCGTCCTGTTGAGCTCACACGTGCTCAGCGAGGTCCAGCGCATTGCCGACCGCGTCGGCGTGCTGCGCGAGGGCCGGCTGATCGCCGTCGACCGGCTCGACCACCTCCGCGAGCGCTCGCTCCACCACGTCAGGGCGACGTTCGCCGACGAGGTCGGCCCCGAGGCGTTCTCCGGCCTCAAGGTGCGCGACCTGCGCGTCGAGGACCACGCCCTCGTGTGCAGCGCCCCCGCCGGCACCCTCGATGCCCTGCTCAAGGAAGTCAGCCGGCATACCATCGTCGACTTCGAGTGCGCGGAGGCCGAGCTGGAGGAGACCTTCCTGGCCTACTACACCGGAGGTGGCCCCGATGCTGCGTAACGTCTTTCTCAAGACCCTTCACGAGCAGCAGCGCAGCCTGGTCGGCTGGCTGACGGCGGTCGTCGGGATCGTGCTCATGTATGCCGCGATCTGGCCCAGCATCCGCGACCAGCCGTCGATGAGCGACTTCCTCGACCAGATGCCGGAGGCCTTCCGCTCGCTCTTCGCCAGCAGCGGGGCGGACATGTCCACACCGACCGGCTACATCCAGATCGAGCTCATGTCCTTCATGGGACCCATCCTGGTCATCCTGTATGCCGTGGTGCAGGGCTCGCGGGGCGTGGCCGGCGAAGAGGACCGCAGGACGATGGACCTGCTGCTGGCGCAGCCGGTCGGCCGGGTGCGCGTGCTCCTCGAGAAGGGCGCGGCCATGGTGGTCGGCACCGTCCTGCTGGCTGCCGTGCTCGGGCTCGCGCTCGTGCTGGAGGGCCGGGGGTTCGACATGGAGCTGCCCGCTGACAAGGTTGCGGCCGCGATGACCCACCTGGCCCTGCTGGGGCTGGTCTTCGGCGCGATCGCGCTTGCCATCGGGGCGGTGTCGGGCAGCCTCGGGCTCAGCCGCGGCGTGCCTGCCGTGGTCGCCGTGGTGGCGTACGTCGTGAACGGTCTGGGTCCGATGGTCGACTGGCTGGAGCCGCTCCAGAGGTTCTCGCCATTCTACCAGTACATCGGCCACGACCCGCTCCGCACGGGCCTCTCGGGCCCAGCCATCGGCGTCTCGGTGGCGACCATCGCGGTGCTCATCGCTGTCGCGGCGCTCGGGTTCGTTCGCCGCGATGTCCGCGGCTGAGGCCGGGCCGGGCATGTCCCACGACGCGCCCCCAAGCGCCCAGGGCCGGCTGGAGACGTTCCTCTCCACCTTCGAGGGCAAGGTGGCTGCCGTCTCAGCCCTGGCCATCGCCGCACACGTCGTGCTGCGGCTGCTGGTTCCCGACGGCGCTGAGAGTGCGTGGGCGCTGGCGCCGCTCGAGGTCGTGGTCGTCGCCGGTGGGGCTCCTCTGGCCTGGCAGGTGATGAGCGCGCTGGCCCGCCGCGAGGCCGGTGCCGACCTGCTCGCCGTCATCTCGATCGTTGCGTCCGTGTGGCTGGGGGAGTGGCTGGTCGCCGCAATCCTTGTGCTGATGATGTCCGGAGGCTCTGCCCTGGAGTCGGCAGCTTCCTCCCGAGCCTCGGCGACCCTTGCGGCGCTCGCCCGCCGCAACCCGGTGGTGGGCCACCGGCTGCTCGGCCCCGACCTGTCGTCCGGGACGGCCGACGTGCCGGCTGCAGAGATCGCGGTCGACGACCTGGTGGCGGTCTTCCCGCACGAGCTGTGCCCGGTCGACGGCGAGGTCGTCCAGGGCCACGGCACCATGGACGAGTCTTACCTCACGGGTGAGCCGTACGTCGTGCCGAAGTCCGTGGGCTCGACAGTCATGTCGGGTGCCGTCAACGGCGAGAGCGCGCTGGTGATCCGGGCGAGTGCGATCGCCGCGGACTCGCGGTTCGCGCGGATCGTCGGTGTCCTCCGCGAGGCGGAGGAGCAGCGGCCGCCGTTCCGGCGCCTGGCCGACCGCCTCGGCGCGTGGTACACCGTCCTCGCCCTGACCCTGGCGGCCGCGGGATGGGTGGTCAGCGGTGACCCCCGCAGGTTCCTGGCCGTTGTCGTCATCGCCACGCCGTGCCCGCTGCTCATCGGTGTTCCCGTGGCCATCATCGGGGCGATCTCGCTGGCCGCACGGCGGGGGATCATCGTCCGCAACCCTGTGGCGTTGGAGGAGGTCAGCCGCGTCCGGACGGTGGTCTTCGACAAGACCGGGACGCTGACCTACGGCCGGCCCAGCCTGACCGAGGTGCTTGCTGCGCCCGTTCCGGTCGGCCCGGGCAGGCAGGGCGGGCAGCACGACGTCGAGGCCAGGGCCGACTCGCTGCTGGCCGCTGCTGCGGCGGTCGAGGCCTACTCCCGTCACCCGCTGTCGACGGCGGTCGTCGCGGCTGCCCAGCACCGGGGTCTGGCCCTCCCGGTCGTGGACGAGGTGTCAGAGCGGGCAGGCCGGGGCCTGTCTGCCCGGGTCGGCGGCCACTCCCTGCTGATCACCAACCGGGTTCACGCAGGTGAGATCGACCCCTCGGCCGTCGCACTGCTTCCACCGGCTGGGACCGGGATGGAGTGCGTGGTGCTGCAGGACGGGCGGTATGCCGCGACCTTCCGGTTCAGGGACGAGCCCCGCGACGAGGCGGAGGAGTTCGTGGCCCACCTGCGGGGGCGGCACGACTACGAGCGCTTCATCATCATGTCGGGGGATCGGGCCAGCGAGGTCGACTACCTTGCGGCGCGGGTGGCGATCACGGAGGTCCACGCCGGGGTCTCACCCGAGGAGAAGCTCGCCCTGGTCCGCGAGCGGACAGCCCAAGGACCGACCCTGTTCCTCGGCGACGGGGTCAACGACGCGCCGGCGATGACCGCAGCCACTGTCGGCGTCGCTTTCGGTACGGCGAGCGATGTCGCCACCGAAGCGGCAGACGTGGTCGTGCTGGACTCCTCGATGGAACGGCTCGACGACCTCATCCACATCGGGAGGCGGATGCGGACGATCGCGCTGCAGAGCGCGCTGGGCGGCATCGGTCTCTCGCTGGTCGGCATGGTCCTGGCCGTGCTGGGACAGCTCACCCCTCTCGCCGGCGCTGTGGCCCAGGAGCTGATCGACCTCGTGGCCGTGCTCAACGCGGTGCGGGTGGTGGCTGTGCGGGGAGCGCCGGCCGACTTCCAGTACGTGCCAGCCGACACCAGCGCCATCACCGACCAGCCGGAGCTCATCCCTGCCAGTCGACCAGCTGCACCTTGATGCCGTTGGGGTCGGTGACCTGGAAGGCCCGCTCCCCCCACTCCTCGACGGTGAGCGGCATGGTGATGGCGACTCCCTCCGACTCCAGCCGCGCCAGCTCGCCCTCGAGGTCATCGACCACAAAGGCCAAAATCAGGCCGGTGGCGTGGCTGTCCCGCTGGTCCGCAGGAAGGCTGGGCAGGCCTCGACGGAGGAAGATCACGTTCATGCCGCTGTCTGCCCGCGCCAACGAGGCGAAGCCATCGGCCGCCATCTGTTCGACAAAGCCGAAGTGATCCCTCAGGAAGTCCGCCGAAGCGCGGACGTCATCGACGTTGAGTGACACGGCGGCTGAGCTGATCTTCACAGGGTTCCCCCGGGCAGACGGTGACGCACCGGCGGCCGCCGGCGCGCGGCATACAGCATCGGTGCCGTCCGCGGGCCTCCCTCAAGGGCCGGCCCGTCAGCGACGCAATGAAGCGACAACGCTCGTCGGAGCGCTGCGGTTTCCGGCCGGGTCCAGCGCGACCACCCGGTAGTAGTACAGGCCCGGCCGGGTCGAGCCGGTCTCCCGGAACGTCGTGGTCACGCTGGTGCCGATGAGGGTGGCGCTCGACGGCACGAAACTGCGCTGCATCGACCGGTACACCGCGTAGAGCGGCGCCGCCTGGTCGTCGGTGGAGGCACCCCAGCGCAGCACCGCGCCGCCGGCGAAGCTGCGGGTCACCGAGAGACCAGTCGGTGTGGTGGGCGACACGCCGTCGGCGGCCAGCGGCCGGACCACGGCGGTGCGGACCCGGTTGTCGAAGCCCTGGGGCAGCGGCAGCTGGGAGCCCGGGCCGAGCACCGCACAGTCGGTGGCGGCGTCGTCACGGCAGATCCGTACGGTCCAGCCGTCGGCGATGTCGATGGAGCTCAGCTGCTGGTCTCCGACGAGCGCCAGGCTGCCCCGTGTCGCGCGCCACGTGCCGGCCTCGACCGGCTGCCTCGCCCCGGTCAGGCGCCGGCCGGAGTAGAGGAGCGCCGCCGGCCCGGACGAGCGTGCGGGGCTCGCCGCGCTGGCCCCATGGTCGGGGAGTACCACCTGGACGATCGGCGCGACGGACGGCACGCCCTGCCCGTTGACCAGGAAGAGCATGTAGTAGCCGGGAGGAGCCTCGGCCGAGTTCAGCGGACCGGACACGGTGAGCGCGTTCTGACCCGACTGGCGGAAGGACAGGGGGATGTACCGCTGCCCCTGGTCGACGCTGTGCGTTGCCGCGCCCAGCCGGACCAGGCCGACCTTGGCTATCTGTGCGGCATCCGGTGTGCCGACGCTGAACTCGATGTTGATCGTGATGCCGGCTGGCGGTGAGGTCACCGTGGGTCGCGTGGCCAGGCTGCCGTCGGCCGCGAACAGGTAGGGAGGGCTGAAGACCTCGACGTCCTTGCGGAGGTAGCCGGCGGCCGCGCAGGACTCGCAGAGCCCGCCACCGCCGGTGAGCACCCGTCCGTCGGGCAGCAGGACGGCCGTGGAGTGGTACTCGCGGATGACGGCCGCACTGGCGAGCGTGGTCCAGGTGTTCGTCGCAGGGACCCAGCGCTCGGCGGCGTAGACGGGGTGGTCCATGGAGATCAGGCCGTTACCGGTCTCGGACATGCCTCCCGTCGCCAGCACCGAACCGTCCGCGAGGATGGTCAGCTGGTGCTGGCGGCGTCGGTTGGCCATGGCTGCGGCGGAGCGAGTCGTGATCGCGCCGGACCTGGTGTCGACGATCGTCGTGCTTGCGTAAGGCTTGGCCACGCCGTCGACGAGCGTGGAGCCCCCACCGGCCACCAGGGTCAGCCCCGGCGCGTAGGAGGCGTAGCTGCCATAGGTGCGGGTGATCCCGTCTCGCCCCGCACCCGGCTCCATGGCGCCGTCGAGGCTCCAGGCGAGGCGCCGGATCTGGTTCTCCGCGCCCGAGTAGAGGACCCTTCCGTCCGCGCTGGACTGGGTGAAGGGGTAGTAGCGGGACGAGGGCGAGCTGATGCCGGGAAGCTGCCCGATCGACCCGTCGGTGTGGCGGATCTCGGCGATGTCTGGGCCGCCTGCCACGATGAAGGCCTGACCGTCCATCAGGGCCGAGACGGACGGGTACCACCGCTCGTAGGCCATGTCCGGCCCCTGCTGCCAGGACATGGTCTTCCAGTCGAAGATGTGGGTGAGCCGTATGCCGTCGAAGGCGGCGTCCTTGGTGCCCCCGGCCACGAAGACCCGGCCGTCGGCCAGCTGGACGAAGCCCGCGCAGAAGATGTTCGACCCGGTCACGTCGACGCGCGTGAACTGCGTTGTGGCCGGGTCCCACACCGCCACGCGGGTGGAGGTCTGGTCGGTGTACCGGTTGGTCGGCAGGTCGCCGATCGAGTCCCACATCAGGACCTTGCCGTTGGGCAGCACGGCGGTGAGGACGGGGACGATGGGGGCGGCCTCCATGGGCGCCCACTGGCCGACGGCCTGCGGGCCCAGCGCGAGGGCCGCGGCTGCGGTGGCTGCGGCTGTGCCGGTCTTGGGACGCAACCCCACGCGCGGGTTGGCCCACCGTTCGACAGTCTTCATGGGCACGCCGGCCAGGTCGATACGTGCATGGGCGTGCCCAGGGCTCTCCGATGGCGTCTGCGCGCTCTCGAGCAGCGTGTCGTCAGGACGCTGAACCGCAGCGGACCCGGCCGCGGCCCCTACCGAGACGGCTGCCGCTGCCACGACGGCAAGTGCCGACCGCCGCGCCCGGCGGCGATGACCTACCGAGGCGTTGCGCGATGGTGAGAGCACCACGGACCCCCTTCAGCTGTGTGGGCCGAACATAGCGCAGCGCTTGCGCCAACATGGCTGTCCTGGGTGATGTCTCCGGCCATGGGGTAAGGGGCGGGGGAAATCGCCGAATGTTGGGAGGGCTCGGATGTCGAACGACTCGCTGCGCATTGCCATGGTTGCCCCGCCCTGGCTGTCGCTGCCGCCGAAGGGCTACGGCGGGATCGAGTCGATGTGCGCCGATCTCACCGACGGCCTCATCGCGCGCGGTCACGAAGTGCACCTCTTCGGCTCGGGCAAGGACGGCACCGACGCCGAGTTCGTCCGCACCTACCATGAGCCCCCGATCGAGCGGATCGGCGAGTCCGGTCCGGAGATCATCCACACGGCGCGGGTCGGCGACGCCCTCGAGCGGCTCGACGTCGACATCGTCCACGACCACTCGCTCGCCGGCCCCCTGCTCGCCCGTGGCCGGTCGACGCCGACGGTGGTGACCGTCCACGGCCCGCTCGACAGCGAGCTGGGCTACTACTACCGCCTCCTCGGCGACACCGTGCACCTGGTCGCCATCTCCGAGGCGCAGCGCCAGACCGACCCAGACCTCCCGTGGGCCGGAACCGCCTACAACGCCATCCCCGTGGACGAGTACCCCTTCCGCGAGGAGAAGGACGACTACGTCCTGTTCCTCGGGCGCATGAACCCGGAGAAGGCCGCTCACCTGGCGATCGACGCGGCCCGCAAGGCCGGCAAGCGGCTGCTCATCGCCGCGAAGCTGAACGAGCCGGCCGAGGAGGCCTACTTCGAGGAGCAGGTTGAGCCGAAGCTCGGCGACGGCGTCGAGTGGCTGGGCGAGGCCACCGGCGAGCGCAAGCTCGAGCTGCTGAGCCGCGCCCAGTGCCTGCTCTTCCCGATCCAGTGGGAGGAGCCGTTCGGCCTGGTGATGATCGAGGCCATGGCCTGCGGCACGCCCGTGGTGGCACTGAGGCGGGGATCGGTGCCGGAGATCGTGACCGACGGCGTGACCGGATGGGTCCGGGACGACCCGGAAGAGCTCCCCGCGGCCCTCGAGGCGGTCGGCGACCTCGATCCGCGGGCCTGTCGCGAGCGGGTCGAGACCGACTTCGACGTCCCGGTGATGGTCTCCCGGTACGAGGCGATCTACCGGGATGTCCTCAGGCGCTGAGCCGGTGGGCTGGGGCTCCGCGACGGCTGCCCAGGTAGGCCGCCTCCCGCACGGAGGTGAGCCAGTCCGGTTGGAGGCTCAGGCCGGGCGGCGGGTTGAGGATCGGGTCGAACCGGGTCGGCGATCCGCCCAGACGGAGCTCCAGGTGGGCAACCGGAGTCCAGGGCCCGCCATCCGAGGCACTGAGCAGGACGGTCAGCGACGCCGCAGCCAGCCGAGTGCGCAGCTGCTGGAGGGAGTTGCTCCGCAGCGGGACGGCGCCGGGCGTCACCTGCGCAGCCAGCCAGATCCGCCGGCGGCCCTCGCCGTATGGCTGGATCGTCGTCAGCCAGGCGTCCGACCACGAACCCGACGCCAGCGGCAGGCACCGGGTGAAGCGCCCTTCGCCGGCGCTCGACAGCAGGGTGTCGAAGGCCACCGCGGCGGCCTCGCCGGCGCCGAAGGCCACCGCGGCGGCCTCGCCCGCGCCGAAGCGCAGTGCGATCCCGAGGACGTCAGGCAGGTCACCCGGCAGTCCCACCCCCTTGGAGAACCGCCCGGTGACGGGGACCGGCTCCCCCAACAGCGTGAGGACCTCGTTGTGCAGCGGCCAGGCGGTCCCCTCGACCGTGACACCCACGGGGTGGAACGCCTTGGCCCGCCGACCGGCCGCGAGGATCCGGAACCCCTTTCGCACCGCCGGCCGGACGGCATACCTGATGAGGTCCACCGTCCTCCTGTCCGTGGCCCGGGCCACTCCTGGTCGGAGCCGCCGATCGCCTCCGCTGTGGCCCCGCTACCCGAGCTCCCTGAACGTCAAACGCGGCGGCGTGCGGCACGAACCTCAGAGCTGGGTGCCGACCAGCAGGCCGATGCCATACGTGACGGCCATGGCCAGGGTGCCGCCCAGGACGTTGCGGATGATGGCGGGACGCGTGGGAGCCTTTCCGAGGCTCGCGCTGACCCAGCCGGTGATGACGAGGGAGACCGCGACGGAGACCGCCGTCACCGGGATTCGGATACTGACCGGCATGAGCAGCATCGCCAGCAGCGGCAGCAGCGCGCCGACCGTGAAGGCCACCATCGAGGCCCATGCCGCGTGCCAGGGGTTGGTGAGGTTCTCGGGGTCGATCCCCAGCTCAACCTCGGCGTGTGCCGCGAGGGCGTCGTTCCTCGTGAGCGCCACGGCAACCTCGTGGGCGAGCTCGCGGGGGAGGCCCTTGGCCTCGTAGATCCCGGTGAGCTCGGCCAGCTCCTCCTCGGGCATCTCCCGCAGCTCGCGCTTCTCCTTGGCGATCAGCGCGCGCTCGGTGTCGCGCTGGGTGCTGACCGAGACGTACTCGCCTGCCGCCATGCTCATGGCGCCGGCCGCCAGCCCGGCGACGCCCGCGGTGAGGATCGCTGCGCGGTCGGTCGTCGCCGCGGCCACACCGATCACGATGCCCGCGGTCGAGACGATGCCGTCGTTGGCACCCAGGACACCCGCGCGCAGCCAGTTGAGCCGCGACCCGATCGCCTCGTCGTGGGGCTCCTGCGGGTGTGGCTGGAGCTCGGCCGCCGCCTCGGTCATGGGCGAACCCCCAGCCGCTCGGCGGCCTGCGAGATCTGGTGAGCCAGCTCGATGTCCAGCTGCGTCAGGCCACCCTCGGAGTGTGTCGAGAGCCGCCAGGTCGTCGTGCGCCAGCGGATGTCGATGTCCGGGTGGTGGTCCATCTGCTCCGCTGCCTCCGCAGCCTCGTCCACGAGTCGTATGCCGGTGAGGAAGTCGGGTGCCTTGAGCCGGGCGACGATGGCGTCGCCGTCGCGGCTCCATGCGGGCAGCCCTTGGAGCTGGCGCTCGACCTCCTCGTCGGAGAGTAGGCGTGTCATGGCTCCACTCTCGCAGGGAATGGGGGCCGCGTGCAGACGTGGGCTGGCCGGCCGTTAGGCGGGCAGTCGGCTGGCAGGTTGGCTGGGCTCAGTCCGAGGGCTCCTCGGTGGGCATGGACTCGGCAGCCTTTGTAGCCCGGGCCGACTGGGCCTCCGTGGCGTTCTCGGGGAAGTGGCAGGCGACCTTGTGGCCCGGAGCGAGCTCGATGAGCGGGGGCTCGACCGTGCTGCACACAGCCTGGGCCTTCCAGCAGCGGGTGTGGAACCGGCACGCCGAGGGCGGGTCGATCGGGCTGGGCACGTCGCCCTGCAGCCGGATCCGATCGCGCTTGGTGCGCCGCTGGATGTCGGGGATCGGGACGGCCGATAGCAGCGCTCGCGTGTAGGGGTGCATCGGGTTGGAGTAGAGGGAGTCGCGGTCGGTGAGCTCGACCAGCTTGCCGAGGTACATCACCGCGACCCGGTCGGACATGTGCCGGACCACCGACAGGTCATGGGCGATGACGACGTAGGTGAGGCCGAGCTCGTTCTGGAGGTCCTCCAGCAGGTTGATGACCTGGGCCTGGATGGAGACGTCCAGGGCGGAGACCGGTTCGTCGGCGACGATGAGCTTCGGCTTGAGCGCCAGCGACCGCGCGATGCCGATGCGCTGCCGCTGCCCACCGGAGAACTCGTGCGGGTAGCGGTTGTAGTGCTCTGGGTTGAGCCCCACGAGCTCCAGGATGTCCTGGACTGCGCGCTTGATGCCGTGCTCGGTCTGGATGTGCTGGAGGCGGAATGGCGCGCCCACGATGGTGCCCACCGTGTGGCGGGGGTTCAGTGAGGAGTACGGGTCCTGGAAGATCATCTGCACGTCGCGCCGCAGTGGCCGCATCCGGCCCATCGAGAGGTGCGTGATGTCGTGGCCCTCGAACCGGATCATGCCGTCGGTGGGCTCGATCAGCCGGGTGAGCATGCGTCCGGTGGTCGTCTTCCCACACCCGGACTCGCCCACGAGGGAGAGGGTCTCGCCCTTGGCCACGTCGAACGTCAGGCCGTCGACCGCCTGCACCGCCCCGACCTGGCGCTGCAGGAGGCCGCGTCGGATGGGGAAGTGCTTGGTCAGGTTGGTCACCGAGAGCAGGTACTCGCCGCCGGCCGGGGCGGGGGCCGTGCTCGGGGCGTTCTTCGCTGTCGCGGGGGTCACGGAATCTGCTCCAGTCGTCACAGTTGTGGCCTGATCTCGGTGTCCCAGATCCGCTGCCGCTCCTCGGCGGACAGGTGGCAGGCGACGTAGTGGCCAGGGTGGGCCTCCCGGAAGGCCGGTCGCTCGGTGAAGCTGAGGTCGCCGTTGAGCCCGGCATAGGCGCAGCGCGGGTGGAACGGACACCCGGCGGGCACGTTGATCAAGCTCGGTGGCGTGCCCTTGATCGGGAGGAGACGCTCGATGCGCTCGCGGTCCAGCCGCGGCATCGACCCGAGCAGTCCCCAGGTGTAGGGGTGCAAGGGGCGCGTGAAGATCTCCTCGCCGGAGGAGTACTCGACGGACCGGCCGGCATACATGACCATGATGTCGTCGGCGAGCTCGGCGACCACGCCCAGGTCGTGGGTGATGATGATGACAGCGGAGTTGAACTCGCGCTGCAGGTCGCGGATGAGGTCGAGGATCTGCGCCTGGACCGTGACGTCGAGGGCTGTCGTCGGCTCGTCGGCGATCAGCAGGTCGGGGTCGCACGACAGCGCCATGGCGATCATCGCGCGCTGGCGCATGCCGCCCGAGAACTGGTGCGGGTAGTCGTCGACGCGCGAGCCGGGCCGGGGGATGCCCACCCGCTCGAGCATCTCGATCGCATGCTTGCGGGCGGTCGCCTTGTTGACGTCGTTGTGGACCTGGTAGGCCTCGATGATCTGGTGCCCTACCGTGTAGAAGGGGTGCATCGCCGACAGCGGGTCCTGGAAGATCATGGCCATCTTCTTGCCGCGCAGGGCTCGAACGGTCTCCGGGAGGGCGCCGACGAGCTCCTGCCCGTCGAGGAGGATCGAGCCGGACATGCGCACGGTCTCAGGCTTGTGCAGTCCCATGACCGCCATGCTGGTGACGCTCTTGCCCGAGCCGGACTCGCCCACGATGCCGAGCGTCTTGCCGCGAGCCAGGTCGAAGGAGAGGCCGTCGACCGACTTCACGAGGCCGTCGTCGGTGGGGAAGTGGACCCGCAGGTCGCGGACGGAAAGGAAGGCGTCGGCCGGAACCGCTCCGAGGCCACCGATACCAACCTGGGTCGTCGTCTCGAAGCGGCTGAAGTCAGCGGTCTTCGTCATTTGGCACGCACCCTCGGGTCGACTACGGCATAGAGGACGTCGACGACCAGGTTCGCCACGATGATGAAGCTCGCGCCGACCAGTGTGACCCCGAGCACCTTGGGCAGGTCGTTGTTAGTCACGGCCTGGACGGCGTACTGCCCGATGCCGGGCAACGAGAAGGTGGTCTCGGTGAGGATCGCACCACCGAGCAGCAGCCCGAGGTCGAGGCCGAAGATCGTGAGGATGGGAGTCAGCGCCGCCCGCAGGCCGTGCTTGAGAACGACGTTGCGCTCGGCGAGACCCTTGGCCCGGGCCGTGCGGATGTAGTCCTCGTTCATGGTTTCGAGCATGCCAGCGCGGGTCAGCCGGGCGTAGGCGGCTGCGTACAGGAACGCCAGGGTGATCCAGGGCAGGATCAGGCGGTAGGCCCAGTCCAGCGGGCTGGACGCCTCCATGGGGTTGGAGCCGCCCGGTGCAGTGATGCCCAGGCGGTAGCTGAAGATGCTCAGGGTCAGCAGGCCGGTGAAGAAGATGGGGAGGGACACCCCAGCCAGTGCCACGCCCATCATCGTGCGATCGAGGGCACTGCCCTTCCGTAGCGCCGACACCACACCGGTGGCGACGCCGCCGACCAGCCACAGAACCGCCGCTCCTGACGCGAGGGAGATCGTGACCGGGAGGCGGTCGAGGATGTCTGGTAGCACGGGTTGCTGGTTGATGAACGAGTACCCGAGGCAGGGGGCCGGGCAGTGGTCCACGCCCGCACCGGTGTCGTAGTCGGCGCCGGCCACGATGCCCTTCGCGAAACGGCCGTACTGCACCCAGATCGGTTGGGTGAAGCCGAGCCGCACGGCGGTGCGGTGGATCTGCTCCTGGCCGGCGCTCTTGCCGACGTAGCGCGACGCGAGGTCGTCGGCCGTGGCACCACCGATGCGGGGGACGAGGAAGAAGATGACGAAGACGACGGCACTGACGACGAAGAGCAGGATGACGGCGGCGATCACGCGCCGAATGAGGTATGTCAGCACTGGTAGCGGCCGGATGCGGTGGCGGCTTCCCCGGAGGGTTGGGCCGCCACCGCATCCATGCCTTCACCTACTTTCGCGCAGGCCGTTGGCGGGCGGGTGGGTTACTTGCGCGTCGTTCCGAGCGCGGTGTAGTCGTACATCGTGAAACCATCGTTGACGAAGACGTTGGTGACGTTGTCCGGGCGGAACAGCAGGCCCTTGGACCAGATGCCCGGGATCACCGCGGCGTTCTCCATGATGGCCTTGTCGATGTCGCCCCAGATCTTGTTGCGGGCGTTGGCGTCGTTCTCTGCAAGGGCCTTGTCGAACAACGCGTCCACGGCCGGGATCTTGATGCCGAGGTTGGTGTTGCCCGACGCGCGGATGACGCGGCTGTCAGCGATCTGGGCCAGGAAGCCGTAGCCCTCCGGCCAGTCGGCGCCCCAGCCGTAGACCATCAGGCCCAGCTTGTTCTTCTTGGCGAAGTCGGGCTTGCCGGCGTACAGCTTGAAGTAGTCACCGGTCGGGTAGGGCTTGATGGTGAGCTTGATGCCGACCTTGGCCAAGGCCTGCTGGAGCGACTCGGCGGCAGCCCTCTCCTTCGGGCGCTCGGCGCGGAACGAGATGTTGGTCTCGAAGCCGTTGGGCTGACCGCACTTGGCCAGCTCGGCCTTGGCACCTGCCACGTCGCCCTGGGGGTTCGCCTTGAAGTTGTAGAGGTCGAAGTCGACGTGGCCGGGGACCGGAGGCGGCAGCAGGCTGGTCGCGATCTGGCCACCCGTGGCACCGCCGTAGGCCCGCTGGTAACCGGTCTTGTCGTACGCCATCACCACGGCCTTGCGGCAGTCGATGTTGTCGAACGGCGCGACGTCGGGGTTGATCTGCGTGTACCACGTGCGGGCTGCGGTGGCGTTGTCGGTCTTGGCCTTGAGCGATGGGTCGGCCAAGATCTTGCCCTGCGCGGCAGCCTGGACACCCGTGCCGGCGATGTCGACGTCGAGGTCACCGGCCATGAGCCGGTTGTCGACGTCAGCCGCGTTGAGGTTCAGCTCGACCGTGATCTTGTCCGGCAGGGCCTTGCGGCCGGACTCGGGGTCGCTCGCGGGGTCGTAGTTGGGGTTGCGGTCGAGCTCGTAGCGCTTGCCCAGCTGCACGGTCGTGAACTTGTAAGGGCCGCTGGAGACCACGTGTTCCTTGTACTTGGTGCCTGTGTCCTTGGCCTGGGGCACCGGCGCCGTCGCCGGCAGCTGCGCCAAGAAGTCGAAGCCGGAGAAGCCCTTGTTGAGGTGGAAGATGATCGTCTTGTCGTCCGGCGTCTCGATCGACTTCAGGTTGTCGAGGTTCTTGTCCTTGTAGACCGAGTAGCCGGCCGGCACATTGGCGAGGAAGTCGTTGAAGTAGGTCGGTCCGTTGGGGAACGTGTCCTTGTCCAGGGCGCGGGCCACGCCGTACTTGACATCCTTCGACGTGATCGGCGTGCCGTCCTCATACTTCAGGCCGTCGCGCAGCGTGTAGGTCCAGGTCTTGTTGCCGTCGCTGGGCTTGCCGAGCGAGGTCGCCAAGTCTGGGACCAGCTTGGCCCCCTCCGCACCAGGCGCTGACTTGAACACGACCAGAGTCCGCGCGTAGTTGCGCAGGAAGTTCCACGAAAGGCCGTAGTAGGTGTCGGCCGGGTCGATCGAGTCCCAGTCACCCGCCATGCCGAACCGGAGCGTGCCACCCTTGGTGTCGGACGGCCGGAAGACCTTGCCGATGGCGGCGTCGGCCACGTCCTTGGCTGCGGTGCTCCCGCCGCCACCACCTGACGTCCCGCCTCCGCCTCCACAGGCGGACAGCCCCAATGCGAGGGCGGACGCCGCGGCGACCGCCATGAGCCGGTTTCTCTTCATCGTGTCGTTGCTCTCCTTGGTTCGGTAGAGGAGGACCTGGTCGTGATGGGCTACCGCGACCGGGGGTCGAGGGCGTCGCGGAGACCGTCCCCGAAGAGGTTGAAGGCCAGCACGGTGACGAAGATCGCCAAGCCGGACGGGAGCATGAACCAGACGTCGACCTGGTACCACTGTGTGGCGTCCGAGAGCATGCCTCCCCAGGTGGACCGGGGTGGCTGCACCCCGACTCCGAGGAAGGACAGGGCGGCCTCGAACAGGATGTTCGTGGGTATCAGCAGCGTCGCGTAGATGAGGATCGGGGCCACCAGGTTGGGCAGCAGCTCCTTGACCAGGACGCGCGGAGAGCGGGCCCCCAGACTGCGTGCTGCGTCGATGAACTCGCGCTCGCGCAGTGACAGCGTCTGGCCCCGGATGATGCGGCCGACATACGGCCAGTTGAAGAAGCCGATGATGAACACGATCACCGCGATCCGCAGCGCGTCCCCCCTCAGGCCGAAGGCGCTGTCGGGGACCACGCCGGCCAGGGCGAGGGCGAAGAGCAGGATCGGGAACGCCAGGAAGATGTCCATCAGGCGGCTGATGATGGTGTCGACGACACCGCCGAAGAAGCCCGACACGACCCCGAGGGTGGTGCCGATGACGACGGACATCAGCGTGGCGAGGAAGGCGATGAGCAGCGAGATCTGCGACCCGTAGAGCACGCGGCTGAAGAGGTCGCGGCCATTGACCGGCTCGACTCCGAAGAGGAAGTCCTTGGAGACCCCGCCGAACTTCCCGATGGGGATCTGGGTGTCGGCGTTGATGAGGTCCTGGTGGAACTCGTTCGGGGGATGGCCCAGCACCTTGACGATGAGGGGTGCGGCGATCGCAACCACGATGAGGAACGCGACGATGCAGCCACCGGCCAGGGCAACCCGGTCGCGCTTCAGGCGCATCCAGGCGATCTGGCCGAGCGAGCGCCCCTCGATCTTGCGGACGCCCTCGAGCACGGACTCAGGCTGGGCCGAAGCGGCTCCAGGCTCGAGCTCCAGGGGAGCGCTCAAGATCGGTCACCTCCGGTTCGATCGGCGTTGGGGCGGCTTGTGGCCGAGACGCCCCCGGGGCAGGGTGCTTTCTGGCCGACGGTGGGTCGGCGGTTCGGCGCCCATCATGGGCCGGGAGGGCGCAGGCAGCAACCGGCTATGCCGAATCGTGACTCGGTGGAGATATTCCTGCAGCCCAGCCCCGGGGCCGCAGGATTGCCCGTGGAAGAGTTTGCGCCTATGGACGTGTCGCAGGGTGCGGTTGCGCCCCGTCGCGTCGTCGGGGCAGCGCTTGTCGACGACCTCCAGAGCCCTTCGCGCCTGCTCGCCGCCCGTCGCACCGAGCCCCCGGCGCTCGCTGGCGGCTGGGAGTTCCCGGGCGGGAAGGTCGACGACGGCGAGGACGACCTCGAGGCGCTGCACCGCGAGCTGCTCGAGGAGCTCGGCGTCCGGGTCGAGGTGGGCGATCCGGTCCCGGGCCCGCTCGAAGGTGGCCGCTGGCCCCTGGGCGACGCCTACGCCATGGGGGTGTGGCTGGCCCGGGTGACCGCGGGCGAGCCGCTGCCGCTGGAGGACCACGACCAGCTGCGCTGGCTGACCAGGACCAGCCTGTATGCCGTGGAGTGGCTCCCGGCGGACCTCCCCATCGTGCGGGCCATCGAGGCCCGCATGGCACGGAGGTGAGGTCGGGCGCGGAGCCCGCCACCCGGCATACCCGCTGGTTTCCTTGGGCCACAACGGGTGGTCCGGCCCTCCTGGAAAGCCTGAGAGAATGGCCCCCATGCCCAAGAAGACCCGCGACGACATCCGCAACGTCGCCATCGTTGCCCATGTCGACCACGGAAAGACCACCCTCGTCGACAAGATGCTGTGGCAGACGGGCGCGTTCGGGGAGCACCAGCACGTCGACGAGCGGGCGATGGACTCCGGGGACCTGGAGCGCGAGAAGGGCATCACGATCCTCGCCAAGAACACCGCTATCCGGTATGCCGGCAAGGCGGCGGTGGATTCGGGCCTCACCGACGGCGTGACGATCAACATCATCGACACCCCGGGTCACGCCGACTTCGGCGGTGAGGTGGAGCGGGGGCTGAGCATGGTCGACGGTGTCGTGCTGCTCGTCGACGCCTCGGAGGGCCCCCTCCCGCAGACCCGCTTCGTGCTGCGCAAGGCCCTCGCGGCGAAGCTGCCGGTGGTCCTGTGCATCAACAAGGTGGACCGCCCGGACGCCCGCATCCAGGAGGTCGTCGACGAGGTCTACGAGCTGTTTCTGGATCTCGACGCCACCGAGGACCAGATCGAGTTCCCCATCGTCTTCGCCTCGGCCAAGGCGGGGCGGGCCTCGCTGCTGCGCCCTGACAACGGCGGCCTGCCCGAGGGCGACAGCCTCGAGCCGCTGTTCGCGACGATCCTCAGCACCATCCCCGCGCCGACCTACGACGACGAGGCCCCGCTGCAGGCACACGTCACCAACCTCGACGCGTCCAACTTCCTGGGCCGGCTGGCCTTGCTGCGCGTCCACAACGGCACGATCCGCAAGGGGCAGCAGGTGGCCTGGTGCAAGCACGACGGCTCGGTCGAGCGGGTCAAGATCACCGAGCTGCTCATGACCGAGGCCCTGGAGCGCAAGCCGGCCGACGTGGCCGGCCCTGGCGACATCATCGCGATTGCGGGCATTGCAGAGATCATGATCGGCGACACCCTCGCCGACCCGGATGACCCGCGTCCTCTGCCGCTCATCACCGTCGACGAGCCCGCCATCTCGATGACGATCGGCATCAACACCAGCCCCCTCGCCGGACGCGTGCGCGGCGCCAAGGTGACTGCCCGGCTGGTCAAGGACCGCCTCGAGCGCGAGCTGGTCGGCAACGTCTCGCTCCGGGTGCTGCCCACCGAGCGTCCCGACACCTGGGAGGTGCAGGGGCGTGGCGAGCTCGCGCTGGCGATCCTGGTCGAGCAGATGCGCCGCGAGGGCTACGAGCTGACCGTCGGCAAGCCGCAGGTGGTCACCCGTGAGGTCAACGGGTCGCTGCACGAGCCCGTCGAGCGGCTCACCATCGACGTCCCTGAGGAGTTCCTGGGCACTGTGACCCAGGTCCTGGCCCAGCGCAAGGGCCGCATGGAGCAGATGGTCAACCACGGCACCGGCTGGATCCGCATGGAGTTCCTGGTGCCGTCGCGTGGCCTGATCGGGTTCCGGACCGAGTTCCTGACAGAGACGCGCGGCACCGGGATCGCCCACCACGTGTTCGAGGGCTACGAGCCGTGGTTCGGGCCGATCGCGACGCGGCTGACCGGCTCGCTGGTGGCCGACCGGGCCGGCGCGGCAACTACCTATGCGATGTTCAACCTCCAGGAGCGCGGCACGCTGTTCGTCGAGCCCACCACCGAGGTCTACGAGGGCATGATCGTGGGCGAGAACTCCCGAGCCGACGACATGGATGTCAACATCACCAAGGAGAAGAAGCTCACCAACGTGCGCTCCTCCACCGCAGACGTGCTGGAGCGGCTCATCCCGCCGCGCAGGCTTTCCCTCGAGCAGAGCCTGGAGTTCTGCCGCGAAGACGAGTGTGTTGAGGTAACCCCCGAGGCGGTTCGCATCCGCAAGGTCGAGCTCGACCAGACCCTGCGGGCCCGCGCCGCCGCCCGAGCCCGCAACCGCTGACCTCCTGAGTCCCGACCGACCCTCCGCCCAGTCCTCGGCCCGTCCCCAGACCCCTTTGTCCGACATCCTTTCGCCCCACGGCCTTTCACCTCACGCCCTTAGACCCCACGGCCTTTCACCCCACACCACTGACCGCCCCCAGGGAACAGCCAGCTGACCCACGAGAGCACCCACATGTCCGACCAGCCCACCGAGCCGACCCCCACCCGCGCCTCGCTCAGGGCCGCAGCACAGGCAGCGGCAATGAACTCGCGGACCCAGAGGACGCGAGCCCCAGAGCCGCAGGCCCAGAGCGCGCGCACCCATGGCAAACGGACCCATGGCCCGCGGACCCAAGGCACGCCGACCCCAGGTACCCCGACCAGAACGGCGCGGCCTCCCGCCAGCCGCGCGGACGGCATACCGCAGCGGAGCCGGCGCCGAGACGACAGCCGGGCCACGGCCAGCAGCGAAACCAGCCGTGCGGGCCTCCACGCGGCGCAGGGGAGCCGCGGGCGACGGGGGACGGGCTGGCGGCGAGGGGTGCTCCCGGCGGGAGGTGGGCTCGTGGCGGCCCTGGTGCTGGGGCTGGGGGCCTGCACCGGTCTCGGCGACAAGCTCGGGCTCGGCGACAGCAGGCCCACGACGTCGGCCGGTGGCGCCGGCAAGGTCATCACGGCTCTGGCACTCGGACCCGTCACCGCCTGGGACCCACAGCGGATCGGGACCAGGGAGGACATGGCCTTCGCCACTCGCGTCTTCGCGCGCACGCTGACGTCGTTCGCCCCAGGGGCGACGGCAGGAGCGCAGACGACCCTGCGCCCGGACCTGGCCACCACCACGGGCACGCCGGACAAGTCATTGAAGAAGTGGACGTTCACCCTGCGCGACGACGCGACCTGGCAGGACGGCTCGCCCGTCACCTGCCAGGACGTCCGCTACGGCATCTCCCGGACGTTCGCCACCTCCGTGATCACCGGCGGTCCCAACTACGCCATCACCTACCTCGCGATCCCCAAGCGGGCCAACGGCACGAGCACGTATGCCGGCCCGTACGACACCTCCGCGGCCAACCGGGCGGGCACCAAGGCGTTCGAGAAGGCCGTCTCCTGCAAGGGGCGGCGCATCACCTTCGTCCTCAGCGAGCCGGTGTCCGACTTCAACGAGATGGTGAGCCTGCCGGCGTTCGGCCCGTTCAAGAAGGCCCAGGACAAGCGCCGCGGCTCGGTGCTCGCGCCGTTCTCCGACGGCCCCTACCGGCTGGAGGGGGCGTGGGACCCCAACGCCGGGGGCACGTGGGTCCGCAACGAGAAGTGGAAGGCCTCCTCCGACCCGATCCGCAGGGCACTGCCGGACGTGATTCGCTACCAGCAGGGCATCGAGACCCAGCGGGCGGTCCAGCGGGTCATCTCCGACCAGGGGAGCGACACCCGGGCAGTCTCCCTGGGCTCCGCGCCGCCCGCGCTGCAGCAGCAGGTCGAGGGCTCCGACGAGCTCACCAAGCGCACGGCGAGGAGCCGCGGCCAGTTCATCGACTACCTCGCCCTCAACACGACCCGGGGCCTCTTCAAGGACCCGCGGGCCCGCAAGGCCTTCGCGATGGCCACGAGTCGCCAGGCCTACGTCAACGGCCTCGGGGGAACCCTGACCGCGGAGGCCGCCTACTCGGTCATCGGCCCGGCGCTGCCCGCACACCCGGGCGTGGACCCCTTCGAGACCGGTGACACGGGCGATGCCCGAGCCGCGCAGGTGGTGCTGCAGCAGGCCGGCCACACGATCCCGGCGCGCGTCAAGGTCGCCTACCGCTCGACGCCCATGTCCGACAAGGCCATGGCCGCGCTGGCGGCAAGCTGGCGCAACGGCGGGTTCGCGGTCACCCTGGTGCCGATCGAGGACGACTACTTCGAGACCATCTCCGGTCCCGGGCAGCTCGCCAAGTACGACGTCTTCTGGGCCAACTGGGCGCCGGACTGGCCATCTGCGTCGACGGTCATCCCCCCGCTCTTCGACAGCCGGATCAACCTGTCCCGTTCCGGCACGGGTCGCGACTACGGCGGGTTCTCCGATGCGAAGGTCAACGCCGAGATCACGCGGATCGGCACTATCGCAAACCGGGCGCAACGCGAAAAAGCTTGGGGCGCACTGGACTTGAGGTTGACCAAGACCGGGGTGTACGTCGCCCTGGCTCAGCGGCGCGTGCTCTACGTGGCTGGCTCTGACGTCGTGGGGCTGAGCGCCAACGAGGTCAGCGGCGGTTTCGTCGACTTCGCAGAGATTGCGGTCAAGTGAGCGAAGTCGGCCGCCGGGCCGTGCTCTTCGTCCACGCCCACCCTGACGACGAGAGCCTCGCCACGGGCATCTCGCTGGCGCACCTGAGTGCCGCGGGCCACGACGTCAGGGTGCTGACCATGACGCTCGGAGAGGAGGGGGAGGTGATCCCTCCGGAGCTGCGCCACCTCGCCGCCGACGCGGAGGACCGGTTGGGCCCCTACCGACGCGAGGAGCTCCGTGCGGCGATGCAGGCCCTCGGCGTCGCCCACCGCGTGCTCGGGGAGGACCCCGGCTCGGGAGTGCTGTCCCTCTACCGGGACTCCGGCATGGCGGGAACACCCAGCGCGGAGCGCCCCGAGGCGTTCGCGAACGCCGACGTCGACGAGGTGGCCGCCCTGGTCGCCGAGGAGATCACCGCGGTGGCACCCGCCGCCGTGGTGACCTATGACCGGCACGGCGGCTACCTCCATCCCGACCACGTCCAGACCCACCGCGTCACCTGCGCGGCGGTCGCCTCCCTACTGCCGCAGGAGCGCCCAGCGCTGTATGCCGTACTGTCACCCCTGTCCTGGGTGCGCGAGGACCGCGAGTGGCTGGCCGGGCAGGCGGTGCCGCGCGAGCACGGGTGGAGCGTCCCGCCGCTCGATGCGCCATATCCGCCCTCGGCGGTGGCCGACCAGCTGGTCACCCACGAGATCGTCGACCCTTCGGCCGTGGCGCGTCAGGTGGCGGCACTCAGGGCCCACCGCACCCAGGTGACGGTGGTCGACGGGTGCTACGCGCTCTCCAACGACATCGCGGCCCGTCTCTCCGGTCGCGAGGGCTTCGCCCGGCTGGATCCCGCCACCGGCCACCTTCTGCCGCCCCAGCCCAGGTCTGTGGGTGACGGGGGCGGAGGCGCCGCGCGCCGGCATGCAGGGCTTGTGGAGGATGAGACATGACCACCAGCCTCCCGGTGCCGACCGCGGACCTCTTCCGCCTGGCGCTGGGGCGTTTCGCCACCGGCGTGAGCGTGCTCACGACGTTCGCCGGCGCCCACGACCACGCTATGACGGCCAACACGGTGACGTCGGTGTCGCTCGAGCCCCTGCTCGTGCTCGCCTGCGTGGAGCAGGATGCCCGGTTCCACGACGCGATCATCGAGGCGGGGGTGTGGGGCGTCAGCATCCTGTCCGCAGCGCAGCGCCCGACCGCCGACTGGCTCGCGACCCAGGGGCGGCCGCTGCACGGCCAGCTGGACCGGGTCCCGCACCACCGCGGCCCGCGCACCGGGGTGGCCCTGCTCGAGGGCTCGCTTGCGACCATCGAGTGCCGGACCACCGATGTCCACCCCGCCGGCGACCACAGCATCGTGGTGGGGGAAGTACTCTCCGTGGGCGTCCAGGACCACCCCGGAGACGCTCTGCTCTACTACCGGAGCAGGTACGCCTCGCTGGCGTGAGCGCCAGCGACATCGACGACATCGACAGGACAGGTGCTCGTGCAGATCAGCGAGTCGTGGGAGCACAGGAAGCAGGGCGTTCAGCTCGCCGTCGCGGGAGGGGTTCTCCTCGTCGCGTACCTCCTCACGGCGGCGATCCTCGGCCGCAGCGTGCCATCCGGCACGAGCGTGGACGGCGTCGACATCGGCGGACTCAGCCGGTCGGAGGCGCTCAGCTCCCTCAGCCGCCAGCTGGGCCCCAGGGCAGGCGCGCCGCTCACGGTGAACGCGGGACCTGAGTCCCGTCGCATCGCTGCGGCTGAGGCGGGTCTCGCCCTCGACCTCGAGGCGACCGTCAAGGGACTTACGGGGCTACCGCTCAGCCCTGGGCGGCTGTGGCAGCACATCGGCGGCGGGGGTCCTGTCCCCCTGCGCACCTCGGTGGACGGCGACCGGCTGCAGAAGTCGCTCGAGGGCCTCGCCGCCGGCGTCGAGACCAAGCCGGTCGAAGGCACCATCACCCTGCCGAAGGGAAAGGTCGTCGTAGCGCAGCCGCGGGCCGGCACTCACCTCGACGTGGCGACCACGGCGCAGACCGTTGCGCGGCGATGGCCCACGAGTGAGCCGGTCGTGGCGTCGCTCTCGGTGGTGCAGCCCAGGATCACGTCCGCGGAGATCGAGCGAGTCCGCTCCGAGTTCGCCGACGAGGCGATGTCCGGGCCGGTGAAGGTGGTGGCGGGTGCGGAGGTCTTCGACGTCGAGGCGTCGGCTCTTGCCCCGGCCATCACCTTCAGAGCGGACGGCGGCCGGCTGGTGCCCGTCTTCGACAACGCGAAGCTCACCGCCGCCGTGCGCCGGGCCGCTGCCGCCGCGGGGGTCGAGCGGCAGGCGAAGGATGCCAGGGTCACGTTCTCCGGCACCAGACCCACGGTCGTGCCCGCTGTCGCCGGCCGAGCGCTAGGCGCCGACGCCATCCCGAAGGCCGTGATCACCGCCCTCACCTCTCCGTCGCGGACGGCGAGCGTCACCACATCCGAGGTCCAGCCGGAGTTCACCACGTCGCAGGCCACGACCACCCTGCCCAAGGGCCGGATCTCAACCTTCACGACCTACTTCCCGGACAACCCGCCGCGGACAAACAACATCACGATCGCGGCGCGCACGCTCAACGGCACGTACGTCCGTCCCGGGGGCCAGTTCAGCCTGAACGGCACCTTGGGCCAGCGCACTTCCGAGAAGGGCTACCAGCAGGCGCCCGTGATCAACGGCGGCCGGCTCGAGAAGGACTACGGGGGCGGGGTGTCGCAGGTGTCGACGACCACGTTCAACGCGGCCTTCTTCGCCGGTGTGCAGATCGACCAGTACACGCCGCACAGCTTCTACATCTCGCGCTATCCCGAGGGCCGGGAGGCCACCGTCTCCTGGCCCGACGTCGACCAGAAGTGGACCAACACCACCAAGGGCGGCATCCTCATCCGCACCAGCATCAGCGGCAACGCACTCACGGTGACCTTCTACGGGACGAAGACCTGGGACGTCGAGGCGTCGAAAGGCCCGCGCCGCAACATCGTCGAACCGAAGACGATCGTCGACGACTCACCGGACTGCGTGCCGCAGACCGCCAGTGAGGGCTTCGACGTCACCGTCACCCGGATCTTCAAGACGGGCGGGGTGGTGGTGCGCAGGCAGGACTTCAACACGCACTACATCCCCGAGGACGACGTCACCTGCACCCATCCCGAGACCGCCTGACGGCGACGGCTCAAGGCCGCGGAGGGTCAGCGGACGAGGTGCGCGTAAGGGTCGGGGCGCTCGGCCTCGCTGCGCAGCACACAGAGCTCGTTGCCCTCGGGGTCGGCCATGGTGACCCACCCCCACCGTCCGGCGGGCGCCGGTCCGCCAGCGAGTTGGCACCGAGACGCAAGCAGCCGCTGGACGTCGTCGGCAGGCCCAGCTGCTCGGCAAGGCTGAGACGGTGCTGGCTGACGTCGGTGACGGTCACGGTGTCGGCTCCGTACGCCCGTGCCGTCTGGCCGGCGACCAGCCCGATCGGGGCCGCGCCGGTGACCAGCACCGTGCTGCCGGGCGCCAGCCGACCACGAAGACACGCCCAGACGCCCGACCGACACGGGTTCCAGCAGACCCGCCGCGTCGTCGCTGACGCTCCCCGGGACGGATACACGAACGCGGCGAGCATCGCGACGAACTCCGCGAACGCCCCATCGTGGGGAGGGGTTGCGAAGAACGGGACGTCGGGGCAGAGGTTGTAGCGACCGGCCAGGGACTGACGGCAGGAGCGGCAGGGCACCCCCGGCTCGATCGACACCCGCTGCCCCACCTGCAGCGACGTGACCTCACCCCCCACGGCCGCCACGACGCCTCCCGCCTCGTGCCCAAGGATCAGGGGAGAGTCCACCGCGTACGGACCGATCCGGCCGTGCTCGTAGTAGTGCACGTCGGAGCCGCACATCCCGACCGACCCGACTTCGACCAGCACCTCGTCAGCGGCCGGCTCGGGAACGCTGCGCTCTTCGACGTCGACCTGCCCGACGCCGCGCAGCATGCTCACCTTCATCGTCGCCATGCCGGTGACGTCCCTAATCCCGTGCGCGCCATCGGAGTACACGCAGACCTCTCCGGAGTACTCCTCGACGCCCGCGGTGCCGCCGTGGAGACACCCCTCAGCGGCCGCATCATCGGCATCACCGCTGGGCAGCTGCGCCGCATCCCCGACGTCATCGGCATCGCCTACGGCCCGGACAAGGTCTCCGCCGCGCCCGCCGCCATCCGAGGCGGCTACCTCAACGGACTCGTCACTCACACCGAGTTCGCCCAACACCTGCTCACGGAAAGCGCCTAGCTAGCCGCGCTGCCGGACGAGCAACGCGTGCGCGACACTGGGAGCAAACCCGGTTATCGGACGGGTAGCCACGGAGGTGTCATGGATCCGGAGTCGGCCAGCACGGACCAAGCCATGTTGGAAGCGCTCCGGCTGCGCCGCGGTGAGCTGCGCGAGTCGATGGGCGCGCTCGAGCGCGCGATGGCTGCACCGGCAGAGGCAGGTCGGTCGCGCTGGGGTCAGCGGGTTCACGTGGCGCTCGTCGAGCTCTCCGGCGATGTCCGCGAGCACATCGAGATCACCGAGGGAGCGGACGGGCTGTATCGCGACGTGCTCAAGACCTCGCCGCGACTGTCCGGTGCCGTCAACCGCCTGATGAGCGAACACCGCGTGATCCAGAGCCACGTCGATGACCTCATGGCCCGGCTGCAGACTCCGGGAGGCGCTGAGGACGTCGACACCATCCGAGACCTCGGCACGGCACTCATCTCGGTACTGCTGCGCCATCGGCAGCGCGGCTCCGACCTGGTCTTCGAGGCATACGAGGTCGACATCGGGGGTGAGACCTGACCGGTCCGCCTGTGTGCAAGTTCACCGCCAAAGCGTCCGGGTCGAGTGGTGAACAGGTTCGTGCCTGGAGGGTCTGACGCTCCGGTCGCCTGTGGCCGTCGGACCCTGCTGCCTGGTTCTCGTGCTCGTTGCCGGAGGGTTCATGGTGAGCGCCAGGCGCCGGGGCTACAGGATTGGCGACAGCACCATTGTGAGGTGCCAGCAGGGGCACTTGTTCATCACGGTGTGGCTGCCCGGCGGCTCCTTCAAAGCGGTGCGCTTGGGGTGGTTGCGGATCCAGCGCTGTCCGGGGGGAGACCACTTGGCTGTTGTCATGCCGGTACGGGAAGCCGACCTGACGTATGAGGAACGGCGTATCGCAGCTCAATACCGAGACACCCGGGTTCCCTGGCCTGCGCAACCTCCGGATCGACCCGGAGGCCCCTCCCAGGGTGATCATGCGCATCCTGGGCGACGCGGATCGGTCGGTCACATGGAGATCCCCATCCGACCCGGGCCCATGATTGAGGGTGAGTGACCGTCGAGGGAGGCTCAAGATGATTGGCGCAAGCACGACGACGTTGCGGTTCAGGGGCTCTGGTGAACGCCTCCGGCTGCGCGTGGCGCCGGTTCCGGACCCGCTCACCAACGTGCACGAGTGCTGCCGGGCATCCGTTGCGCTGGAGAAGGCCCTGGGCGAGGCGATTCGTGATGCGATCGCGGCCGGCCATAGCTGGACTGAGGTGGGACACGAGCTCGGCGTCGAAGCCAGCACGTCGGCCAGCGTGCGGGACGAGTACGACGCTTCGCGCCGTGCGATGTGGTCGAGGTTCTGGGGTGGGGAGTCAACGAGATGAAGCGCGCGTTGGTGTCATTGGCCGGGATCTACCTGCTCTTCGCGGTGATCGGCAGGTTCGTCGAGGGCATGGGAGCCGTCGAGTGCGGCTGCGCGGGCGACTGCTGGTGTAAGCGTCCGGTCCTCAGCACGTTCCGCTGGGTTTTCCCCTGGGGTCACCGCGGTCTGTCGCAGGCTGACTGACGGGCCTGTCGGTCCCGCATGACCCAGCGGACCGGTTAGGGGCTCTTGAGTGCACGGTCACGACGCGTGGCTGCCGGACATGTGAGCGCGGCTGTTCCGCGCGTGCCTTGATCCCGGTGAGCATCCCGGTCTCCAGGAAGTGGTGCAGCGGGTCTGCGACAAGGAAGTCCAGCGCCCGGAAGGCGAGGTCGACGCCGGGCACCCGCAGAACGGCGAACCGGATCAGCCGTGGCACCGGCCCGGCATCCGCGCTGATCGCGTGCGTCGCCGGTGACAGGAACCCGATTCCGCGGTAGCGGGTGATCAGCCGGGTCCTGCCGCCCGGGAGCGGCCGCAGCACGAAGGTCTCCTGGGCCACCAGGTACTCGTACGGCTTGACCTCCCAGACGGTCGCGTACGCGCCGGCACCCATCGGCACGGTGTCACCGACCTTCCACGGGCGCAGCTCCGGGTGGATGCGGGTCGCCGAGTGTCGGCCTTCGACGTAGCGAGCGCGGAACATCAGCCGCTCCACCCAGTCGTGGGTGTAGAACCCGGCGTGGCCGATCCCCCATCTGCATCAGCCAGGGCCACACCCGCTCGGGTGGGGCGTCAATGGTGACGGCCCTCGTGCTCTCCACCCGAGGGTGTGGTGTGTGTCATCGCCCGGCAGGGTCTCGCTGGCCTCCGCGCTGGTCGCCCCGGCCGAAGGTCCCCCTTCTACTCCGCGCGGCTGGACGGTGGCTCCGCGATGGCAAGGCCAACGGCTTGCGCACAGCCCAGGGTTCCGGAGAGCCACCGA
The DNA here is from genome assembly GCA_035691065.1 of Dermatophilaceae bacterium. Classification (GTDB taxonomy): domain Bacteria; phylum Actinomycetota; class Actinomycetes; order Actinomycetales; family Dermatophilaceae; genus DASSJT01. The sequence continues at coordinate 51,048 of DASSJT010000110.1, forward strand.
TACATTCGAGCCTATGGACCCTCCGCGTGGACGCGAGCTGGAGGAGCACCAGCTCGATGCGGCCCGTCTGCGGCGGGTGGTGCTGGTCGTGGCGGTCTTGAACTTCGCGTACTTCTTCGTCGAGTTCGCGGTCGCCCTGGTTGCCGGGTCGGTCTCCCTGCTGGCCGACAGCGTGGACTTCCTCGAGGACACCTCGGTCAACCTGCTGATCCTCATCGCGCTGGGTTGGCCCCTGGCCCGCCGCGCGCTCCTGGGTAAGGGCATGACGCTGGTCATCCTGGCTCCGGCCGCCCTGGCGGGGTGGGAAGCGGTCCAGCGATTCTCCGACCCCCACACCCCTGAGGTGGTGCCGCTCGTACTCGCCTCGCTCGGCGCGATCGCAGTCAACGGCACCAGCGCGTGGCTGCTGGCCAACGTCCGTCACCATGGCGGGTCGCTCAGCACAGCGGCTTTCCTGTCAGCCCGTAACGACGTCTTGGTCAACCTCGCCATCATCGCGATGGGCATCCTCACGCTCTGGACCAACTCCGGATGGCCAGACCTGATCCTGGGCTGCGCCATCATCGTCCTGGGCCTGCACGCCGCCTGGGAGGTCTGGGAGATCAGCGAGGAAGAGCGGTTGGCCGCCAAGGCACTCGCCGGCGAAGAGATCGGCTGACCCATCGCAGCATCGGCACGCTGACCACCACTGCAGTGGCCTGCATTCCATGGAATATGTTTCTTCGGAAGATGGTTCTCCTGACCATGACCGAGAACCTGCGCATGTTCGAAGCCCTCGTGCGGGTCGAGACGCGACTGTGGAACCAGCTCGACGGGACGCTCAGCGACAGGTACGGGCTCTCACTCGCCTGGCTGGTCGCCCTCCGCGTCCTGCAGGCCGAACCGGGCAGCCGGGTCCAAGACCTGGCTGAGGAAATCGACATCTCACCGGGCGGCGCGAGTAAGGTCGTCGATCGGCTGGTCAGCGCCGGTCTCGTGGAGCGCGCCGCGGACGACGCCGATCGACGGGTCAGCCGCTTGAGCCTCACACCGCGGGGGCGCCGCGTCGTGCAGCAGGGTTCAAAGCTGAGCGAGGAGTGGCTGTCGGAGCGGTTCGGGCAGGCTCTGGGGCCGCATGGAACCGAGGATCTGGCGTCGTTGCTGGGATCGCTCGCAGTACGCAACGACGCCAGGACGGTGCCGCATGAGCGCTCCCACACCTGACAGCATGCGAGTAGTCGTCCTTCCAGGCCCCGGTGGCCTGGACGCCCTCACGGTGCAGTCCCTGCCGGTGCCAGCCCCCAGGGAGGGTTGGGTCCTCATCCGAGTTCGCGCCGCTGGAATCAACCGGTCCGAACTGCACACTGCGTGGCCGATGTCGTGGCGATCGTCGATGACTTGGGCGTGGACCGGTTCGTCGTGACCGGCCGCTCCGGAGGTGGTCCGCACGCACTCGCCGTGGCAGCCCGCCTGCCCGATCGTGTGATCAGGGCGGAGTGCGCCAGCGGGGGCGCGCCCCGGGACGCGGAGGGCCTGGACTGGTACGCCGGCATGGACGCCGCGAACGTCGAGGAGTACGGCTGGGCAGAAGAAGGCGAGGAGGTCCTGCAGCGGCAGCTCGAGCGGTGGCGCGCCGCCGATCTGGCGCACTTCCATGAGGACCCGGCAAAGCTACCTCCCGACGAGGTGCAGTGGGCCGAAGCGGACCGGCAGGTGCTCGCCATTCCGGCGATCCAGCGAATGCTGGTGGAGATGCTGCGGGAGGCTTACCGCTCGGGGGTGTGGGGTTGGGTGGACGACGATCTTGCCTTCCTTCGGCCGTGGGGATTCGACCTGGCAGAGATTCGGGTGCCCGTGAAGATTCGGTATGGCCAGGCCGATGTTCTCGTTCCCGCCGCACACGGGGCGTGGCTGGCCAAGCATGTGCCCGAAGCGGCCGTCATCGTGTCCGAGACGGGTCATCTCGCTGACCCCGACGCCCGGCTGGCTGCGTTGCGGGAGCTGCTGGCACCCGACTCGCCACCCACCAAGACCGCGCCGGGTCAGTAGGCCCATTGGCCCGCTGGTCGCCCGACACAGCATTCCCTGGGCCGGTCGTCCTGCAACGCGCTGTCCATCGGCAAATCCGGGCGGCTTCACGCCTACGCGCGGCACGGGATAAGCGCTCGGAGGCCGACGAGCACCGAGGTGTTGGGGACTCGACCTTGCCCGTGGGAGCAAGGATGGAACCGAGCCATCACGCGGGGCCGCGATGGACCACGTCCTCATCCGTGGCACTGGAGGCCGCGCGTCATCCTGGAGCCTAGCTGTACCGGTCCTCGCCGAGATCGCCGAATCGCTCCCACGGCAGGTCGGCGGAGTGACCTCGCCCCTTGTCACCCCGAGCGCCGATCCCGTGCAGCCGGGCGCTGTCGTATGCCGGCGGTGTCGCCGTTGTAGCCAGGGACCTCAGGGGGTCCAGGCCGGATCTCAGGGGGCAACTCCGACGTGGGCCGGTTGCCTGGGTCGCGACTGTAGCTCTGTGACCAGTCCATCGCTAGCAGAAAGGAAGACGGAAATGGCACACAACCCGATCGGACGAGGGGCGGCCGCGCTGGCTGCTGCCGGACTCATGACGCTGGCGCTCACCGCACCAGCGAGCGCCCGACCCGACCAGGGGTCTGGCGAGCAGCACGGCCAGACCGCCACCAGCCAGGACATCCTTCCCGGCGACATCGGCCACGCCGAGGGATCCTCCCTCTCGGCCGATCCGCTGAAGAGCCTGATGAACCACTACCGGTACTCCTACAAGAGCTCGTTCTCGACGCCCGTCACGCCCGTACCCCGGGTGATCACCGTCGCCGTCGACGACAACTCCCTGGAGTACCTGCAGGTGGGCGCCGGACTTACGGGAGGTATCGCTCTCACTGGGGCGGCTGCACTCGCGCTGAGCCGTCGCCACCGCAACCATCCCAACCTTGCCTGACCTCGTGTGACGGACTGACAGTCCGAGTCCGGCGCCCTGCACAAGGGCGTGCCGGACTCGTGGCTACGTCTCGGCACCGATTCCGACGCGCTCGGCCCACGCAGCGGCCTGGACCCGGTTGCGGACCCCGATCTTGCGCAGCAGGTTCGAGATGTGGGTGCTGACGGTCTTGTCGCTGATGAACAGATCCTTGCCGATCTGGGCGTTGCTCCTACCGGCGACAATGTGGTGCAGGATCTCCCGCTCCCGGGCGGTCAGGTGGACGGGCAGGGCAACCGGCTCAGGGCTTTGCACGGGGACGGGGGGATTGGCTGCCAAGCGGACCTTAGCCCGTGTGGCCAGGTCTTGGACCGCGCGGCGCAGGGGAACCATCTCCTCGGCCAGCTCGTAGGCCCGCTGCAGCGCCTGCGCCACGGCGGCGGGATCACCCCCCTGATCCACCTGCGCCTGCGCGTGCCGCCACCAGGCGTAGGCCGCCCGATGTGGGCGCGACTGCGATTGCCACGCCTGCCCTACCGCGGCCCACATTTCAGGGTCACTGTGGCCGCTCGCCCTGGCTAGTTCCGCCTGCCACTGCAGCGCGTCGATGGTCACGCGTCCGTCCCCGGGTCGGATCTCAAACGGGGAGTGTGTGCTGTCCTGGATGAGCTGCTCCATGCGGTGCAAAGCACTCTCGGCCTCATGCTGGCCCGCGTCGTCGCGGCGGGCCCGTGCCTGAGCTGAAAGATCGGCTGCGGCCGCAGCGCCGACGGTGAACAGCTCACTGCAGCGCACGAACTCACCGGTCCCTCTGAGCCGGTCGAGGCCGGTCAGGACAGCCTCAATTGCCTTCTTAGGCTGGCCGGCCCACATGAGGATGACCGCCATGTGCTGGACGGCTTCGCGGAACGCCTCATCGTCACTCAGGCCCTCCGCCCCGGTGCGGACCCGCTCGATGCGCTCGGTCGCTTCCTTGATCAAGCCGAGGTTCAGGTCGGCCATCGAGCGAAGGTCGTGATCTCCGACAGTGTTGACACCCGGCGCTCGCGACGACGTCACCGGCTCGATCAGGGCATACAGAGCGGCGGTCTGCCCCAGCTCCAGTTCGGCCTGCCCGAGGTTATAGCGCAGCACCACGGCCTCGAAGACGCCATCAAAGCCATCACGGTGAGCGATGTGAAGCGTATGGGCGGCCACATCCCGGGCCTCGGCGAGTTGCCCAGCCTGAAGGAGGCCGTCACTTTGACCCACGGCGAGGTTGATCTGTTCGAACGGGCCTCCCGCCGCGCCGATCCGGCCCGCGAGACCCTTCATAAGGATGGACGCCTCTCCAGCCCGCCCCCAGTTCCGCAGAGCTGCCGCCAGCGTGACGGTGGCGCGCGTTTCATCGTTCAGCGACCCGGCGTCTTGGGCAGCGGTGACGGCCCGCTCCAGGAGAGCTTGGGCCTTCGCATCCCGCCCCTGCATGCGGGCCGCCTGTCCCAGCCCCCGCAGAGCCTCGCTGAGCTCGGGCGTGGCTGGCAGCGGGGTGAGGATGCGGACTGCCTCGCGGAGGGCTCTCTCGCCAGCCGCGCGGTCGTGGATCAAACGCAGCCTCCCTAGCCAGTGCAGCAGGCGGCCGGCGTCGAGAGTCTCCCCGAGGGGGGCCAGGCGCTTCCAAGTGGCCTCCACCAGCTCTATGGCCTGGTCGGTTTCGCCGGCCCACCGGAGCGCCTGCAGGGCCCTCACCGTCAGCCCGATCTCTGTGTGCCCTTGACCCGCGACCTCGTCGGGGTAGGCGGGCGCCAACGCGCAGATCCGCATCCACAGGAACCCAGCGTTGCCGTAGGCAGCCAGGTTCTCCGCGGCCTCGGCCGCCGAAATGCTGGCGCGCAGCTCCTCCCGCTCCCGCCCGGCCGCGGCCCAGTGCCCCGCGATTTCAGCAGACAGGGAAGCGTCATGCAACTCCTCGAAGTGCCTTGCGATCCGCTCGTGAAACCGGGCAAGAGTGGCTGGATCCGTCTCTTGGACAACCGCCGCCGCTAAGAGGGCATGCCTCGGCGCAATCAGGCCTTGCCCCTCACCTCTGGCCAGCAGGGAGGCCGCCGAAAGCTCCCGGACCACCCGACCCACCGAATCGGACTCCAGTCCGGTCACGGCAATCACCTGCGCGATGGTGAGGGGTCTCGCCGCGACACCTAATGCGGCTAGGACCAGTCGCCCCTCCTCGGAGGCGCGGCGGATCCGGGTCCCGAGGAAGCCTGCCAGCCGGGATGGCAGTGCCGAGGCCTTGAACCCGGCTCCGGCCGGTTGGGTGGCCAGGGCGTGGGAGACCAGCTGCTCGGTGAAGAACGGGTTGCCCCCGCCACGGGCGACCAGCTCGTCGACGAAGTCCGGCGGCGGGGGGCGCCCCAGCAGGCCCATGACCTGGTCGACCACGGCGGCCCGCGGCAGCGGGCCCAGCTCGACCGTCACCGTGCTCGCGGACCGGCGCAGCTCTCCCATCGCCGCGGCCACCGCATCCGGCAGCGGGGCCTCGTCGCCGCGGATCGTCGCCACCAGGGTGACCCCGGTGCCCGTGCCGGCCACCAGGTAGGTCAGCAGGTCCAGGGTCATCGGATCCGCCCAGTGCAGATCCTCGATCGCGATCACCACCGGTGACGTGGCGGCCAGCGGGCGCAGAAACGCCGCCACGGCGAAGAACAGCCGCGCCTGCTCCCACCCGCCGCGCTCCTCACCCTCCACCCCGGCCGCCGGTCCGGTCCCCGCCGCGGGCAGCAGCGGCAACAGCGCCGGACGAAGCGAGGCCGGCAGTCCCGACAGCCCCCGAGCCACCGACGGGGCGTCCAGCCCGCGCAGCGCCTCGCCGAACGGCAGCAGCGGCAGGCTCTCCGCCAGCGACAGGCACCCACCCAGCACGGCCATCGCGCCGGCCCGCGCCTCACCCAACGCCCGCTGGACCAGGCTTGTCTTCCCGATCCCGGCATCCCCGACCACCAGGACCAGGGGCGCCCGTCGGGCGATGGCCTCGGCCACCTGACGCAGTTCCTCCTCGCGGCCCCACAGCCTGCCAACAGGCCCCATGTGCGCACTATGACCGCGGGCACACCGCGGGTCAACCGGCGACCGGCGGCGCACCGACCACCTTCCTCACGGTCCGTAATGCGCTTCGATGCGCTGGTTAGCCGCGTCGACGCTCATCCGGCCGCCGTACGGCAGCACCCACTGCGGGATGGTGTGACCGAAGTCGACGTCCAGGACCACCACCATGCCCGGGTTGTACTCGCCCACCGCCCGGAGCACCGCCTCGCGGTTGGCCGCACGCAGGGCGCGGACCTGCTCGGTGGTGGGGCGGTGGTCGCGGTCACCGGCTGGTGGCCGACCCCAGACCAGGGCGGGGAAGGCACCCAGCAACCCCCGCTCGCCCAGGTTGCGCATCATCCGGTACACCTCCCGCGGCGGTGGGCGCTCCTCGGAGGTCTCGAGCACCAGGACGCATCCGGCATAAGCCTGGTTGGGCAGGACCCACCGGCCGGCCGCCAGCGTCCAGGTCAACACCTCCAGGTTGCCGCCCCACGTTGGGCCGACCACACGCCTGGCCGGGCCGGACCAGGTCCACGGCTCAGCCGGTTCGTCGGGTGCCAGTTCGGTCAGGGCAGCCGGGTCGTCCCACGCGATGCCGATGTCCCGACTGCGCTCCACGGCCTCCAGGGTGATGTCCCCGCCGAACAGGGCGGCCCGCAGCGACCTGAGATGAGGCTCATCGACCGCCGGGCCGGGTCCGAGGTGAACCTGGGTCGAACCCCCGTGCACCGAGGCGACCCCGTGGAACCAGAGCCAGTTCAGCAGGTTGGTGTTGTCGGAGTAGCCGACGAAGAGCTTCGGATCGCGCCGAGGCAGCTCCGGATCCAGCCCAGGCAGCACGGTGATCTGGTCATCCCCTCCGATCGTGGCCAAGACGGCACAGATCGAGGGGTCAGCGAACGCCGCGTTCAGATCGTGTGCCCGCGCCGCTGCCGAGCCCTGGCGACGCGTGCTGGGAAACTCGACCGGCTCCACCCCCACCACTTCACGCAGCCGGCGCATCGCCTGCTCATGCACCGCCGGATAGGCCCCCGGCGCCGCCCACGACGGCGACAGAACCGCGACCCGGTCACCAGGTCGCAAAGGCTGAGGCTGAATCAACTCCCGGACCATGAGGCAGTCAACCGCGCGCCGCTGCGACCCACCCCACGGCGAAGGCAGGGTCAGCGTGCGCCCGGGGTGCGCTTGTTCGTCCGATCCGGCCACCCCGGACAACTGCCCACGACCCACCTGAGGAGCTTCTCCAAGCGTGCGTTCAAACGAATGCCCGAGTTCGCTGCCGGCGACCGCGCCCTAGGCCCGCCGAGCACCTCTCTTGCCCGCTCTCATGGACGGCGCGGCGACCCACCAATCAGAACCACCTCCGCCTTGCTCTCGCGTGTGGTCGCCGAGGCCGATCGTGGCGACCGCTCCTGGGCAATCCGATGGTCGGCAGTTGAGCTGTTCCGCGGTGCTGGGGGCGAGATTCTGTCAGTCTGGGCTCGTCGACCGATGCGGAGAACGGCCCGGAGGGGCAGGGCATGGCAGCGGACGCGAGTGTCACAGAACCGCTCATTCTCAAAGGAGCCCGGCTGTACCGGCTTTCCGGTTACCTGGCCGCCTTCGGCCTGCTCAGCGCCGTCGCTGCCGCTCTGTTGTGGAGGCAAGCCTGGTGGGTCGGCTACCTCGGAGCGCTGGGCTTGGGTGCGGCCACCGCCCTGCTGGTGTGGGGAGCTGTGCGCGTGGCGGCGTGCGGCATCCGCGCGGACCGGGACGGGGTCAGGGTCAAGAACCTGTTCCGCTCGCACGCCCTCGCGTGGGGTCAGGTGCAGGACATCGGCCTGGAGGTGTCCGTCCCGGGTAACCACACCGTCCCGACCCAGTGGGTCGTGTGCTTCCGAACCGACCGCGGCGAAATCGAGTCGCTGTTCCCCCGCGGGCCGCGGTATCAGGGCGGGTCGTTGGACCAGGCCGTGGCGGCGCTGCGGCGGCTGCGCGGTGCCTGCCTGGGCCTTCCGGTCCCGGACGAGGCGGCGGAGCCGGGGTGGCAGCCCTCTGCGTCGGACCTTCGGGAGGCGCCTCTGCGGTCGAAGTCCGAGCCGGCCGCAGAGCCGTTGGAGGACATGGCCCAGATCGTGCAGTTACGGCGCAGCCGGCTGGAGCCCGCCGTGGTGGAGATCGCCGTGATTATCCGTCGCCGCGGCGGCACCTACGTGCACCGACGGGTGCGATACGTAGGCCCAGACCTGGGGATCACAGCGAGCGCTCTGTTCGACCCCGACCTGGAGACCCGGGCCCGCGGCGGAGCGCCATCGATGCCCCTGACGGTGGAGGACCAGGTCTTCGCCACGCTCGCGGAGGCGCTGCAGGCGGGTCGGACCCAGGAGCCAGTCGCGGACCCGGAAAAGTGGCTGAGCGCCAGGAAGTTCACGCGCGAGTTCGAGGAAGGCAACCTGTTCACCCGCCCGTTGGAGCCTTAGGCCAGGCGCCTGGGGCCGCTGGGGAAACTTGTCACCACCCTGGGTGGCGTCGCGATCTTCGCAGCGGTCATGTTCGCGGGAGCTTTCCAGGTGGCTGTGCCCGGGGGCCTGCAGCCGCGGTGGGCACATACCGGCACGGCCTGACCGGGCATAGCGCGCCGGCAGCCGGCATACGCCGCAGCGCTTATCGACGCGATCATGGTGAGATCGGTTCTCACGTCGGCCAGGAGGAGTGCCAGCCGGATCTGGCACCTTGGGACTCATGTTGTTCGAGGACCCGCTTGCGTACCTGCGTCGCAGCAAGGATGGGCGGGAGGTGTTCTGCCAGACCCTGACCACCACCCTGCTCGTCGGCGGAACCTACCCCAAATGGGGCACGCGGAACACCCTCACCGAACAGGGTGCCGGCTTCTTCAAGGCCTTGGACCGCCTGTCGTTCGGGACCAGCTCCTGGCCGACGGCCCCGGTCTTCATCGACGAGATCACCATGCCCAAACGCCACGACGACGAGCTATCGGCCTCCCCGGACTGGACACTGCTCTTCGATGACCGGGTCTGGATCATCGAGCTCAAGACCGAGCCGGGCAGCCACCGGACAAACCAGATCCCGCACTACATCGACCTGGCCTGCCACCACTACCCGGGACGGGCGATCGACATCACCTACCTGACCGGGCCCCTGGTCAAGCCCGCACCGGAGCTCAGGACCGGCCAGCGCTACGTGCACCTCACCTGGGAGGACGTTCTTCCCCTCTACAACCAGGCCTGGGGAGCAACCGAAGACCCGCGGGTCCGGGGGTACCTCGAGGTGGTGCAGGAGGCGCTCAGCGCACTGGCCACCCCGTGGACGGAGTGGCGCAACGCCTTCACCGGCACGCCTGCCCCAGCCGAGATCCCCCGGGACCCACTCACCGAGGCGCTTGGGATCGTGGATGCGACCGCCAAGGACCACGCCCAGCGTGCACTCGACTACCCAGCGCAGGGTGCCCAGGAACTGCACGACCTCCGCCTGGAAATCCGGAACCTCATCCGCCTCGAGGCCCCAGAATCAGCCCGACACCATGTCCGCCCGTGGGTGTGGAGGCCAGAGTCGCTGGGGCAGCCACTGACCACTGCCGGGCGTGAGCACGGACTCGAGCTGCGTTTCTCCTACTACGCCGTCCCGGCCCAATAGGTGCTTGTCCCGAGAGGTTGGGTACACGGCCGGCGTCGTGTCGACTCCATTCGACGGGCGATGACCCACGCGCAGCCGGGGGCCCCTCCGAATAGGCGGGTTTCACGACCCGACTCCACCATCGTGTGGCTTGCCAGGAGCCGACCGGCGAAGCTCAGCCGCAAGCAGGCGCAACGCCATCCGACGGATGAGAGAGCTGAAGGGGCCAATCAGCAGCCAGTAGAGCCTGAACCGGCGGCGGCTCTCGTCGTCCGTGATGGCGACTCGTGTTTCCATCGTCAGGATGGACGAGTCGTTCCCGTACGGATCGATCCTGAGGCTGGTGGCGATCCTGGCGAAACCAGGCTCATCGAAGCTCGTGAACTGCTCGGGCGTGGCCGGTGCGCGGGTGGCGGCCGCGACCGCCTTCCAGGGGCGGCTGACCTGGCCTAGGACCATCTCCACACCCGGGGTCTCGCCGAGCATGATCCAACCCAGATCAAGCATGTCCTTGAGCCGGAACGTGCGTCGGGATGTCTCGAGGGTGGTTGTCTTCCCGCGTCCCCTTAGAGTGCCCACCACACGCTGCGGCAGTGCCCGAATGCCGAGCAGGGTCCGAACCAGTGGGGCGTGAAAGAGGTCCAGCTCGCTAGCCGCCGCATAGCACTGGGCCGGCGGTGCCCGGAGGACGTCGGCGTGCACGACGGCAAGGTCGTATCTTGGCAGGAACTGATCCATGAGCAGTTGACAGTCACCCCACTTGCCGGCTGCATCGGCGGGACTCTGTTCAGGCGGTGGTGGCGACGGCGCACTCATCCCGGTTCCTCTTGAAGGTGTGTGTCGAAGAAGGCGCGGATTCGCCGGCGGGCGTCCTGGGTTGCCTGTTCGTTGTACTTCGTGCCTGAGATGCGGGCGAGGAACCGCAACAGCAGGGTGGTGTCGGCTGGGTCGTGATCGTTCATGAAGCCGTGACCGACACCCGGGTAGATCTTCACGTCGTGCGGGATGCCGTTGTCGTTGAGCACCCGGTCCAGACACCTTCCGGCGCCGGCGCCCAGCGGCGTACGGTCGGCGCCGCCGAAGCTGCCGACGATCGGGCGCGCGTCCGGCAGCCAGGTCTCGGCGTCCGAAGGGCATCCGCCGTAGTCGACGCTCGCCGCCCGGTACCCGGGGTTCGGGGCCAGCGCGAGGGCGTACCCGCCGCCCATGCAGAAGCCGATGACGCCGATGCGCCCGCTGCAGCCGTCGTGCCCCCGTTGCCACGCTCGGGCGGCTTCAATGTCGTCAAAACCCCTGCCCCGACGCTCGCCCAGGTCGCGCATGATGGTGCGCAGGCAGCTCAGGCGGCTGCCCCAGTAATAAAGGTCCGGTGCGACCGCAAGGAAACCCTCGCTGGCCAACCAGTCCGCCGGGGCGCGAAGGTCGTGACTCATCCCGGCGAAGTCGTGAACCACCACGACACCCGGCCAGGGAGGGGACGCGCGCGGCACCGCGCAGTATGCCGGCATCCAGCCGCGGCCCGTCTGGATCTTGATTGCCGTCCCCGTGCCCATCTCGCCAGTATGAGCGCCTGGACCCCGCGTTGAAGGCTCCCGCCGATCGGCATGAGCCAGGCGCGGTCCTCCGCGTAACAGAAGGCGTGACCTCCGACATGATCACCCCCTCCAAGGAGAGTTTCTGGCCTGCGGCGCCATCCGGCGGGCATTCCTGATCGCCGACCGGGTAGGGCCCCTTGGAACTCATGCTCGGATACGGCGCGAACCAGCGGTCCACCGAGCAACGCACGTCTCCGTGGGCGCCGGGGTATCAGCCCGGGACTTCGTCCCCTGCCCCCGCGCTCGCCGCGCGGCGCACCGTTACCGAAGAGGGACCCGCGCCGGTTCGCCCCCAGGACTCAGATTCTCCGAACGACTCGGGGCCGCAGCAGGTCGCTGGCGGGTCCGGACGGAAGGAGAACGCCATGACCACACCACGCAAGCCACCGCTGTGCCGGACCGGGCTGCGGCATCACTGGGAGCTGGCCAAGACCAGCGACGGAGAAACCTACATCCGGTGTGCCAAGTGTCTGAAGGAGAAGTGGACTGGGCTTGGCAATGGTCGGTCCACGGCGGCAACCGTCATCACGAATTACGGCAGTACGCACTAGGCCGACAGCCCATCGACAAGCGGGGTCGGGCCGGTTTGGTGGCTTCTTGGCATCTGGGTGCTGCCCGGTCGGATCCGGAAGGCTCGTCACCGCCCTATCCCGGGCACCGAGACGGCATACCGGACAGCCCGTACCCTCCCAGTGCGGCGGCACCCCCCAGCTGCTCGAGTACGTGCCCACGGTCCTCACTAGTCCGCCAATCGGCGGTCACCCCACCACCTGAATCGCGGCACGAGTGGGCCTGCTGGCAAATAGGGGCCCCGGCGTGAGCCGCGCTGAACCCGACCGATCTCGCCGCGAGCAGTCCGAGACGTCTACTGACGCCGATTCTCAGGCGCGCACGGCCGGCGGCGGTCGGGCATACGCGGGGTCGTCCCAGACGCCTGCCCTGGGGTGCGCCGCTGGTTCGGACACGATTCTCCGTCCCCGCGCTCATCAGCGTCTTAGGCCCGGCAGACTGCATGTTCCGGTGCGGAATTTCCTTGTGCAGGCGTCATGGCCGGGACCATCGGAGTCCTGCGCCTGCTCGGGGTCTGCTGCGCCAGGAGGCAGCGAGGTGACTCCCCAGACTCGGCTGACCATCTGCGCGATGACACACACAAGGTCAGGTCCAGGGGTCTGCGGGCGCTGATCGGCGTGGCCCCTTGGACTGCGGCATGGTCTGATGACCGCTGGTTCCCTCCCCGCGTGGTCGCGCCAGGCCCCGTCGGAGGGGTTAGTACGTTGGCGGGTGTGCTGCCTGATTCGCTGCCTGTCCCCTGGGTGACGAACTCGGAAAGGGTTCTCTGGTCCTCAGCGGATTCTCGAACCCAGGTGACCTTCGATGGCGGTGGGATCAAGGCCTTCCAGAACGGCGCAAGGGTCGCTGACCAGCCATGGAGTCGAGTGACGGATCTTGACATCAGGGTCCCGTACTCCTCCAGGCACATGGTGACCGCCCTGAGGGTATGGGACATGGTCAGTCCCAAGCCCGCCTCGTTCTCGGCAGCGCAGGGGAGGATCAGCCTTGCTGCCGGATTCGACGTGCTGCGGTGGGCGTTCGTGCCGCGTATGACCTTCGACTGGAGGATTCAGTTCATCCTCGACGACCTCTTGCGGTTGCTCGCCCCAGACTTCTCACCGCTGGGCTCTCCCGGGCCTGCTGGACGATGCGGTGGGCGAAGTGGCACCCCTGATTGGCCCTCACGCGCGACTCCTGATGTACACCGACCTCCTGGGTTTGGATCGGTTTCTGGGTGGACACACGGGGTACGACCCGGACTTGCGCGCTGTTGTCGACCGCCACTTGCGCGAGTGACTTGTATCGGGCGCTACTGATGCCATCACCAGTCGGCGCGCAGCGCTGTACATGCGCGGGTTGGACTATGGACTGCCGTCCTGCGCCTTGGGTTGAGTAGGCGGGCAAGCGGGTCGACAAAGTGGAAGCCACGGCCCGAGCGTCGCCGCCGACCTTGGCCTACCCTCCCACTGTGCCTGAGCTCAGCCTTGCCGAGAAGAAGCGCAAACGGCTGCTGGAGATGGCCGTCAGTGCGTTCATCCTGGCTGTCTGGGGAGTGATCGTTACTCGACCGGCGTCCACCTCTCATGGCACGGCGTTCTGGTTGCTGTGGTCCGTCGGACCCGTCGCCGTGCTCCAACTCTGCTGGGCCGGATGGAAGTACGTTCAACTCAGGCGCGACTCCGGCTGACCCGTTGAACCAACCACATTCGCTTGATGCGTCCCGTGATGGGATCGCGAGGATCGCGGCACGACCGATCCAGCGGCAGAAGGGGACGTTCATGTGCTGGTCTCGGAGTGCTCGGCCGGTCACGCTTGGCTCGTGAGCAGAGGCAGCACGGCATACTGCGTAGATCGGGACATTGTCGACCGCGCCGAGGCGGAGCGCGCCTGCCGGGCCGTCTTGGACGTGGTCCTTCCTC